>PWRF01000225.1 GCA_003556325.1 Bacteroidales bacterium | reverse complement strand
GGTCATAAACCGGTTCAAGGTTCTCCCTGGGGTTGATGATCTCGTACCTGCCCGTTTCGCGGTTTTTGCCCCATACCGGCACCCCGTCTTCTACATCCACAACAGGGGCATTATAGTAGGGACCATGAAGCAACGGCCAGTCACCATACTGTTCACGTCCAAGATAGGCCTTCATGGCAAGGGCATCCTTGGGGGCATTTTCATTGATAGGCACCTGTGCGTTCGACCGTATCACCAGCATGAAAAAGGAGGAATACCCGATGACAATGAAAGTAAAGGCCAGAAGTATGGTGTTCCATACCACCATCTTGCGCTTTTGCGTGTAATACAGGGTGTACACAATGCCCGCAATGAGCAGCACAAAGAAAATGACAGTTCCGCTATGGAAAGGAAGGCCAATGGCGTTTACAAAAAACCTTTCAAACCTCCAGTCAAGCGTCAGTATGCCGGGTATCAGTACCGACTGGACGAAGTAAAGAAGCAGAACAGCAACGATTCCCGCAGCAAGAATCCCCTTCGTTGTGGGGGTATATTTTCTGAAATAATATATGAACACAATTGCCGGTATGGCCAGCAGGTTAAGCAGGTGTACACCGATGGACAACCCGATGATATAAAATATCAGCACCAGCCATTTATGCGAATCCGGTTCATCCGCCGCGGCTTCCCATTTCAGCATGGCCCAAAAGACAAAGGCAGTAAGAAATGCGGAGGTCACATACACCTCTGCTTCGACTGCAGTAAACCAGAAAGAGTCACTGAAAGTTAGCGTTAATGCGCCTACCAGGCCGCTGCCAAAAACAGCAAAAACCTGGTTTTGTGTCAGTTCTTTTCCTGCAGCGACCAGTTTGCGCGCCAGGATGTTGATCGTCCAGAACAGGAACATCACGGCAAGACCGACCATCACCGCAGACATGGCATTGATCATTAATGCCACCCGCGACACGTCACCAAAAGCGAACAAAGAAAAAAAGCGCGCCATCATCTGGTAGAGAGGGGCTCCCGGAGGATGGCCTATCTGAAGCTTATACGAGACGGCAATACGCTCACCGGCGTCCCAGAAACTTACTGTCGGCTCCAGCGTAAGCAAGTAGATCAGCGTGGCAAAGGCAAAAAGCCCCCAACCCATATAGTTGTTGAACTTCCTGTATAAAATCTCATCCATAGTTTTCATGGTTCGTTTCCCGTTGAGCAAGGTTATGACACTTATACATTGATACCATCGATGGCAGCATGCGAAATTACGAAAAAAAGCTTCATACATGCCGGTTTTTAACATCTGATATGAGAAGCCTGGTGTCCCGCTTCGGGCGATGGACATCAGGTACCGGAAATAGGGCGCCAAGCACTGGAGATTACAGCACCCGGTTGGAAGGGCCGTAACCGCGCACCTGACTGAAGGATGAAATAATGAACTGCAAACAGTAGCCGCAGCGCCCGGGCCGCGGGAATGAAACCTGGACCACCCCCCTGAACAGCTAAAAAATACAAGCACAGATGTGAGATTTACAGAGTTCCCCTGCATATACACAGCCTGAGCATCCTTTTGCCGGACAATAGGTAAAAAAAGGAGTTATATAGCAACCCCTGTGTATTTTTTGTCGTTTCGGGTTTGCAGTTCAAAAAAAAATTTCTAATTTCGCAACCGAAAAGGATTGACCGATGGTGTAACGGTAGCACTACAGTTTTTGGAGCTGTCTGTCCAGGTTCGAATCCTGGTCGGTCAACCAGCAAAAGCCCCGCAACGACGGGGCTTTTTTTTATGCTGTTTCAAGCTCTGTATGCCAATGGTTTATCAGGGCAGCCGCTGATCATAATTGCGAATCGTAATCTCCCGGGGCTTATCCGGATTCGCTTCGCATTCGGGATATCCCGAATCGTAAACTCCCGGGACCTGCAGCTCCGGAACTCACTAAAGCTCAGCCTCAATCTTCTACCCCCCCCTTCATATCTATCCTAAATACTTGTAATATATAAAAAAGTTTATTCAAACATTTTAATATGTTAGTTGTAGGGATATTAGAGTCAAAATCTATAAACCAAAAAAACCGAATTTATGAAAAGCACCAAAATTGTAAGCTTTCTGGCAGTATTTTTCCTGTTTGCAGCAACTGCCTGCGATGATGATAATGATGACAACGACATACCTGACCCGGATGTGTCGGGTTATTCATTTACGGTTGAAGGAGACGTGGAATTTGACGCAGAAGGAGAGGCGGTGTTCGCTGCCTATTATGATCCGGAATTTGATGAGGATCTTTTCGTGCTGAGTATGATCCCGGAGAATAATGAAGAAATCAGCATGAACCTGATGTTTATTAAGTCTGGTGACCGGCCGGGAACCGGCACATATCCCATCGAATATCATGATGAAACAGAGGCGGGAAGCTTCCTTGAGGATGCATTTGTGTCCCGGCTAAACATTAACATAGAGGGCGACGAAATGCCTGTGATATATTTCTTTGAGGCAGAGGAAGGCACCATCACCTTTGATCAGTCATCCTCCAATCGTGTTTCGGGCAGTTTCTCATACCATGCCACTGGATATAATGTAATGGAAGATCACGAGGAACTGCATGTTAACGTATCCGGCAGCTTTGATGCCATAGGCGGTGATCCCGGG
>PWRF01000334.1 GCA_003556325.1 Bacteroidales bacterium | reverse complement strand
GGCTGGGTATTGAAACGAACAACTCTTTCAACCTGACACTTTTTTATCAGAATACAGCACTGCTGTATTACGAGATGGACCAATACAAGGATGCTATTTCCTATTTTCATAAAGCGGATTCCACTGCCACCAGCATAAATTTCATGCAGGGGTTGTCCTCTTCCCGTTTGGGGCTGGCCCGCAACTATCTCAGGTTAGACAACCTGGATTCTGCCTTACACTATGTGAACGAAGCAAAAGATATTGCCTTAAACATCGGGAACGCGATGCTTGAGTACGAGGCAAACGAGGTGCTGGCAAATATATATTACCAGAAAAGCGAGTTCAGGAAGGCTTTTGAATATAATCAGCTATCACAGGTCCAGAAAGACAGTTTGATGGAAATTGCCCAGCTTTACCAGGTATACAACCTGGAGATTGATCAGTTAAACCGCGAGAAAGAAATACAGCAGATGAAGATTCAGGAGCAGGAACTGGATCTGGTAAAGAGGAGAAATGCACTGACATTATCCATTATATTGGGAATAGGTATCATTGTAATTCTCTCCTTTTCATACCTTCTGTATGTAAACAAAATGAAGCAGCAACAAAGGAACAGGTTGTATGAGGACAAGCTGCAGCATTCTGCAGAGCTGACAAAAGCCGTGCTGCAGGCAGAAGTTCAGGAGAGGAAACGTATTGCGTTTGAATTGCACGACGGACTGGGACCCCTTCTTTCCATCTCCAAAATGAATGTGACAAACATTCTTGAGGATGACAGCTTAAGCATGCAAAGACAACGCGACCTGCTGCAGAAAACTGTCTGTAACCTGGACGATACTCTCTACGAGATGAAGTATATTTCTCAGAACCTGGCGCCGATGGTACTCCTGGAAAAGGGGTTTGAGGCAGCAATCAAGGATTTGGTTACCAGGATCAAGCACCTGAAAAAGTACGAAGTACAATTTAATGTCAACGGATTAAACGGATCGCTGGAACCTTTTATACAGCATGCCCTTTACAGAACGATCCAGGAGGTGGTGAACAACATCATAAAACATGCGGGAGCCACTGAGATTAACCTGGAGTTATTACAAAGCAAGCACGATATTACCGTGATGCTTGAGGACAATGGTGTTGGGTTCAATACCAAAGACCCGGGTTCCGGGGGGTTGGGTTTGCAAAACGCCGAATCGCGTATCCTGGGACTCAATGGCAGTTTTTTTGTAGACAGTATGATAGGCAGAGGTACGATCATAACCATCATTTTGCCGCTTACAAAAGAAAGCCAGACAAAATCTGCCGTGCTTAAAATCTAATATGCAACAGTCATAAATCCTTTTTAGAATAAATGACACCTGATCAAATAAAAATGGCAACAATAGATCTTTTTTTAGTGGATGACCATAAGCTTTTTCTGGAAGGGCTTATATCCATATTGAACGAAAAGCCGGATCTGAATGTGATCGGTTATGCATGTTCGGCGTCAGAATATTTTTCAGTAGCGGAAGATATTCAACCGGATGTGATGTTAGTGGATGTAAACATGCCCGAAATGTCGGGCATCGAGCTTACCCATCTTATCAAGGAGAACAACCCCCAGGCTAAAATTCTGGCACTAACCATGTATGAAGACCCGATATACATACAGAAAATGGTACACAGCGGTGTCAATGGATACATATTAAAGTCTGCCAACATCAAAGAATTGGTGACAGCTATCAGAATGGTGTCAAATGGTGAGAATTATCTGGCCAAGGACATTCAGAAGATAGTGATGGACAAGATCGGGTACATAGAAAGCTTTGAAGATTTTGACAGTTTTAACAAGAATAAGCTTTCGAAGCGTGAAATACAGATTGTATCACTGATCGCCAGGGAGTTTTCCACCCTGGAGATTGCTGAAAAACTTCATATTAGTGAGCGTACAGTAGAAACCCACCGAAAAAACATCCTGGCAAAAACCAATGCCAAATCCATCGTAGGCCTGGTTAAGTATGCCATTCGCGAAGGACTTGTTTATTATTAAACTGGAAGCAATTGGATATCGTGCCTGTTCAACTGCCTGACAAGTGAGGCATTATCCTTTCATTTTCATGATCTCTCATGAAAGAACATGGTTAGTTTTTTGCATCACGATTATTTTGGTTTAACTGTTTCGGTGGAAAACCGTATTTACTTATCTTTGGGTGGTAGTTCATTATTCCTTTAACCCGACAACATCATGGCAAAAGAAAAACATGGAAACAGCACTGCTGGAGCAGTTTACGGGCTGGGCTTCATAGGCGCACTGATTTATTTTATTTCCGTTGCGACAGGCTTCTGGGCGGGCCTTCTGGGTGTTCTTAAGGCCGTCGTATGGCCTGCCTTTCTGGTTTACGAGGCATTAAAATTTTTTGGATCATAGGACGATTCTAAGCTCCCTACCAGTTGAAAAATTGCAGACAGATGAAATGTATCCAGGTCATTGCTTTTGACGCGGATGATACCCTCTGGGCCAACGAAAACCATTACCGGGATGCCGAAGATGCATTTTGTACCCTGGTGCGCGATTATATGCCTGCAGCCACTGTCTCCGAAGAGCTTTTCAAGACAGAAAAGGCCAACATGGCCATTTACGGGTACGGCGCCAAAGCTTTTACGCTTTCGATGATCGAAACCCTGCTGCGAAT
>PWRF01000113.1 GCA_003556325.1 Bacteroidales bacterium | reverse complement strand
TATTGAAAGGAAAAAACAGCGGCAAGCAAAACATCAAAATCCGAATGGGACTCACCGTGTTGCAGTTTGTGATCTCCATCATGCTGATCACCGGCTCCGTGATCATGTACCGGCAGCTGGTCTATATGGTGAATAAAGACCTGGGTTTTGATAAGGAAAACATCCTCGTGCTGAGAAGGGCCTATGTGCTCGGTCCACAGGTGGATGCATTCAAAACGGAACTGCAGGGGATCCCCGGCGTGCTGAGTGTGTCGGCTTCCACTACGGTGCCCGGACGGGCTCCCAACAGCAACAGCTACACGCTGCCGGGCAGGAGTGATGAAACGTTTCTGCTGAATAGCACATTTGCCGATTACGATTACCTGGAAACCTTTGGTATTGAAGTCGCAGAGGGTCGCTATTTTGATCCGGAGATGCCTACCGATCGGGAGGCCTGTTTGATCAATGAGCGTGCCGTGCGCAACCTGGGCATCGACGACCCATTCTCCACACGCATGATCAACCACGGCCATGGCCCTCCCGGCTACCCCGTGATTGGTATCCTCAAAGACTTTCACTTTGAATCCTTAAGGAATGATATCGCCCCGGCCATCGTGATGTTCAAGCAGGAAGGCATGCATTGGGGCTATGTAAGCATTCGCTATGAAGGACATATGCTGCGCACCGTGCTGAGGGAGACCGAAGCGCTCTGGGACAGCTTTGCCGCGCACCAGCCCATGTTGTACTTATTCATGGATGAGGACTTCAACCGCCTGTACCGTGAAGAACGGCAAAATGCACGCCTGTCTGTGATCTTTACCATCCTGGCCATTTTCATTGCATCCATGGGATTATACGGCCTGACCGCCTTTTCGCTGCAACAGCGGATCAAGGAAATAGGTATCAGAAAGACCTTTGGTGCCGGGGTTTCCACGATATGGGCCATGGTGGCCAGGGAGGTACTGACACTTGTCGCCATGGCTACGATTATTGCCTGGCCCCTCGTATATTGGGTTGCAAGCAACTGGTTGCAGAACTATCCATACCGTATCAGTATGCGGCCGCAGGATTTCCTGCTGGGATTTGTCATAGCGGTGGTGATCGCAGTAGGCAGCATCACCTACAGGGTGATCCGAACGGCTTCCATGAACCCTTCCATATCGCTCCGGTATGAATAACGGATGAAGATTACCGCAGCAAGCGGCTCTTTTTTTCCACCTTTTTCAGGTGCGGAATAAGCTCGTCTTCCATCTGGTCAACGCTGTCGCACCAGGTAAATAGCTTCAGATCCTTTTCGCTGATCGTGCCGAGCTCTGCCAGCCTTGGGATGTTGATCACCTGCTCCCAGAACTGCCTGTCATACAGGATGATCTTCAGCTCCTTCTTTATCTTTCCGGTCTGCACCAGGGTCAGCACCTCCATAAACTCGTCAAGAGTGCCAAAGCCCCCCGGAAAAATGACAAAAGCCTTCGCCATAAATACCAGCCAAAGCTTTCTCATAAAAAAGTAATGAAACTCAAAGTTTAGCTCTTCGTCAATAAAAAGGTTAGGTTCCTGCTCAAAAGGGAGGCTGATATTGAATCCGGTTGTTTTGCCGCCAGCCATCCTGGCACCGCGGTTTGCAGCCTCCATGATACCCGGACCGCCACCGGTGGTGACTATGAACCTGCTGTGCGGTGTGTATCTTTTTTTTGCCCAGCTGGTGAGCCTTCGTGCCAGCTCCATGGCGTCTTCGTAATACCTGGCATTTTCCAGGTCGCGACTGGCAATGCGCAATGCTTCCTGGTCCTTTTCTCCTGTCGCCTTGAGATCGTCCATGTGTTTCCTGGCTTCTTCCATGGACTTGATACGCGCCGACCCGAAAAATACCACCGTATCCTGCACCTTGTTCCTGCGCAATCTCGACTTCGGTTCGAGATACTCTGACAAAATCCTTAGCTCCCTGGCATAGGGTGATTTGAGAAACTGTGCGTTCTCATAAGCTTTTTCTGGTTTTTGCTGTTTCATGGTGTTAGTTTTTTTTATAAAATCAAAAAAATCGAAATGTCCGGCTATGCGAAGGCTTTAACCGGTAACTAAATAGATGGTCTGCATCGTTTGGAATGACAAAAACCTAAGCCTGTACCTTCTTACTTCATACGCTCACTGCCGAGTGTGCGCCTTCACATCTAATAACCTGCCGCCTGGCCGTCCTTCCTCGACTCCGAAGCCCCGTAAAATACGCCTTGCTCCGCGTCCCACCTGATGGCCTGGTAACCACCAAAAGGTCCGTTAGCCCATTGGACGGTATGCCCTTTTTCCATGAGTTCACGGATGGTCTCGTAAGGGAAACCGGATTCCAGCAGTACTGTACCGCCGTTTGTCATTTGCTGCCCGGTGGGCTCTGAAGAACCTACATGCTGTATCCTGGGAGCATCTCCGGCTTCTTGCAGGTTCATGCCGAAATCGATCATGTTGATGACCATCTGTGCCTGGCCCTGGGGCTGCATGCCGCCGCCCATGACACCAAAACTGATGTAGGGTTGGCCGTCTTTTGTGATAAAGCCGGGGATGATGGTGTGGAAAGGCCGCTTGCCCGGCTCGTAGGAGTTGAAATGGCCCGCTTCGAGTGTGAAGCCTTCGCCTCTGTTCTGGAGCACGAAGCCCAGCTCAGGAGGGGTCATGCCGCTTCCCAT
>PWRF01000148.1 GCA_003556325.1 Bacteroidales bacterium | reverse complement strand
GGTATTTATCCATTGTCTGGCTTTCAGTTGCAGTCAATCATAATATGGCTGCTGAAATCACGTATCTGCATTATTAGTAACTTATGAATGGCAAAATGGCTTTTGTGATATTCTTTTCCGTTGTCCTGACCGTGTATGCGCTTGTCAACTACTATATTTATACAAGAGGCTTGCAGGCCCTGCCAGCCCAGGGCGGGCTCAAACCTGTCTACGCATTTGCTTTCTGGACCCTTGCCGCCACATATGTTGCGGGCCGTTTCATGGAAAGGGTATACCTGAGTACCTTCAGTGATGTGCTCGTATGGACAGGATCTTTCTGGCTGGCAGCCATGCTGTTTTTCTTCCTGCTGGCGGTGTTCTTTGACCTTCTCCGCCTGGTTAACCATGTAATTCCGTTTTTCCCGGCATTCATCAGAGAGAATATGCCACAGGTGCGTCAGTATGTTTTTGCAGGCTCACTGGTGCTGGTGACAACTCTGCTTATCGCGGGGCATATCAATGCCAGAAATCCGGTTGTGCGTAATGTGTCGATAGACCTGTGGCATAAGGAAACAAACGGAATGGAAAGCCTGAATGCGGTGTTGCTGTCTGACATCCACCTCGGCACATTGATTGGCAACGGCCAGTTTCAGCGGATTGTTGACCGGGTAAGGCAGCTGGAGCCGGAAATAATTTTCCTTGCCGGCGACATCCTTGATGAGGATCTGGAGCCTGTGATCCGGCAGAACATTGGCGTCACATTGCGCGAACTCCATGCCCCTCTTGGTGTGTATGGCGTGATGGGCAACCATGAGCACATAGGGGGAGCAAAAGACGCATACGAATACCTGGTAAGCCACGGCATTCAAATCATCCGGGACGATGTGGTGAAAATAGGAAATGCTTTTTACCTTGCGGGTCGTGAAGACCGCGACAAGCAAAGGTTCACGGGACGGAAGCGAAAACCCCTGGCCAATATACTCGCTGATGTTGACCACAGGTATCCGGTCATCTTAATGGATCACCAGCCGTTTTATCTCGAAAAAGCAGCCCGCCTCGGTGTCGACCTTCAGCTTTCCGGACACACCCACCACGGACAGATCTGGCCTTTGAATTTCATTACACAAGCCATGTATACTATTAGCCATGGGTATGGAAACGTTGACGGGATGCATGCATATGTATCCAGCGGGGTTGGCACGTGGGGCCCTCCTGTAAGAATAGGGAACCGGCCCGAAATCGTAAATTTACATATTCGGTTTGCCCGGGAGGAGGGCAAAAGTCAGTAAACTACCTTTTCCTCCGTTTCATCCTCCTTTTCTTTCTTTTTGAAGCCACTGAAAACCCGGCTGAAAAAGGAAGTCATTCGTAAAAACATGTGGTAAGACTGTTGAAAAACAGATACAACCCGCTTAAAAGAGGAAAAAAACGTTGACATCCTCTCAACGGCATGAAGGCTTTCGTTAAGGTTTTTTTCCGCAAGCAACGCTTCATAACGTAACCGGGCCTTCTCTACCCGTATGTCGTCGAGTGTCTTTATGTTCCTGATGGCTTCAAACATAAATTACGATTTTTGGTGTTTTTGGGCATACAGGACAAGCACAAACTACATTCTTTGAAACTACCTCCTTTTTCTCAGAGGCCGGCATCCTGGAACCGCTGCTTACTGACCTGAAGCTATTTCTGGCCTGCTGGCTCGTCATCCTGGAGCGCTATTTGCTTAACGATCCGGATGGCCATACGGCCAAAAATACGTTTACGGGCAGCAACAAGGATAATTAACAGCAGCAGGTAGAACCCTGCCACGATAAGCATGCCATAAAGCAGTGAGTCTAAAAGCGAGCCAAGGTAAATGGCAGCGGCCCCTGACAAGAACATCAGTGCCAGGAAGCCTGCCATAAACACAAACGCATTGGCCATGAGAAGGCTTATCGTCTTAACGGCCTTTTCAAAAGCCAATATGCCCAGGTAAGATAGTTTCGTCTCAATGTATGCTTTGATATGGTCTGATATCCTGGCAATTTGAGAAAATATTTCTTTGCCTTCCATGTAAGATCAGGATTTGACGATTACTTCTCTTCTTCCGGCATCGCCTTTTTCATTGCCTGTTTGGCATCCTCTGTCTTGGTTTTGATGTAACTTTTCAGCTCGTCAAACTTCTCATTGAATTGCTTGCCAAGGTCATCCGAGTACTCTTTTCCCTTATCCTGCAGCATTTTTCTGGTTTCCTTACCGGAAGTGGGTGCAAAAAGAAGTCCGGCAGCAACACCAACGGCTGCGCCAAATACAAATCCAAATAATACTTTTCCGTTTGAACTGCTCATAATATCAGTATTTTAGGGTTAAACAATCGATTAAATACGCCAAAATGAAGAAAAACCTTCGTTTTTTTTAGCGTTAACAACAAATATAATGAAAAATTACTTCTCTTGCAATTTTTTCTGCCAGAGATCAGGGAAGCCCGCCTTTTGACACTCCGGCTATGTATAAGAAAGCAGTGGATCAGCATGCAGTGGGTATGTCCGCGGAAATAAGGTTAAGATTGAGGCTAAGATTAAGGTTAAGATTAAGGTTAAGATTGAGGCTAAGATTGAGGCTAAGATTGAGGCTAAGATTGAGGCTAAGATTGAGGCTAAGATTGAGGCTAAGATTGAGGCTAAGATTGAGGCTAAGATTAAGGTTAAGGT
>PWRF01000248.1 GCA_003556325.1 Bacteroidales bacterium | reverse complement strand
CTGTCCTTTCACGTTGGGGGTTTCATGAAATGCCGGATAGTTTACGTCAAGCGGGCCGGTTGACAACCATTGGGAAACCATAACTTTTTCACCGGCCATCAGCCCAAGGGGCAGTAGCAGTGCGAATAGAAGAGGAAGTAAGTGTGTTTTGAACATATTGTATTGAGTTTGAGGTTTGAAGTTTGAGGTTTGAAGTTTGAGGTTAAGGTTAAGGTTGAGATTAAGGTTGAGATTAAGGTTGAGATTGAGGTTGAGATTGAGGTTGAGATTGAGGTTGAGATTGAGGTTAAGGCTAAGGCTAAGGTTAAGGTTAAGTTAAGGCGTTAAAGGGTTGAGGCAAACCCGGACTTTTCGACCTTCCCGTCTTCCCATCTTCCCGTCTTCCCGTCTTCCCGTCTCCCCGTCTCCCCGTCTCCCCGCCCGTAAAAATAGTATTTTATCCGAACTTTCCGGTTTCGGCGATTGTTAAATATTATGTAATTTTGGGATCTATTGTTCCAAAAATGAATGTCCAAATATATAAAACAGTGTGATAATATGGAAAAAGATCATAAAGTATTTGATTTGATTGAGCAGGAGCGTCAGCGCCAGTTGCATGGTGTGGAGCTGATTGCCTCTGAGAATTTTGCCAGCGAGCAGGTGATGGCTGCCATGGGAAGTGTGATGACGAATAAATATGCCGAGGGTTATCCGGGGCGGCGTTATTATGGTGGCTGTCAGATCGTTGATCAGACGGAGCAGCTGGCCATTGACCGCGCAAAAGAGTTGTTCGGTGCGGAGTGGGCCAACGTGCAGCCTCACAGCGGTGCCCAGGCCAATGCAGCTGTATTTCTTGCCTGCCTGAAGCCCGGCGATACTTTTATGGGCCTTGACCTGAGTCATGGCGGTCACTTGTCGCACGGGGCGCCTGTCAACTTGTCAGGGATCTTGTATCGTCCGGTTGCCTATACGGTGAGTAAAGAAACCGGCACCATTGATTATGAGCATATGGAAGAGGTGGCCCTGAAGGAAAAGCCAAAAATGATCGTGGCGGGTGCTTCTGCTTATCCTCGCGATTGGGATTATGCCCGCATGCGTGAGATCGCCGATAGGGTCGGGGCACTTCTTATGGCAGATATTGCCCATCCTGCAGGCTTGATTGCCGCGAAGCTTCTGAATGATCCCCTGCCTCACTGCCATTTTATCACCACCACCACTCATAAAACCCTTCGGGGTCCGCGCGGCGGCCTGATCCTTATCGGCAAGGATTTTGAGAATCCATGGGGTCTCACCACACCCAAAGGTAAGGTAAAGATGATGTCGGCGGTACTGGACAGTGCTGTTTTTCCCGGCACGCAGGGAGGCCCGCTTGAGCATATCATTGCAGCCAAAGCAGTTGCTTTTGGTGAGGCGCTCGACCCGTCGTTCCAAACCTACAGCAAGCAGGTAATGAAGAACGCACAGGCGATGGCAAAAGCCTTTGTTGACAAGGGCTATCACGTGACCTCCAACGGTACCGAAAACCACCTGATGCTCATTGACCTGCGTTCAAAATTTCCTGAAATTACCGGGAAAAAGGTTGAAAACACACTGGTCGAAGCCGATATCACAATCAACAAAAACATGGTGCCCTTCGACAGCAGGTCTCCATTCCAGACTTCCGGTATCCGTATCGGAACACCTGCCGTTACCACGCGTGGCCTCAAAGAGGAGCATGTGGTAAAGATCGTGGACTTCATTGACGAAGTGATCTCTCATATCGATGACGAAAAGGTTGTTGCCGGTGTGCGCAAAAAGGTAAATGATCTCATGGGAGATTTTCCCCTGTTTGCCTGGTAATAGATCTCCTGCTGCATTATCTTTTTGTACTTCGGTTTTTCCCGAAACAAACAATTATTCGCTTTCTCTTGATTTGTGTTGTAAAAATTGTTAACTTAATAGCAGGCAAAATGAGTTATGGCCAAATGGCATCTTTTTTGTCTGATGATGAGTAAATAAAAACACAAAGAGTGAAAACGCTGTTGTTAATACGCCATGCGCATGCCAGTCTGAAAAAGCCTGCATCAGGCGATCTGGACAGGCCTCTCACTTCCGGGGGGCAGGAAACTGCCCGCAAGGTGGCGATGGCCCTGAAAGAGAAAGTCCGTACCCCGGACCTTGTCATATCCAGCCCCGCTGTCAGGACTTTGGACACAGCCGTGATCCTGTCAAATATACTTGGGTATCCAAGGCATGAGATCCTTGTAGAAAGCAAAATATATTATGGCACCGCCGATGACCTCTTCAATCTGATCGTGGCTCTGCCAAACAGCCAGGATACGGTGATGATCACTGGACACAATCCGACCATCACACAGCTGGCAAACAGTATGATGCAGAATAAGATCGACTACATGCCCAATAATGGAGTTGTTTGCCTTCAATTTGAAGCAGATGCCTGGGAGGATATTCCATTGGCAGCCGGAGTTACCAGCTTTACATTAACCCCGGATTTGCAGGAAATATAGATGCCTGGTGGCCATTGCTCCGGAGCACCATATGAGACAAATTTAGCTTTGATGTAACACCTTAAAGATAACCAGTGAAGGGTTTGGCTTTATGAATACAACAACATTTGAAAAAGAACGTGCCGAAATTCTTAAACGCTACCGTTCGCTGCTGACTGTATGCCGGAATAATATTCAAAAAGACGACAGGAAGCGTATCCGGCATGCTTTTGACTTTGCCACCAAAGCCCACCAGGATCACCGGCGCAAGAGTGGAGAACCTTACATATACCACCCCATCGCTGTAGCAAAAATTGCTGTGGAAGAGATCGGACTTGGTGCCACAAGCGTCATTTGCTCACTTTTGCATGATGTGGTAGAAGACACGGATTATACCCTGGAGGATATCAGGGACTATTTCGGTGAAGAAGTTGCCCGGATCATTGACGGACTTACCAAAATATCTGATATTTTCGACCAGACCACATCTGTACAGGCCGAGAATTTCAGGAAAATGCTCCTTACATTGTCTGATGATGTCAGGGTCATCCTGATCAAACTGGCTGACCGCCTGCACAATATGCGGACACTGGAATCATTGCCTCCCAAGAAACAGCTGAAGGTAGCCAATGAAACACTGTATCTGTTTGCCCCATTAGCCCATCGTTTAGGCTTTCACGCCATTAAAAGCGAGCTGGAGGACCTGGCGATGAAGTATACAGAGCCGGAAGTTTACCAGACCATTCAACAAAAACTGGCCGACACAAAGGAAGAGCGTAACCGGTTTATCCAGTCATTTACCAAACCCGTAAGAAGGGAGCTGCAAAAAGAAAATCTTGATTTCACCGTACATGCCCGCACAAAAAGCGTTAGTTCCATTTGGGGCAAAATGAAAAAGAAGGAGGTGCCCTTTGAAGAGGTGTACGACATTTTTGCCATACGGATTGTGCTTAATACCCCGGAAGACCGGGAGAAATCGGACTGCTGGCGGGCATATTCCATTGTTACGGACATATACCAACCGAACCCCGACAGACTTCGCGACTGGATATCCACTCCCAAGGCCAACGGGTATGAGTCGCTGCATACCACTGTTATGAGCCGGCAAGGCAAATGGGTGGAGGTGCAGATCAGATCCGAAAGGATGGATGAAATTGCAGAAAAAGGCTATGCCGCGCACTGGAAATACAAAGAACCCAAATCAGGAGAGAGCGGAATTGATAAATGGTTGCGCAGGATACGCGAAATTCTTAAAAGTGCCGAATCCGATGCCCTTGATTTCATCGACGATTTTAAGCTAAATCTTTTCTCAGATGAAATCATCGTGTTCACACCGAAAGGAGAACTTCGCACCTTGCCTTTGGGGTCCACGGCACTCGACTTTGCCTATAGCATTCACACACAGGTTGGTGACAACTGCCTGGGAGCGAAAGTGAACCATAAGCTGGTAGCATTAAGCCAGGAATTGAAAAGCGGTGACCAGGTCGAAATCATTACATCTAAAAAACAAGTGCCCAAACCCGATTGGCTTAATTATGTGACCACGGCAAGGGCCAAGGGAAAGATAAAGGCCGCTCTAAAAGAACAACGGAAAAAGCAAGCAGAAGAGGGCAAAGAGATCCTTGCCCGGAAACTCAAGCAGTTTAAAATGGAGCACTCACAAGAGAATGTGCAAAAACTGCTGGAGTATTTTAAGCTTTCTTCGCCATTGGACCTTTATTATGAGATTTCGGTGGGAACCATTGGCCAGAAAGAGATCAAAGCATTTGTTTCGGAGCAGGAGAAAGGAGGGCTGCTAAGCTATATCCGTAAACCCTTCTCACGATCAAGGGAAAGCCAGGCTGCAAAAAAAACGGAACAAGATCCCATCCGGCAGCAAATGAAGGATAAGCCGGATACACTGCTGATTGGAGACAGCCTTGACAACCTGAGCTATAGCATTTCGCCATGCTGCAATCCCATCCCCGGCGACGATGTTTTCGGTTTTGTTACTATCCAGGATGGAATAAAAATCCATCGGAATAATTGTCCGAACGCCGTGCAGCTTATGTCAAAATATGCTTACCGGGTTGTAAAAGCCAAATGGATAACCAACGAGAGCATTGCATTTCTTTCGGGCCTTCGGCTGAAAGGAATTGATAAGGCCGGCCTGCTTCAAACCATCACCAATACCATATCCAGCGAGTATAACGTTAACATCCGCAACGTTCACCTGGATACGTACGACGGAACATTTGAAGGCGAAGTGATGCTTTACATCAACAACACAAAACATCTCAACAACCTGATCAAAAAACTCAAAAAGGTTGATGGTATTCAGAAAGTTTCGCGCATTGGCAAGATGGAACCAGCATAATCACATACTGTAATCTTTTATGCTGAATACCAGCCAGTAATTTAATTTGCCAGGCACACCAAATCCGTAAAACCCAGGTCATTATTTATAAAGATTTCAAATAAGGTTTTTTTTGTATCTTTATACCCGAAAAAAAGATAGCATACTACTGGTTTAAAGAAATCAAATAAAGTACATGGCTATGTTCGAAAAGGAAGTTCAAACTGACCGGGATGTTTTTGATACGGTAAAGGGTATTTTTTCTGCTTACCTGGAAAACAACGGGCATCGCAAAACCCCAGAGCGTTTTACTATTCTTCGTGAGATTTACCTGACGGATGGCCATTTTGATGTAGAGTCCCTCTATATTAAAATGAAAAACAATAAGTACCGGGTAAGTCGTGCCACATTGTATAACACCATTGAATTGCTTCTCAATTGCAATTTGGTTGTAAAGCATCAGTTTGGCAAGAATGTGGCTCAATTTGAGAAATCTTACAAATACCGCCAGCATGATCATCTGGTATGCAGCCAATGCGGTACCGTATATGAGTTTTGTGATCCCAGGTTACAGGAAATTCAGGATTCAGTTTCCAGGCTCATGAAGTTTGACGTTACTCACCGTTCTTTTGCCTTTTATGGGCTCTGTAAAAACTGCCGGTGATCCCCTGCCTCAAATCCCGAATCGCTACGCTTTCTGATTCATAAAATCTATTTTGGTGTTTACAGGTTTTATCTCCGCAGCCCAAGTGCTGCGGCTACAGCATGTTCATACTTCAACCCCCCCCCCACTGCTAGTGTCATGTCAACGCTACTTTAGCCGGCCCAAGTCTTGATCTTTTTCCTCATCTCTTCAAAATAAAATCTTTACGTAACTAAAGCTATGCGCAGATTTTCTTTTTGTGATCTGAGAAAAAATCTCTGCGACTTAACCGACACAGTAGCATTGACACGACACTGGCAGAAATCAAAATTGTTTCTCTGACATATTTGTGGTACTTTTGGTGTTAGGATACACCTTAAGCCAAAACATATGAACAATGCAAACAAGGCCGATGTCCTGCTGGGCTTGCAGTGGGGTGATGAAGGCAAGGGCAAGATTGTGGATGTACTGACACCGCATTACAAAATGGTTGCACGTTTCCAGGGAGGGCCAAATGCCGGCCACACACTGGTTTTTGAAGGAAAAAAATACATATTGCATACCATACCCAGCGGAATTTTTCATAAGGGGTGCTGGAATGTGGTGGGAAATGGCGTGGTGCTGGATCCATTCATAATTAACAAGGAACTGGACCAGTTAAACATACCGCTGGAAGAGCTTAAATCGTCTCTTTTTGTATGTGGGAAGGCTCATCTTATTTTGCCATCTCATCGATTATTGGATGCTGCCTTTGAGAACAAAAAAGGGAATTATAAGATAGGAAGTACGCTTAAAGGCATTGGGCCCGCATACACCGACAAGGTTGCCCGGACCGGGTTGCGGCTGATGGATACTGCCACTGACAATTTCATGGACAAGTACGAAAGTCTCAAGTCTGAGCACTTGCGCCTGGCTGAGGGTTTGGATTATGCTATTGACGAGTTGCTGCTTGATGGCTTAAGCTTCCCTGAGTACGAAAAGGCCTGGTTTGCCGGCCTTGAGCGGCTCAAAGAGTTACCCAGGGTGCAAAGCGAGGTGTTTGTAAATGAAGCGCTTGATAAGGGTGCGCGCGTTCTGGCAGAAGGGGCACAAGGCACATTGCTCGATATCGATTTTGGGTCGTATCCGTATGTGACCTCCTCAAATACGATCACTGCGGGTGCCTGTATTGGGCTTGGTCTGGCCCCTGCACGCATTGGCGAGGTGTTTGGTGTTTTTAAAGCGTATTGCACCCGGGTGGGGGGCGGTCCTTTCCCCACTGAGGTTCATGGTGGCGACGGAGAACGTTTGCGCGAGCACGGACAGGAATATGGTTCCACTACCGGACGCCCGCGCCGATGCGGTTGGCTCGACCTGCCCGCCCTTAAATACGCCGTCATGATCAACGGGGTTACCCGCCTGATCATGACCAAAGCCGACGTACTTAATACCATGGAGAAAATTAAAGTGTGCATTGCCTACAATGTCGACGGAGAAACGCGCGACTCCATGCCGCTTACCGGAAACCTGGAGAGCATGGAGCCTGTATATAAAGAACTTAATGGATGGAACCGCTCCCTGGATGAGATCAACACCTTCGAAGAATTGCCGCAGGAACTGCTGGACTATGTGGCTGTTATTGAAGATTTCGTAAAAGTTCCCGTGGACATTATCTCCACCGGTGCCGACCGCAAACAGATCCTCATACGGAAAGGCGCCGGTATACTGCAACGGCTATCCGTGGTGTAGTACCTTTGGGACTTTTTTCTTTTGTTTTAAAAGACAAAAAGACAAAAAGACAAAAGGACAAAAGGACAAAAGGACAAAAGGACAAAATGTCTAAAAGTCAAAATGTCAAAAGGTCGAAAAGTCCGGCTTTGCCGCAACCCTTTAACGCCTTAACCTCAACCTTAACCTTAACCTTAGCCTTAACATTATTCATCCCAAAAATATCGATGACATGTCAGAAAAAGAGATCAAGGGAACGCAAACGGAAAAAAACCTGTTAAAAGCTTTTGCCGGAGAATCGCAGGCGGCGCGCAGGTATGAAATGTATGCCAAAGTGGCCAGCGAGGAAGGTTATGAGCAGATAGCCAATATTTTCAGGCAGACCGCAGATCATGAGAAGATCCATGCCAAGACTTTTTATGAGTATCTCGTTGGTGGCAAAGTGGAGATAACTGCCGCGTATCCGGCTGGCAAGGTGGGGACCACCGCAGAAAACCTCGTTTCAGCGGCTGCAGGCGAAAACGAAGAGTGGGCAGAACTCTACCCGGAATTTGCCCGCGTGGCAGAAGAAGAAGGGTTCAAAAGGGTGGCTACGTCATTCAAACTGGTGGCCCAGGTGGAGAAACATCACGAGGAACGCTACCTTAAGCTGCTAGAGCGGGTGAAAGAAGGTACGGTATTCGAAAGGCCGCAGAAGACCCAGTGGTTCTGCATAAAGTGCGGGTATATCCACGAAGGGGAGAAGGCTCTGAAAAACTGCCCGGCGTGCCGGCATCCGCAGGCCTGGTTCGAAGAGCTGGCAGAGAACTATTAGGCTTTGCTTTTGGTTGTTAGCCGTTGGCTTTTGGTTATTGGCTGTTAGCTATTGGCTTTTTGCTAATGGCTTATTGACCAGATGGTATCTCTTCCGTTAATCCATGCGAATTTCTTGTCCGCTTAACCTTCCAGATGGACCCATTATGCCCATCCACGGTGGGAGGGAGGTTTTCGTGCTTTGCCCGGAAGGGTGATCGTGATCCCTGGCATATCAGAAGATCTGAGGATATGCAGCCGGATTGTATTCGTGCATCAGCAGATAGATCTTCTCAAACACGTCTTCCGCGTTGGGATTGGAGAAGTAGTCGCCATCGGTGCTGTATGCTGCCCGGTGCTCTCTGGC
This sequence comes from Bacteroidales bacterium, assembly GCA_003556325.1. Lineage (GTDB taxonomy): Bacteria > Bacteroidota > Bacteroidia > Bacteroidales > UBA7960 > PUPG01. The sequence continues at coordinate 2,393 of PWRF01000248.1, read as the reverse complement.
GGTCACCGTGGCCGGTTCAGCGTCGAGGTAGCGGTAGCCCTGCTGTTCTTCCATAACCTTCTGCATCATAAAGGAAGTGGCGCCCCCCGGCACATCTTCATCGAAAAAGACGATCTTATTGGTCTTCTTCAGCGATTCCACGATGGTGTGGTTGATGTCGAAAGGCAGCAAACTCTGCACATCGATGAGCTCTACGGAGATGTTGAAGTCTTTCAATTGCCTGATGGCGTCTTGTGCTATACGAACACAGGACCCGTAGGTTACCAGTGTGACATCGCTGCCTTCGCTCATGATCTCGGGTTTGCCCACCGGGACAGTAAATTCACCGATGTTTGACGGCATCTTTTCCTTGAGGCGGTAAGCGTTGAGTGGCTCGATGATGAGCGCAGGTTCGTCGGATTGCAACATGGTGTTGTAAAAACCGGCAGCCTGTGTCATGTTGCGTGGCACCAGCACGTGCACACCACGGATCGAGTTGATGACCATACTCAGGGGGCTTCCCGAATGCCATATTCCTTCGAGGCGGTGGCCCCTGGTGCTGATGATCATAGGTGCTTTTTGCCCGCCTGCCGTACGGTACTGGAGGGTTGCCAGGTCGTCGCTGATCACCTGCAGGCCAAACAAAAGGTAGTCGAAATACTGAATCTCTGCTATCGGCCGTAATCCACGCATAGCCATGCCGATACCCTGGCCTATGATGGTGGCTTCACGGATGCCGGTGTCGCTGATGCGCAGCTCACCGTATTTTCCCTGGAGACCCTCCATGGTCTGGTTTACACCGCCGATCTTACCTACATCCTCACCAAAAACCAGGGCTTCGGGATATTTTGAGAAAATGTAATCGTTGTTGGCCACCAGGATCTCCCGCCCGTGGACTACCGGGGCGTCGTCATCGTAAGTTGGGGGTACCTCCTTAATTTTAAAGGCGGATTGGTCGGATTCGCTGTACAAGTGCGATGAGTAGCGGGTTTGGCTGTCGTCGTAGGCTTCAGCAATCCACTGGGTGACAATTTTTTTCAGGGTGGATTCTCCGGGCGTGCAGGTGTTGCAGATCAGGCGCAGGATCTTTTTCCCCGTGGAGATGATGTCCTTGCGCGTGGGTTCTCCGATGCGTGCCAGCTCCTGGAGCAGAGCGTCGATCTTGTTGACTTTCAGGCAGCGGCAGGTGGAGATGTTGACCTTGCTGATGAAGTCGTCGCGGCGCTCCAGGATAGGTTTCTGGAAATGGTTCCAGGCATTGCGCCTGGCCTCTTTTACTCGCCTGGCTGCCTCTTTCTCAATAGTGTCGAGCTCATCAGCCTTTGCTATCCCTTCTTTGATGATCCAATCACGCATTTTACCGATGGCGTCGTTCTCTGCTTCCCACTTCAGGCGCTCCTTAGACTTATAGCGTTCATGCGATCCGCTGGTGGAATGCCCCTGCGGCTGTGTCACTTCTGTGATGTGGAAAAGCACCGGGACGTGCTCCTTGCGACAAACTTCCACTCCTTTCCTGTAAAGGTCGATCAGACCCTCGTAGTCCCAGGCCTTGCCCTTAAAGATGCGGATGCCGGTATGGTCACCCTTGCCCTTTTCAAACCCTTTCAGCGCTTCAGAAATACTGCTTTTGGCAGTCTGGTGTTCGACAGGCACGCTGATGCCGTAGCCGTCGTCCCAGACAGATACTGCCAATGGCACCTTTAACACAGCTGCGGCGTTAATGGTTTCGAAAAAGTGGCCTTCGCTGGTGCTGGCATCGCCAATGGTGGTGAAGCATACTTCATTTCCTTTATTACTGAACTGCGTAAAGTCTTTCAGCCCTTCTTCCTGCCTGTAGATTTTTGATGCCAGAGCCAGGCCAAGCGCCCGGGGCATTTGTCCGGCCGTGGGGGATATGTCGGCAGAAGAGTTTTTCTGTGCGGCCAGGTTTTTCCATTCCCCTTTGTCGTCGAGGCTTCGGGTAGCAAAGTGGTTGTTCATCATGCGCCCCCCGTTGTCGGGGTTGGCTGCGATGTCGGTATCACCATATAACTGTGCAAAGAAACCTTCCAGTGTCAGCAGTCCCGCTGCCATCATAAAGGTCTGGTTGCGATAATACCCGCTGCGCCAGTCGCCCTCACTGAATGCCTTAGCCATCGCCAGCTGTGGAACTTCCTTGCCGTCACCGAAAATGCCGAATTTCGCCTTCCCGGTAAGCACCTCCCGGCGTCCCATGATACTTGCCTGCCGGCTCTCGTTGGCAATTCTGTAATCTTCGAGAATCTCTTTCTTCTTTTTGGCTGGGTAGCTTTTTTTCTTTGCAGTCATATTTGCCGGGTTTAAGTATGTAACTGTGATTAGGTGGGTGGCTATGTTTAAGTCTGTTGCTAATATACATAATTATGATGCTTCAAAATTGTTCAATGCAGGATCAT
>PWRF01000227.1 GCA_003556325.1 Bacteroidales bacterium | reverse complement strand
CTGTCAGGGGAGAAACGCGAGATGATTGAGGAATTGCAGCGCCGGTTGGCTGAACTGGAGCGTCGCCTGCAGGAGGCTGAAGGCCATCTTGACGATGCAGAGAACCTTCTGGATGAGTTGGAGCGTTTGCGCGACGAGATCAGGGATGCCATTGACGAGTTCGGCGAAATCATCCCGCCGTCGCCTGTGAGCTCAACAGATGAAGCCAATGAGGCTTCCGGCAAGGTGGAGGATGAGCGTGAAGAGAAAGAGGAAGAGGCGGAGCAAATCGGGGGTCTGATCAACGAGGCCGGTGAGACTGCCGATGAGGCTGGAGGAGCCGCTGGTGGAGCCAGCGGGGGCGCATCTTCCGGGTTATCGGACGGCGACGACATGCTGGATGACCTGGATGCCTACCTCGAATACCTGCGACACCTTACTGAAGCCAAACGCGAGTACGAGCGCAGGCGCCGGCAAACAGACTGCCTGCGACTGCTGGAAGAGTACCGGGCAATGCAAGACCCGGAACCCGGCTTCTTTACCCAAATATTCGAGTGGCTCTGGAAATCCAAGGAAGAACTGGATGAGTTCCCTGAAGGGATCTTCGATGACCTGGACGAATTCCGGGAATATCTTGGCAAACTCGAAGAATGGAAGGGACGCATTGAACAGGCGATTACGCTTCTTAATGGGATAAGCGCAGATGCTGACCCGGAAGCACGGGCAAAAGCTTTTGGTGAAGTGCTTGCAATAGCCGAAGAACTTGGAGGCAAAGTGCCGGGATTTGGTGAGATGATTGGATACTATGCCACAGCATATAACGCCGCCATTGATGCCATCATGCAAATTGCTGAAGACATGAGGGGTCCGGCAGTAGCCGCTATTGATGCCTTCCCCATAGAGTGTGACCCCGACAATTGGCACGGGAAGTCGTTGGAAGAGATACTGGAAGATGAATGGCAGCGGTTTTTGAATATAGATGTATATGCTGCGACAGTTAAGCCGCTTAATATCTATCATCAGCGCATACTGGAGGATTATTTCAAAAAACAGGCTGCCAGTGCAATACTGGATTGTTGTATCGATGAATTACTGAACTAGCTTGTGACATCTTTGTCATAAGATCTAAAACAATACATACCATAAACCTGTCAGCTTATAGCATCTCGAACACATAAAATACATTTTATTGGAACATATGTGATATAATCTTCGTAAATTGCTCCTGTTTTACGAGCTGTTAATGAACAATAACCAGGCGACAATACCTGGCTTAGGCTGTGTGCAGATGTTCTTTTTTGGTCTGAACAAAGTCTCTGCGAGCTTGGTGATACAGCTGATATGACACAACACTATCCTGCCAATTATAGTTCAGGAATCATGAAAAACAAAGATGATTCGTTTTTGGTGGCGCAAGTAAAAAGGGGTGATAAGAAAGCCTATGAGACACTGTTTTACAGGTATTCAGAAAGAATTTATTATTTCTCTTACAAATACCTCTGCGATCAACACATGGCTGAAGAGATCACGCAGGAGGTATTCGTTAAGATCTGGATAAACAGGGAACAACTTCGCCAGGACCTTTCTTTCAAGTGTTATCTTTTTATGGTCACCAGGAATGCCGTAATTGACACGTACAGAAAACGCAAAAATCACCTGGATGCCTGCAGGGAGTTCGAAACCCGGTTGAATAACCTGGTGCTAATGCCAGACCAGATATATGAATACAACCACCTTACCCGGATACTTAATGACTTCGTAGCCACTTTACCGGATCGCAGGCAAAAGATTTACCAGCTTAGTCGCGATAAGGGGTATACCCATAAGGAAATTGCCAAAGAACTTGGGATTTCAGTAAAAACGGTTGAAACACATATTCGTTTGGCAATAAAACATTTGCGCAACATGGTTGAACAAAACTATTCCAGTGCAAACATTGGCTTGGGTGGGATGATTTTTATTCATTTTTTTATTTAACTGCATTAAGGGTTAAGAGACTCCGGATCGTATTATTACAGAGAGTGGAACCATAACCAACCCATGTAGAGCCAATGAGTTCTTCACAAGATAATGACAATGACCCTCTGCACGATCCCTTTAAGGATACATCCTTCGAAGGATTATTTGAGGAAATGGAACACTCCTGGGAGCATTACCAGGACTATAAGGCACGCTACCCTTCTCCCGGGCTGCAACGCATATGGGTCGGCATAACTCAAAGAGTCGGCTGGAAGCAACGCACCAGGCGTTTCTCTCAAATTTCATCCGTTTTAAAATATGCTGCAGCCATTTTATTGCCAATTATCACGGTTGTCCTTGGTTTATATGTTGCGCGTGACTTTTCAGCGTCGACCGGGGCGAAAACCCTTACCCAACGTACGGAACAAGGAGTGAGTACCCGGGTTAACCTTTCTGACGGCTCTGTAGTCTGGCTTCGGCCAAACTCCGAAATCACCTATTCCAAAAAATTTGATTGCGACATACGTGAAATAGAACTTGTGGGTCAGGCTTACTTTAAGGTTCGCACCGACAGCTTGTGGCCGTTTGTCGTCCGGGCGAACGGTTTCAGCATTACCGCCCTGGGAACGGAGTTCATTATGAATACCAACCCCGGAAAGGCTTATCTTGAAGCAGCGCTGGTGTCTGGGAATGCGCAAATCGAATGGACGGATACTTCCAATGAAAAAGTACAACAGCTTCTGGAACCAATGGAACGGGTAGTCTATTCTGCAGATGAACGCGACATCGTTGAGATCGCCCCATTGGCGCCATCAGAAGCAAAATGGAACCATTATTTCATGCTGTTTGAAGGGATCCCTGCGGAAGAGGTTCTGGCAAAACTCGCGGATGCATATAACATGCAAGTTGAAGTAGATCCGGAAGCAAACCTAACTAAACCTATTACAATAACCGTTCGGGAAGAGTCTATTGAGCAGGTCTTGTCTTTGCTTCAATATATTGTTCCCTTTTCCTATTCAATAAGTAAAGATACAGTCTATATATCACCTCAATAATAACAGGTTGAAAAATTATAAACAGATGAACCGAGCACTTGCGAGCTCGGCGAAGCCAAACGCCCATGACGGGGTTTTTTGACACACAGGAGGATGATTATTCTCACGGGGGTGTTCAGACTAAGTAGGCTTTTGGCTATTAGCTATTGGCAAGAAAGCCAAAAGCTAAAAGCCAACAGCCAATAGCAGTCCTGTTGAAAACATAAACACCACATAACCAATAAGTTGAAAAACTATAAACACATGAAACAGCTGTTATTATTTCTGGAAATTGAAACAAAACTCCTGATGCGAATTTTGCTTGTGTTTCTGATACTGCTGCCGTTATCAGCAAGATCAGGGGCTGGCCAGCCAGAAACACATCTGTCTCTTGATGTTCAAAACAAGGAACTAAAGGAGGTGCTGAGCGAGATAGAGGATCAGACAGGCCTGAGCTTTGTCTATAGTGAACAAGATGTAGATCTTGCACAAAAGGTAACAATAAAGGCCGACAACGAAATTACGGAAGTGGCGTTTGGAAAATTGTTTGACTCCCTGCAGATCGACTTCATGATTCGCAACAACCAGGTGTTGCTTGTTCCGGCTTTGGAAGAGGAACCACCCAACCGCGATATCAATATCAGCGGTACGATTTATTGTCAAACCGGCAACTTTCCTTTGCCGGGAGTAAATGTGATGTTGCAAGGCACAGGCAGGGGAACGGTTACCAATGTCAGTGGTGAGTTTTCCCTTGAAGTACCGTCTGAAGGGGCGGTTTTGGTGTTTTCGTTTGTGGGATATAAATCAAAGGAGGTGCCGGTATCAGATGACGAGCCCATGACCATATTCCTGGAGGAAGACATGGAGTTGCTGGAGGGTGTCGTTGTTGTCGGCTATGGGCGTGAAAGCCGAAAACTATTGTCGAGCTCAGTAAGCGATGTAGGTGCCGAAACGCTTGAACGCCTGATTGTGCATGACCTGGGTTCAGCCTTGCAGGGACGAGCTCCTGGCATACAGGTTACCCAAAACTCCGGAATGCCTGGAGCTGCTGTTACCACGCGGGTAAGAGGCATTAGCTCAATCAATGCGGGGGCTGAACCTCTTTACGTGATCGATGGAGTGCCTATGGTTACCCAGAATTTGGGCCGAATAGGTTTCGGCGGGCAGAGCATTAATACCCTTAGTGACATTAATCCTAATGATATCGAATCAGTTAGCATTTTAAAGGATGCTTCTGCCACAGCCATATATGGCGCCAGGGGGTCCAACGGGGTTATCCTGATCACAACAAAACGCGGCCAGGCATATGCCTCACGCGTGGCCTTTTCCTCTTCCTTTGGATTTCAGCAGCCTGTTCGCACGTTGGATTTGCTTAATACCAGGCAGTTCATGGAGTATCGAAATGAAGCATCCATGAACGATGGAGGAAGCCCTGTTTATACACAGGAACAAATTAATACCTGGCCGCACGACACCGATTGGCAGTCGGAGATTTACAGGACAGCTCCTCTGCATTCTTATAATTTGTCCTTTTCAGGAGGCGACACCAACACGCAGTACTTTATTTCAGGCAGCTATTTCGGTCAGGAGGGTATTGCCATCGGAACAGATTATGAGCGGATCAACGGTCGTGTGAGCCTTGACCAGCAGGTGAATGACCGGATAAAAGTTGGTGCAAGCCTGTCGTTGAGCAGATCTTACAACAACCGGATTGATGGAGACCAATCACTTGACGGCGTTGTTCCAAACGCGATTGCACTCCCCCCAATTTATCCTGTATATAACGAAGACGGCTCGTACAATGACGATGGGCCATATGGAAACCCTGTAAACATTGGCCATTTGCACATAGATGATGCCTATAACTGGCGCACCCTCGGTAACAGCTATGCTCAATTTCGGCTTTTGGACGGTCTGACCTATGAGTTCAAATACGGGCTTGATTATGTAAACTTCCGGGAACACAGTTATTATCCAATGACCACCCGGTTAGGGTCCAGATACAATGGTCTGGGACTGGAATCTGCCTCGGAAGTATTACAGCATCAAATCATTAACAACATCAGCTACCTGGCAGAACCCTTTAGCGACCATTATTTGGATTTGCTGGTTGGAGCTGACTTTGAGTCGTATCAGCGACGTAACAACTACATGCGGGGTCAGGATTTCCCCGATCCGCAATTGCAGTACATCGCTTCGGCCGCTACCATAGTCTTTGCCGACGCCAGTGGCCGCGATGCCAAATTGCACAGCTACTATGGCCGGGCAAAATACAATATCGACAATAAATATATTTTTACCCTGAGCGGTCGTTACGATGGCTCGTCGCGCTTTGGCAGGAACAACAAGTTTGGTTTTTTTCCCTCGGGTGACTTTGCCTGGAGGATCAGTGAAGAAACATTCCTTTCGATGCCCGCCTGGCTCAGCGAGCTAAAACTGCGCCTGAGTCATGGGGTAACCGGAAACGACAAGATCCCTGATTTTGGCTTCATGGCCTTGTTTTCCACAGGCAATGACTATGAAACAAGACCGGGAATTACACCGTCGAGCCTGGGCAACCCCGACCTGAAATGGGAAACAACTCATCAGACAAATGTGGGAATAGATGCTGGTCTCCTTGCGGAACGTATTATAGTGAGTGCAGACTTTTATTACAAACGCACCAGCGACTTGTTGTTTTCACGCCCTATTCCCTCTTCTGCAGGTTTCAGCTCAGTGTTGAGCAATGTTGGAGAAATTGAGAATAAAGGTGTGGAATTGGTGCTGCATACCCAGAACATTGACAGCCAGTTTTCCTGGCTTAGCAGTGTGAACATGACTTTTAACCGGAACAAGGTGCTTTCGCTTTACAACGATCAACCGCTTGATGATATCGGACGCGGTAGCCAGCGCATTGAAGTGGGAGAGCCGGTGGGAATCTTTTATGGCTGGGAAGCATTGGGCGTGGATCCCACAACAGGAGACATTGTTTTTGCGGACATTAATGGAGATGGCATCATTGACGCCAATGACAGGGTAAAGATCGGCTCCCCTCATCCGCTTGTCCATGGTGGAGTCACCAATGATTTCCACTACCGAAATATAAGCTTACAGGTCCTGGTGAATTATTCATACGGCAACGATGTGTTTAACGGTGTGCGACGATATGCTGAGGTAATGAGGGGGCTGGATAATCAGACCACCGCCATACTTGACCGTTGGCAGCAGCCCGGGGATGTAACGCAGATTCCAAGAGCTACCAATGCTGATCCCAACGCTAACAACAGGGTTTCGTCGCGGTTTGTTGAGGACGGCTCCTATCTGAAAATCAAATCCGTGCGCCTGGGTTATTCGTTCAACCGACGTGTGTCAGAACGCATAGGCCTCAACAACATGCAGGTGTACGTTGTGGCGCAAAACCTCTATACGTTTACAAAATACAGCGGGCTGGACCCGGAACTGAATTATGCTGGTCAGGATATTTTACGAATGGGAACGGACTTTTATACCTATCCACATGCCAGATCCTTGTCCGTTGGAATACAAATTGAAATTTAAAACACCCGGTCATGATGAAAACGAAGATTGTATACTATTTGGCTATAGTGTTTGCCCTGGTTTCATGTGAAAGCGCATTGGACGTATACCCATTTCAGTCGCTGGAGTCAGGTCAGGCCATAAAAAACGAAAACGACCTCAGGTTTGCAATTAACGGTTGTTATGATGCCTTTCAGCTGGCAGGTTACTACAACCGTTCGCTTGTCCTTTTTTCAGAGCTGGTTTCCGATAATGCTTATAACGGTGGTACGATCATTGAGTACGGACAGCTAAACAACCATGTCATCCTGGAAGACAATACAGTGATTTCCGGCATCTGGTCAGCTATCTACATTGGCATCAACCGTGTGAATACGGCACTTTATCATCTCGAAAGACTGGACGATATTCCCTCCGACAGGAAAACGGTTTACGAAGCGGAGTTGCGTTTTATGCGGGCCCTACACTATTATAACCTGGCCATCTTGTTTGGCGATGTACCGATCCGCTTAACACCTACACTCAGCCTCGATGATCTGCACGTACCTTTGAGCTCCCAGGCTGATGTCCTCAATGACGTGGTGTTGGCAGATCTGGAATTTGCTGAAGGGAAACTGGAGAACGTTAATCCCAAACGTGCCACCAACACAGCAGTCAATGCATTGCTTGCAAGGCTGCATCAGTTTAGAGGCGATCATGCTGCAGCAATAAGCTATGCCACTGAAGTGATAGAAAACAGCGGCAGGATCCTGGATCCTGACTATGCTTCACTGTTCACGGACCAGGTAAGTATGGAATCCATTTTTGAAATTGATTTTACCGAACAGGATGGTAATCGCATGGCTCAGTACCTGTTTCCGTCAAGCATGGCAGGGCGCTATGAGGTAGCCCCGGAAGAAAATCTTTTGGACGCCTATGAAGCAAACGATATCCGTAAGGAAGCATCCTTCTCGCTGGAGGGCCCTGACCCCTATTCGATCAAATACAACGACATAACCTATGGATCAGATAACGTGTATGTGTTCCGCCTGGCCGAAATGTACCTGGTTCGCGCAGAAGCCCTGGCGCGTTCTAACGGCGACATCAGCGACATTCACAGCGATATAAACGCCATCAGGGCACGAGCATCCCTGGAGCCAGTAAATGCTGTCGATTACGATGAACTTTTGCTGATCATAGAGCGAGAACGACGGCTGGAGTTTGCTTTCGAGGGACACAGGTGGTTCGATCTGGTGCGGACAAACCGTGCCGTGGAAGTTTTGGATAAAGTCACGAGTGCAGATCAGTATTATTTGCCTATACCCCTGAGTGAAACCAATACAAATGAAGCCATTTAAAGCCATGTACGCCATGAAAACACAACCATTCCCTGCCGTTTTTTTTTGTTATTTGTTTTTGCTGTCTTTGCCACTGCTGCTGTTTGTAAATTGCGAAGAAAGTACCATGGGCTATCCGGATCCCAGCGTGCAAACCCAGTTTGATATCATTATCGGAAACCAGGGCATTGCCCCTTCTGAAGTTACATTCATCAACAAGTCCTTAAACGCCGAAAACTTCGAGTGGGATTTCGGTGACGGCAATACATTGCAGTCTGATGCAGATACTGTTTACCATACCTATGTGAGTGCAGGCGACTTTAAGGTCCGGTTGACAGCTGATATGCCCGGACATGATCTGCACTATAGCAACCTGACGTTTGAGCGTACCATACAAATCCGGGATGATTTGGTTAAGCGCCTGTATTTTACCTGCAGAAACGGCGATAAAGTAAAATATGTGGCACTGGATGGTTCAGAAGACCCTGTCGTTCATGAATTTGATCATTCAGGCTTTAGCAGGCCGTATGGTCTTGCTGTTGATACAGTAAATGGGTGGGTGTACGCCAGCGACTACGGCACTGATCAGGTGTATAGATATAATTATGATGGGTCAGACATGGAACTGATCATGTCGGGACCACCGCTACGGGGCCCCATCGGTCTTACAGTCTATGAAAACCATCTTTATGTCGGAAATGAGTGGGCCGTTGTTCGTGCAAACCTTGATGGCACCGACCCGGAGGTATATCTTGAACTGAATGCAGCTGACGACCCGTCAGAAATCATTGACCTGGTTTTTGATCCACTGAATGACCAGGTGTTTTTAACAAATGACAAGTGGGCTTATACAGGTGGTGTTTGGCGGATGAACATCGATGGCAGCAATTTAACCGAGATTGTGCCTGGAACGGATGGCGGCGGCATTGCTGTGGACCCGGAGAACGACAGGCTCATTTATTACGACTGGGAAAAAGGCATGTGCCTTAACAACCTCGAGGGAACGAATGAAGTTGTGTTTGATACGTCAAATCAAGGACAGATGGCATGGGGCATAGCCGTTGATCTTGATGCAGGAAAGGTCTATTACGGAGACAGAGCGAGTGGCACTGTAAAACGAGCCAACCTGGACGGATCAAACATAGAGGTTGTTGTCCCGGCATCAGCAAACATTAATCCGCAAGCAGTGGCTATTGACACATTTCGTTAATCTGCCTGGCATCACAATATGCCTTTATGCCTGGAACAAACTAACAATTCTTACAGTTAGGGATCACAGACCGCCTTTTCAGAGGTTGGACACAGGTAAATATACTCACCACATTTTCGTTTTCGGAGGTAAAAAGAATCTGCGTTTAGGCGTTGCGTGTTGCCGTTTTTATACTTTTGCAGCCGGAAAGCACGTTAAACAAATGCACCGGGCACTTGTTAGCTCGAAGAAGCCAAAACCCAAATGCCATGATCGAATACAACGGCGCCATGATGCAGTTCTTTCACTGGTACACCCCGGACGATGGTTCGTGGTGGAAAGAACTTACCAGGAAAACCCCGGAGCTGGCAAAGGCCGGCTTTACCTCCCTGTGGCTGCCGCCAGCCTACAAAGGTGCGGGCGGTGCTTCCGATGTGGGTTACGGGGTGTACGACCTTTTTGACCTCGGCGAGTTCGACCAGAAAGGCAGCGTGCGAACAAAATACGGCACGCGCGACGAGTACCTGGAGGCCATCCGGGCGGCAAAGGATGCCGGCATGCAGGTGTATGCCGACATTGTCTTCAACCACAAGTTAGGTGCCGACCACGAAGAAGAATTTAATGCCACGCCCTATGACCCCGAAAACCGGAATGAACCCGTCGGGGAGAAGCAAAAGATCAAGGCATGGACCCACTTCACCTTCCCGGGAAGGAAAGGAAAATATTCAATTCTTCACTGGCACTGGTGGCATTTCAATGCCGCCGACCACAACGCCCTGGATGATCAGAAGCACGCCGTCTACCTGTTTGAAGGCAAACAGTTTCATGAAAGTGTGGATCCGGAAAAAGGCAATTTTGACTACCTGATGGGCTGTAACCTCGACATCAGCAACCCGGACGTGAAGAAAGAGCTGTTTTACTGGGGCGAATGGTACCTCGATACGACCGGGGTGGATGGCTTTCGCTTCGATGCGGTGAAACACGTCCAGTCGGATTTTTTTACCGAGTGGCTTAACCACCTGCGCAAGCACAGCGGCCGCGACCTTTTTGCCGTGGGAGAATACTGGTCGGGCAGGAGTGAGTCGCTCGAACGGTTTATCCAAAACACGGATAACAACATCATGCTGTTCGACGTGGTGCTGCACTATAATTTTGCTGCGGCCGGGCAACAGAGAGCGGACTATGATCTCAGCAAGGTCTTTGAAAACACCCTGGTTAAGGAAAAGCCAGACCTTGCGGTAACCCTCGTGAGCAATCACGACACGCAACCGCTTCAGGCGCTGGAGTCAAGGGTGGAGGCTTGGTTCAAGCCGCTGGCCTACGCCCTGATCCTGCTCAGGAAGGGCGGGTACCCCTGTGTGTTTGCAGCCGATTACTTCGGTGCCAGCTATACCGATACGGATAACGATGGCCAGCAGCAACATGTGGAAATGGCCAGCCACCAGTGGATGATCGACAAGATGCTGCACGTCCGGCGAACCTTCGCCTACGGAGAAGAGCACGACTATTTTGATGACCCGAACTGCATTGGCTGGGTACGCACCGGCAACGAGGATCACCCCGGCGGTGCTGCGGTGGTGCTAAGTAACGGCGAGGGCGGATCCATCCAAATGCAAACCAGCGCTCCCGGTACAAGCTTTGTCGACATCACCGGGCACGTCACTGAGCCTGTTGTCACCGACAAGGAAGGCATGGGGGATTTCTCCTGCCTGGCTGAATCGGTATCTGTATG
>PWRF01000235.1 GCA_003556325.1 Bacteroidales bacterium | reverse complement strand
TATGTCCTGTCGCCCTTTTTCACAATCAAACGTATTTGACCTGGCTAAGAATATCGTCCCGGATTTGCTCTTTAAGCGCATTTTTGGTGACCAAATCTATTTTTCTTTTGAAAACATTTTCCAGATAGAGTTCAAGGGAGAAAAATTTCCAGCCAATGGGTTTTTCCAATTCAACCAAAATGTCAATGTCACTTTCATCCGAAAAGTCTCCCTCCGAAAATGAACCAAACAAGCCAATCTCCCTGATGGCATATTCTTCGCGGAGCTTTGGCTTTAACTCTCTTAGCTTATCAATTATTTCATCCTGAGTGGTCATGTTTCAAAGATACGGTTTTAATTTAAAAGCACCTTCTCCACCTTCCCGGCAAACACGCCGATGTCTTCCATGGTGAAGATCAGCGGGCTTTTGCGGCCGTCGAGGGTGAGCTGCACGGTGTGGTCTTCCACGGAGAGGGTCACGTCGAGCACGCGGTTGAGCTGGTAGGAACGGCTGCCGCTGTCGACGATGAGAATACGTTTGTCGCAGAGGTAGATGTCGCCCTCCATGTCGGTGTCGTAGCCGATCTCCTTGTAACGCACGCCCTGGCGCTGGTACGAGCGCATCACCTTCTCCCTGAGCAGCCGGCCCCGGGTGTGGTAGTAGCAGACTTCGTTGCTCTTGAGCCGGATGCCGACATCCATAGGCTCCAGCGGTGCTTCCATCGCATCGCGAAAACGGCACATCCGGTCGATCAGCTCCAGCTCGCGGACAATGCGGGCATCGTCGATGGCGAGGTCTTCCTGCAAACGCCGCAGCTGCTCCTCTTCCTCCCTGCTGATCACGTGGTCTTCCATCACGGCATCCAGGAAGCTGCCAAACGCCTCGGCCTTCATCTGCTCCCTGTCGCTTCGGGGCACACGGACCCGGGCCTCCAGCTGCTGCAACTCTTCCGGCAGGATGTAGTCCGGGTCTTCGAAATAGGCATCCAGGAACAGGGCCATCACCTGGTGGTCGAGCGAGCGGCGATAGGCATCGGGGAGACTGGCCTGCTGATGCTTTTCCAACAGGGCCGGCACACCCTCTTTCTCTTCCAGGCCGCGATCGATCGCCCGGAAAAGCTTTCCCGCCTCCTGCCGGTATTTCTCGTGCTTCTGCTTGTCCAGGTAAGCCCCGGCAAAGAAGATCACCGCCGGAAGCAAGAACACCCAGTGGTTATTGTAAACCCACACAAGGACCATCAAGAAGCCGAGCACCACCAGGGGGGTCATCATACTGCCCTTATTGGGCAATGCCGGGGCAGCTGCCTCCTTCGGTGCTCCTTCAGCAGACCCCTTCCGGTAAGTCAGCCCGGTGTCGACAAAATACCGCACCTCCTCGCCGCGCCGGGCCACAGTACGCTCTCCCCTGCCCTTTTTGGCGTATTTCCTGTAATACAGGCCCTGCCGCCCGCCATGAACGTAGGCTCCCCGCGGACTCAAGCCCACACGGGCGCCCTTGACACCTCCCGAAAGACCTAATCCGCCCTTCGAAAGGTTCAGCCGCAAGGGACCGCTGTTAAAGTGTTTTCGTAAATAAAAAGCCATTATTTATGTGCTAATTTGCTAATGTGTTAATGTGCTAATGAAGGGTTTCGGATATAAGATGTGGTTTGACCTTTGTTTGTAAATCCATAACTCCTTAACTTAACTTTTAAAAATCACCAACTCCTCTTTGATAATTTGTCTTCCCTTACCTTTGTGCTGACACATCGATCATCATCACCGTAATGTTATCCATTCCGCCGGCGTCGTTGGCACTTTGAACCAGTCGCCGGAGGTTGTTCCTGCCCAGCTCTAACTCGATATCCTGCTTGCTGAGCATGTCGCTCAGGCCGTCGGTACACAGGAGGAAGCGGTCATTACGCTGCACATCGGCGATCTCTTCAACCTCCAGGTAGGGTTTTTTGCAGGGGCCAAGGCAGTTGGTAAGTGCACCGGGCAAAGCAAAAGCATAGCTGTCGCCTGTACTCCTGTGATCGATGGTCAGCTGTTCCATTTTGTCCTTACGGATCTGGTAGAGGCGGCTGTCGCCTGCATGGAAACGGAAGAGGCGGTCGCGATGGATGAGCAGCCCAGCCAGTGTGGTGCCCAGACCGTTCTTGTAAGGATCTTCCCTGCCGATGGCCTGCAGCTGCGACTGGGCTTCCTTAAACCAGGCCTTCAGGGAATCTTTCACCGCATCGCCTCCCAGGTCGGCAGACATCTCCCCGGCGTGGTCGCGGAGGCTCTCCAGCACCGTCTTGCTGGCCTCGTCTCCGGCCGGGTGACCGCCCATGCCGTCGGCCACGGCAAACACCAACACCTCTTCTTCCTGGTAGCTGGCCTGGCGGTGGTCATCCACAAAGACAGTCTCCTGCATCAGCACACAGTCTTCGTTTTTCTCACGCACCCTGCCCACATCACTCACGGCTTCCACCTCCACGCACATCTTATGCAAAAACTCCCGGCCATCCGGCCGGAGGTAACCCTCCTGCAAAAGCTCCAGGTTTTTGACTTCCGAACAGCGCCATACCGCAAAACGGTCTTCATCAAAAAGATAAAACACAAGCGGCTCGTCACCGATGATTCCCTTAAAACGGCCGTCTGCAGACGGGTGAAGATCGGGCACCCGGGCAACCCATACTGCCTCATGACTGGTGCCATCCTGCAGGGTGACCCTTACCAGGGCGTCGAAGCGGCGCAAACCGTGTTTCCGGACAAACGAATCAAATGTTGATTTTCTCATGTTCTGTATAAATCTTGGTCAACATATTAAATGAACGGCAGGTTACAGGGCCTGGAGCTGCCCTCTGCCAGTGGCTTCCGGCCAGCCGCTGCCCCAGGCATCCTTGCCGGCAACCCGTCGCTATCAGTCAATAGCTTTCGTTCTTACCAGAAAGATACTAAATTTATCTTTGGCAGACAATAGCGCTGCGCCGGCTGTGACTCAAGCGCCCTGAAACCCCATACTGACAAGGTTTGCAGGGTGCATCCGGTTGTTATTCCTTTTAGTAAAACTTCAACTTTATTGATTGATATACCACCGATTGTCAGTATGTGCTTACTAAAAAACCGAAACAAAGCAACACCAGAGATTGTCAGACAATGTACCGGCAAGATAGGACAGTGGTACGACAAAACAGGTCGTAGGACAGTTTTTTTTTGAAAAATGTTTTACCGGTGCTCGCTTGCCGCAGAATCGCCCTGCAAATGATACCGGCGAAGCCACCTGGTAAGAAGGCCCGGGAAGATAGCAATGGAAAAGTAAAAAAAAATGCCGGTATGATGCCATGCACCATACCGGCCAGAATTGACTTATGGAAAAAAAAGGTTTCAGCTGGAATTACACAAAGCCATTCAGCATGGCGTGGCGGTAGAGCCGTTTCAGGCCGTGCACCTTGAAGTGCCACCACATGCGGGTTTCACGGGTGGAGTTGTAGATCCACTCGTTGACCAGGTTGCCTTCGTAGTCGAATTCAAACATCATGCAGCGGCCGTAGCGGGTGAGCAGCGGGCAACCGGAGGCGCCGTCGTATTTGGCCACGGGCTCCCTGTCAAGGGCCATGTCGATCATGTTGGCCACCACCACGGGGGCCTGCTTGCGGATCGTGGCGGCCGTCTTGGCTGCACCTGTCGCTGCCCCGTCGCCAATGCCAAAGATGTTGGGATAGTGCGTGTGTTGAAGGGTTTCGCGATCAACGGAGAGTTGCCCGCCAATGCCTTCGCGGGTCAAAGGCCCCTGGCGCACAGGCTCCGGGGTGCGGAACCCGGGGACAAGGTGCAGCAGGTCATACTGCTTACGCACTTCGCGGGTAGAGCCATCAGGACGCTCTTCTTCGAAGATGGCCACGCGCCCCTTCACATCAACCGCCTTGATGGTATGATGATAGTGGTTGCGGATACCCCGCGCCTCAATAAGAGGCTTCACAGCGTTGTCTACATCAGGAACAGGCGGAAAAAGCGTATGGCGCTGAGTGTAAAAATCCACCTCCACCTTGTCGCGTATACCCGCCGAACGCCAGTAATCCTCGCTCAGCCAGGTGATCTTCTGGGGAGCACCCCCGCACTTCACATAACCCCGCGGATAGGTGCTTACCAGCTGACCGCCCCGGAAATCCTGCATCAGCTTGTTGTATTTGATGCTCTGATCCAGGTCGTAAATGGTAGCTACGTGGTTCGACTCCAGAGCCTCATGGAAGTTCTCCACCGAGTTGGGGTTCATCTGCACGCCCAGGCCCACGACAAGGTAGTCGTATTCTACCACGTTGCCACGCGCCGTGATGACCCGGTTGCGGTCGGGCTCAAAATGCGCCACGGCATCGTGCACCCACTTCATCGACGAATGCATCAGGTCCTTCTGGTCCCACTTCGCTTCTTCGGGCGTATACACACCGGCTCCTACCAGTGTGTAACCGGGCTGGTAATGATGCTCGGCGTTGGGTTCTATCACGGTGACATTCGCTTCGGGCATGGCGCGCAAAAGCCTCGCAGCCACCGTCAGTCCGCCCACGCTTCCACCGGCAACCACAAAACGGACGTTCTTGATCTTTGCCGCCTCGTGCGCAGGTATGCGCAAACTCCGTTTGTAACCGTATCCGCCCAGCGCACTCCCTACCACAAGAGTGCCGGCACCAATGCCAAGATACTTCAGGGCCTTGCGACGGCTTATACCCTTGCCGCCCGCTGCCTCGTCAGAACCGTCAGCCGCAGTGTCCTGCGTTCCCTCCTGCGCGGCCGACACATGATCGGCATGCTGCCCGTTTGACTGGCCGCCGGACTCCCCGCCCTCTCCGTGGCCAGAATTGCTGTTAAAATGCTTTTCTTCAGACATAATCAGTTTTTATGGGTTATTGAGATGGTTTATGATTCGATGGAGAATGACACGGTACAAATATACATATTCACATATATATGCATTGCGGTTTTAATTATTTTTAACACCCACAAGTAGAATTGAGTCTTGAATTTCGTAAATGATGCGGTAATTGGCAACCCGGATACGAAAAGCATCCCTGGCGCAATGCATTCAGCCCACCACCTCATCGATGCGGCGCAGTTCTTCCTGGTCAAAGCCGGGGGAGTTCAGTGCCTGCAGGTTGTCTTCGAGTTGTCCGGTGCTGCTGGCACCGATGATCACGGAGGTAATGCGCCCATCGCGGAGCAGCCAGGAGAGGGCCATCTGTGCAAGGCTCTGGCCGCGGTTCCGGGCTATCTCATCGAGTCGTCTGACTTTATCTATCGTCTCCGGATTCACCTGGTCCTTGCTGAGAAATCCGGCAGGCTTTGCAGCCCTTGAGTCTGCAGGGATGCCTTCGAGATACCTGTTGCTAAGCAGGCCTTGCTTCAGCGGGGAGAAGGCGATGCATCCCATACCCAGCTCTTCCAGCGTGTCGAGCAGCCCGTTTTCCACCCATCGGTCGAGTAGCGAATAGCTGGGCTGGTGTATCAGGCAGGGAGTACCCAGTTGCTTTAGTATTTCAGCGGCATGCCGTGTTTGTTCAGGGGAGTAGCTGGATATGCCAACATACAGGGCTTTGCCCTGGCGGACGGCCTGGTCCAGTGCCATCATGGTTTCTTCCATCGGTGTATCCGGGTCGGGGCGATGGGAATAGTAAATATCCACATAATCCAGTCCCATGCGCCTGAGGCTCTGGTCCAGGCTGGCCAGGAGGTATTTGCGCGATCCGTTGTCGCCATAAGGCCCCGGCCACATGGCATATCCTGCCTTTGTGGAGATGATGAGCTCGTCGCGGTAAGGTTTGAGGTCTGCGGCAAGCACCCTTCCGAAGTTCTCTTCGGCACTGCCGGGAGGCGGCCCGTAGTTGTTGGCCAGGTCGAAGTGTGTGATGCCCGCATCGAAAGCTTTGTGAATGATCCTGCGCCCGTTTTCAAATACATCCACCCCTCCGAAGTTATGCCATAACCCCAATGATATGGCCGGGAGCAACAGGCCGGAGCGGCCGGCCCGGTTATATGTCATCCCGTTATACCTTCCAGGATTTGCTGTATAGGTCATAAGTCTGCTTTTTTGCTAAAACCCCATAAGTCAACTACAGCACCGTATTTTTGCCATTTTGTCCTTTTGTCTTTTCGTAATTACAGAAGTTTCGCACACATTGGCACTAAGGTTCACCAAGCATTAACGATAAAACACATTAAATCATGAAGTTATCGATCTATAAAAACATGCGAAACTTCTGGTAATTAGTACTCTTTGCCAAAGCACAAATACCCAAAAACCCTCATTAGCAGGGTGCACAGAATCAAAAATACAAAATAATTTCCTTAATTTTTCCGCTGCGATAAAATACGGAAGCAGATACGTCAGCAGGGATGCCTGCAGATTCCAGGGTAAGTGCCTCGCGCCCTTCTTCCTTCCAATGGATGCTTATGCCTTTTTTTTGCCCTTTTCTATAGCTTACAGGAACATTGCAGAAACTGAAGCTTAGCGTCCCTTCTTCTGAAAAGTCTTCATCCTTCAACAATACAGGACGAAATACGATGCTGCCCGCTTCTATGCATATCCCCAGCTCATTGAACCTGCTCAGGATGTCTTCCTTTACCTGGCCTGTCATACCGGGTTGCTGCACCCCCATCATAGATGGTGTGTGGGAATAGGGATCCGTTGGAAAGGCTCCGTACTCTTCAGGCTTCTTGTGCACACCTATCCCCTCCCGTATGCGGTAATAATATTCCTTCAACGGCATGATGCTATCCCGGGATTTGCCGTCCCGGGCAAACTCCATGATGTTCTCACCCAGGGCAAGCAGCAGCTTCGATACCATATGCCAGTAGATGGAACCGAGCCCCTCGTATTTGTAGAACGAACCCGAGCGTCCGGTGAAGGCCCTGTGGTTAAACACGCTCTCATAAACAGCAAGGACGCGCTCCATTTCCTCACCCGTTATTCCGGGGTCTTCCACCTGCATCTGCCGGAGGACGTCGCTCAGCAGCCTGGCATTCCTTAGCCCGGCATCAAAATGGTATAAGCCCTCCTGGTCTTTTATTATGATGCGGGTGTCTCCCTTGCGAACGAGGTCGCGCAACAGTTCTGAAGACTCTGCCAATTCTTTGGGTATGATGTTCTTTTCCAGGAAACCCGGCAGCTCCCTGAAGGGGTATAACATGAAACTTTGCTGATCAGCTCGCCAAAGGTCACTGGCGAACAAGGCCTTCATCAGCTTCAGGTTTTCTTCCGGCGTCAGCAGCCCGCTGCTCAGTATGGCGGCCTGACCCTCCAGCATGGGGTACAAACGGTTGATACGTATCGCATCCTGATCAAATCTGAGCAGGTTGTAAGAGTGATAAAGGCCATCGGGCTGCCTGTTTGCCGGGATGCTCTGATCCAGGTATCGCAGCACAAAGGAAAGGAACGCCAGCAGGCTCTCCTTGCTGAGTTCAGCATCTTCGTCCCGAAAGCCATCATAAACACCTTGCCGGTACTCTTCGCCTGCATGCCCCATTTCATCCGCAAACGCCCTGCGATCGCGGTCAGTGAATCCATTGTCCAGCAAATGATGGTAATTGATCAGGCAATCCTCAACCTGATTTTTGAAGAGCATGATTTCCTTTTTCAGGACAAAGCTGTTTTCAGGATGTTGCTTTGTGGTCTCTTTGAGGAAGGACACAAATCTTCGCAGGTGATAGAGTGTCACCATGGAAGCTCCGTTGCCAACCAATGCGTTGTTGGCATCGTTCCATTCGGGACGTTGGGTGTTAAGCCAGATACCCGCTTCGGGCACAAAATTGCTGAGCTTGGTGAGCAGGAGCACCAGGATTTTTTCAGTAAAATTTGCTTTCACAGGCTGCTGATCTGCCTGAAGCATCAGCTTGCCGTCTGCACCCATTTCGCGGCTTTGCTGCATCAGCTTTTCGTGCCATTCCTTGTCAAAGTCAATGGTCTCCTGCGGGTCTTCCAGGATCTCCTGGTATTTTTTGATGCGGTATGGAACCCGGGCATAGGCAAAGTGTCTGCCTTTCAGTTTATCCCAGGTCTGGCCGGGGAAAAACTTTTCCTGGAGTTCGAGCAGCTTCAGCAGGTAAATGACCTGGTGGTCGCCCCAATATCCGATGCCTGCCCACGGGTTACCGGGTTCTGGCACTTCCCAATCAAATCCTTCGCGGGTGATGCGGTAAGGGTTATACCCATCGGCGGTAGAGGCGTTCAGGAAGCGGGCGATCATTCCGGGCAGGAAAGCGGGAAACGAAAAACCCAGGGCCTCCCAGTTCTGAAAAATATCGCGCCAGTTGCCCTGGTAATTCAGTGAAGGGGTGCCGTCGGCATTCTTTACGCGTATGTCAAAAAAGTTCCAGGGACGGCTCGGGTCGCCATGGCGCCGGCTGAAACTCAAAGGGAGATACTCCAAAGTGAGGCGGTAGAGGTCGTCATCCGCGCTATCCCTTGAAACCTGTAACAGTTCATTCCAGGACACCTGTGGGCTTTGCTGACGAAACAACCCGGCGTGCTTCTCAAAAACCTTTTTGTTGCCATCTGCAAGATGCCGGAGAAAATCATCCACCGCAACGGTGTATTCCTGCTCAAAGACTCCTCCACGCATGATGTTAAACAGTACGTTGGAAAAATGCCGCCTGTCGTTAAGGGGATCGCCGGTGTGTTGAAAACCATCAGCCAGCGCGACTTTGCTCTCCAGTCTCTTCGTGTCTGCCTGTAACCTGGACTCGATGAAGCCGGTCATATCCTTTGTCTTGGCAATAAGGCCTTGCAGCATTGGCACATCAGCGGCATCCTTCGCCACGTCGGCAATGATATGCCAGGATGTCTCCTCACCTGCCTCCAGCCTGATGTTGTCGCACACCAGGAAGGCGGTTTTCTGCCCGAAAACCTTATTTTCTGGCTCCCGGGGATGTCCCAGACGCACTTTGTCCAGCTGGCCAGGACTAAGCAGTATCTCCGGGTCATCGTTTCCGTATGCCCAGACAACATTTGTCCTTAGTGCTTCACTGGGTTCAGCGCGGTCAACCGGTATGGACGATAAATAGTACAAGGCCATCTTGCTATCCGGGAGGTATTCTGCCACTTTATAGGCATCCATCAGGGTGCTCATAAGGCTCTGAGTTTCGCGTTCTATGCCCCAGGGCATGACGTTAAGCAAGCCGTCGCAGACTTCCGCTTCCACATCCTTTTGCGTAAAGTTCTCCAGCGTGGATTTCCTGACCCAGCCCAGTGCATCGCTGCCCGACCACCGGTAACGAAAGACCAGTCCAAGGGTATCGTTTATCTCTTCAAAAATAACAGTATTGCCCGGGGTGTTCTTGTAGAGATTTCTCCGGGTATCGTAAAGGCCTGAATCAGAAAAAGGCTCCCACAGCAATGTTTTCCCGGGTTCTTTTATACGGATAATGGTTTTTGAACCGGATTTTCCGCTGTCTTCATGGATCTTATCATCAGTCTCGTAAGGAAAAAGAACGTTTTGATAATTCCTCCTGCCCGCTGTCAGGCCTCCGCGGGAAGAAATATACATCCACAGGTCACAGTTGCTGACAATGCTCATCAGAAATGGCTTCATAAGGTCATAATTCCTGATGCAGTAAAACGATTCACCATCCACATCGGTGATAACGCCTTTTACCTGTTCGTTTTTCCCATGCAATGGAGATTGGTTGATGTATGTTCTTTTTTCAGGCATAATTTAAGAATGACGAAAGGAAAAAAAGACAAAAGGACAAAAGGTCAAAAAGACAAAAGGTCAAAAGGTCGAAAGGTCGAAAGGGCCGGCATAGAAAACCTTTTCCGACAGCAACTCCCCGGGCAGGCCGCCCACAAGCACCTCATAGTCGCTGCTTTGCGCTGTCCATTCGTTATTGGCACCCATGTATTGCATGTCGCGATAGGTCACTGTAAACTCCAGGGTTTTGCTTTCCCCGGGTTCCAGGTGAATTTTTTCGAATGCGATAAGCTTCCTGTCGTCCGGGGTGATCGTGGCTACCAGGTCACGAAGATACACCTGCACCGCCTCCTTGCCTGCCCTGCTACCCGTGTTGGTAACGCTTATCTCCAGGGAAAACTCATCGTCGGTGTATACGGTGTCGGCAGAGAGCCTGAGGTCTGAGTACTGAAATGCCGTGTAGCTGAGTCCGAAGCCGAACTCCCACTGGGGATTAAACCCATCAAGACCAAATTCGTGGTCAAGCTTGTCGCTTACCTTATGCTGGTAGGTATACAGGGCTCCGCCATGACGCGGGTATGTGTAGGGCAGTTTTCCGCTGAAGTTTTCTTCTCCTTTCAGGAGGCTCGCCAGTGCGCGTCCGCCTTCATGCCCGGGCCAGAAGGCGTGAACGATGGCATCGGCAAGGGGCTCGATCTCCCGGATGATGCGCGGCCTGCCCTGCAATAATACCAGGACAATGGGTTTGCCGCTTTTATGCAGGCGCTTTACCAGTTCGAGCTGGTTCCGGGGCAGGTCGAGTTCATCGATGTCGGAGGGTTTCTCCGTTGCCGGTCTTTCGCCCAGGCACACAATGACCATGTCGGCACGGCTGGCCTTTTGCAGCAGGTGCTGTTCGCTCTCCACTTCTCCCTCATAGGATGTCCCCGGGGTATGCAGGATCTGTCCGGCACCAAAGGCATCTTGCATGGCTTCAAGAACGGTCTTTTTCCCGGGGTCGTCGTAGCTCGGGTCGTCGCCGGCCCAGGTTCTGCTCCAGGGGCCATTCAGGGCAGTGAGTGCATCGGATGTCGGACCGGTGATCAAAATCTTTGGGTTGTTGTTGCTGATGGGCAAGGCCCCGTTGTCGTTCTTCAGCAGGGTGACGGACTCCAGTGCAGCCTGGTAGCTTTTTTCGGCAAACTCGTCCGAACCAAAATAGGTATACCCGGCCGGGTCGTGCCAGGGGTTGTCAAAGAGTCCGAGCTTGAATTTTACGTACAGGATACGCCGCACCGCATCGTCAATACGGCTCATGGGGATCTTCCCTTCGTTTACGAGATCCACAACGTCGGTAGCGAAGCTGGCGTCGTAAGGCACCATGCTCATGTCGAGGCCGGCGTTCACTGCAATTCTTGCAGCATCCCTGGCATCGCTGGCCACACGGTGCACGCTGGCCAGTCGTCCGACATCCTCCCAGTCGGAGATAACAAACCCCTTCAACCCCAGTTCACCCTTCAGGACATCCGTGATCAGGTAATGGTCAGCATGACCCGGAATGCCGTTTACCGTACCGGAGTTGAGCATGGCCGTGATGGCCCCGGCTTCAATGGCGTGACGGAAGGGTTCAATATAATACTGTCGCAGGTAGTGTTCAGGTATGAGGGCCGGCGAGCGGTCCTTGCCGGTGAACGGCGTTCCGTAACCGGCGAAATGTTTAATGCAGGTGGCCACCCGCGTGGTGTCGCCCACGGAGTTTCCCTGCTGGCCTTCTATGAAAGCCCGGCCCATCACGTTGTGCATGTGGGTGTCTTCTCCGAAGGTTTCAAACACCCGACCCCAAAGGGGTTGCTTGCTCACATCCAGGACGGGAGCAAAATTCCAGGGCTGCGAAGAGGCACGCATCTCGTAAGCAGTCACTTCGCCCACCATCCTCGCAAGCTCCGGGTTCCAGCTTGCCGCCAGGCCAATCTGGTGGGGAAAAAGCGTTGAGCCAGCCGTGTAATGTGCACCATGAACGGCATCCATGCCAAAGAGCACGGGGATCTGATGCCGTGAATTCTCCATCACAAATTGCTGCACGCTTTTTATGATGCGATGCCACTCTTCCCTCGAAGGAGGGTATTTCCCTTTGTTCTGGATGGAGCCGACGTGCTGGTTGATCAACAAATCCCTCATTTTGGCCGTGTCGAGCAGGAGTGTGTCAAAATCGTTCCAGAAAGGGCCTTGCGTGATGGCCGTGAGGCCGATGTTGGTCATCTGGCCCGCTTTCTCTTCAAGGGTAAGCAGTTGGAGAAGGCTGTCAGCCCGCCGGAAGTGCTCATCGTCGTGCACTTCCAGGGCAGGCTGTGAACAGCTTTCAACCAAAACCACAAACATGAAGAAAGGTAGTATGTTCAGAAACCTCATTGAATAACTATTTCACGTAAAACGGGATGTTGACTGTGCCGGCATGATTGTGCTCATCCGTTAGGTAGAGGAAGATGCGATAGGCACCCTCATCCTCCGGGGCCTTAAAGCTTATTCCTGAATTGTTTGCCGACAGGATCAAACCCTCGATAGTTTCCGGCCTGGGCTCATAATCTCCCCCGTCGCTGAGCTCTACAGGCTCAGGCATGATCTCTGCTCTAACAGATAGCGATAGTTCTTCCGGATGTTCGGCTACAAAATGTGCGCTGTATTCCTCCCCGGCCGACAAATATACATTATCATAGCGGCCTCCCTTCCCTTCAATCGTGAAGTCGTAAACCCTGGGCGCCTGATGCTCGGGCCATTCGCCGGTCCACAAATACTCCATCACATTGATGGCCTCCGTTTTTTCTCCGTCTTCGGTAAACAAACCGTACCACGAAGGGGTGCGCTCCTGCTTTTGGCCCCAGAGAAACACGTAGGAGCCCATGCAGTTGGTTTCATCCCCCAGGATGATCTCCTGGTAGCGCTTTTTGATGGCCGCTGCTTTTTCGGTGGATGTCTGTTCAATTGGGGATCCCCATTCTGTTTGGGGAACTTCCCAATGTCCGGTGGCACCCCATTCGGTGACCAGGTAGGGGCCGTCATAATTCGCATCTTTCAATCGCTGCGGCAGGTTCATGATATCTCCATAAAACTGGATGGAAAGGAAGTCCAGGTCCGGGCAGTTTTCTGCAATGTAGGCCACCTCATCCGGGCCAATGCCGGCAAGCATGGTTGTCGTGACGTGGTTGCCATCAACCTCTTTGATCATGCGGGCAATGTCATTAACCGCATCCCAGACTCTCTTGTTGGTATAGCGCAGGTTGAGCTCATTGCCGATACCCCAGCCCAAGAGTGCCGGGTGGTCTTTCAGCTCCTTAACCTCCTGGCGAAACTGCTCCAGCTGGGCGGCAACGGCTTCCTCGTCATCGTAATCAAATCCATGGCGCTCGCGTGCCACATCAAGCCCCATCATCACCATAAGACCGTGCTCATAGGCTTCGTCCAGCACCTCAAGACCGGACTGTTGTCCGTCGTCCGTGCGCCAGGTGCGAAATGAGTTGCCGCCGTGGTCCGCCACCAGGTGGCAAGGGCCAAATTCACAACCAGCGCCCTTCACGTAAAATTCTTCTCCGTTAACAAACAGGCGGTATTTCCCGTCCGTCTGGCGCATCTCAACATGCGAAGGGCCTTCAGACATGTAGTTGCCATTGTTTTTCTCATTGCTGCTGCAAGAGAAAACAAAAAGCAGGAGTGCAATGATGGATATGTTTTTCATAGTTGTCATGTTTTGCTATTTAATGAGTTTGGATTCCAGTTCTTCTAATGATTTCCCCTTTGTTTCCGGGATCAGCCGCCAGACAAAAAGGAGTGTTAAAAAGCCAAAAACGGCATATATGAAATAGGTCGTTCCGGATCCCAGAAACTCGAGCTGCCATGGGAATACGGTAGCTACGGAAAAGCTTACGATGGAATTCCAGAAGCCCATGATGGAGATGGCGAGTCCCCGGAGCCTGTTGGGGAATATTTCGGACAGCAGGGCCCACATCACGGGGCCAAGAGATACGGCAAAAGAGGCTACAAACATCAGCAATCCGATCAGTACCGAAATGGCGTTAATGGAAATGGAATGAACCAAAATGGTTTCTTTCAGGCGGTTATAGGTATCCTGCCCTACTTTTTCCCTTACCTTGCTGAAAAAGGCCGTCTCGTTTTCGAATACCTCGTTCTGAAGATCGTTTAACTTATATAAGTTGGCCAGGTGGTGAGGGTCGACCTCCATTTCGTTAACCTCATGCATGAGGTTTTTCATGCTTCTCTCGTCAATATTGTATTCAGCATTGAAGAATGAAAAGCTTACAATCAGCATAGAAACGCAGATGCCGGCAGAGCCTATGTACAGCAGGGGTTTTCGACCCAGCCTGTCGATGAGGAACAGCGCCACCACGGTCATCACCACATTGGTCACACCCAGGATGGCTGCCTGAATAAAGGCGGCATCCTGGCCTCCGCCAGCCATTTCAAAGATCATGGGGGCATAATAGAAAATCGCATTGATACCGGTGATCTGCTGGAAAAAAGCGATGCCGAAGCCAATGATCAACACGGTTTTCATGCGGGAGGAGAACACTTCTGAGAAACGGGCCTTTTTCTTGTTGATATCCTCTCTCAGGCTTTGATCGATCTCCTGGAACACAAGCTGTGCCTGTTCTTTTCCATTTACGCGCTCCAATACATGGAGGGCTTCTTCCTGCTTCCCTTTCTGCATCAGCCAGCGGGGGCTTCGCGGAACGAAAAACAGCAAGGCCAGGTAGATAATTGCGGGTGCTGCTTCCACGCCGAGCATGATACGCCATTTCAGGTCGGGGTCGGCAATGGTTTGCTGAAAATAGTAATTGGAGAAATAGGCAACGGAGATGCCCACCACGATGTTGAGCTGGTTAAAAGTTACCAGGGTGCCGCGAAGCTTTCGCGGAGAAACCTCGGCGATGTACATCGGGGCGATCAGGATGGCCATCCCAACTCCTACTCCGCCGATGATGCGTGCGACCAGGAACACATTGATGCTGGGCGCAAGGGCCGACATGATGGCGCTACCGCCAAACAATACGGCTGTCACCATCAGGATCTGCCGGCGACCAAAACGGTCTGCCAGCTTGCCCGCACTAATGTTTCCTATGATGGCCCCAAGGATGAGCGAGCTGACGGAAAATCCTATCAGCATGGAGCCGGAGTCCAGCCCGAAGGTTTCCCGGTAAAAGGGAGTGGCTCCGGATATCACTGCGCTGTCAAAGCCCATCAGGAATCCGCCCAGTGCCACGATAAGGGAAATAAATACGGTATAGGTCTTTCGTGTCATCTTCTTAACTGGTTAAACATCTTTCCAAAAAAGTATAAAATCCCTTTTAGCGGGCATTCGTTGAGAGCACCCGCCAGGACCGCGCAGCAGTGAAACGCTGGCTGTTAATAGCCCGGGTTTTGGTTAAACAGGCCTGCCGAAAGGTCGATCTCGGTTTGCGGTATGGGTAAAAATCCGCGTGTAGCGGGATTAAACGTTACGTCGAAAATCTGTTGGTCGCCTTCGTAGTTCGGACCCCTGATGCCTGAGTGAGTGAATTCCTGGTTGGCATAATCCAGGCCCTGTCTCAGGACATCGAAATAGCGGATGCCTTCCAGCGACAGCTCCAGCCTTCTCTCTTTCATGATGTTTTCATAGGTTGCCGGCACCGGGTCGAGGCCAACCCTTGCACGTACCCTGTCGAGGTATTCCTGTGCATTAGGGCTTCCAAGCTCTGCAGCCATGAGCAATACGTCAGAAAAACGTATCACCCTGAAGTTGCAGGTCCTGTTGAGTTCAAACTGCCCGCCGGAACCCCAGTGCTCGGCATCGGAGGTGTATTTGTTGGAAAAATAGCCTGTATGCTGAAATCCTTTGGTGAGCGAACCGTCGAGTTGTTCTTCCAGTAAGATGGTGTGTTCAAACCTGGGGTCATCTTCCAGATCCATGGCAAGTTTATGGCTCACAGGGGCAAACGACCATCCGCGGTTCCAGTTGCTCGATCCGCTTACCCGCGGTCCCTGCATCTGGGCCGCAAGGTTTCCGTTCCCACCCTGCGGGTAATTCCAATCCCACCACTCCGGTGTATCCCCATGGGATATTTCAAATACCGACTCTATGCCAAATTCACCCACCAGGCTGAAGTTATCTCCATAGTTATCTAACAGGTCGAGACCGCTGTTGGTGATCATGTCTTCCAGTTGTTGAAGGACAAAGTCCTGGTTTACCGGGGTGTCCCCTGCAGCCAGGTCGCCACCATATACTCCGTTGTAGAACAGGTAGGTCCTACCCAGCAAGCCCTGGGCAGCCCATTTGGTAATCCGGCCCCTTTCATCTGCAGGAACAGACTCCGGCAGATCAGCAATGGCTTCCACCAGGTCGAGGGCTATCTGGTTGTACACCTCTTCAGGAGTGTTTTGCTCCTGCGGATATTCGGAGGGGCCGCTGATGGTTTTTGTGAGCAACGGGATGTTCTCAAAAAACCGTACCAGCTCCAGGTAAAAATAAGCCCGCATAAACTTGGCCTCGGCAATGGTCCTCGTCTTGAACTCCTCCGAAACCTCTTCCATTTCCACGATCCTTTCAAGGAAAAGATTGGCCCTGTAGACGCCAATGTAATTCATGATCCACAACGAGTGGGCCAGCTGGTTCGAGGTAGGGATGTTGTGGTTGTTGAGCTGGTTAAACTCCATGCCGTCGTTGGCATCTGACCCTCCGGCAAAGGCATCGTCCGACAAGGCATCTGCCACGGTTACAAACGGGGCCCAACCTGCCTGCACGGTCGACTGGATGGTGAGTGCGTCATATATGGCTACCAGTGCCTGGAAAGCCTGTTCTTCGGTCTGGTAAAAGTTTTCGGTAACCTCCTGGTCGAGGGGGCCCAGGTCCAGGAAATCATCACTGCAGCCAGCGAATACAAAAACGATGAGGAGTGCTGCGACTGATTTTATCTTTAAGTTCTTCATGATCATAAATTTTTAGAATGTGATATTAGTACCCAGGCGGAAAGTTCTTGCTTGCGGATAAACGCCTCTGTCAATGCCACTGTCAAAGGGTGTAAAGGCTCCAATTTCCGGATCTGCACCCGAATAAGCTGTGAAGGTATAAAGGTTTTCAACAGCCAGGTAAATGCGCCAGGAATGCGCCCTTATCCTGCTAAGCAAGTTGGGGTCAAAGGAATAACCGAGTTGAACGTTTCTTATCCTCAGGAACGAGCCGTCTTCAATGTATAAGTCAGAAACCCTGTTGTTGTTGTTTGTATCTATCCATGTATATCTTGGGACGGTATTAGAGGTTCCCTCTCCGGTCCAACGGTCGAGGGCTGCGGTGGTGCGGTTGGTATAGCGAAGGTCAGGCCTGATCATGCCATTAAACACATCGTTACCATACGTGCCGATGAGCAGAATGCCAAGATCAAAACGCCTGTATTCTACGTTTGCATTCATCCCAAAGGTCCAGTCAGGGGTGGGGCTTCCGATCTTGGTCCTGTCTTCAGGGCCGATCCTTCCATCGCCATTTATATCCACAAAGCGCACATCACCCGGGCGGGCATTTGGTTGCAGCAGCTGTCCGTCACGGTTGATGTGCTGGTATACCTCATCCCAGTTCTGGAAGATCCCGTCGGTAACGTATCCCCAGAAGTAACCGATGGGCAGGCCTATCTCGGCACGGGTCACCATGCCGGCCACAGCCCAGTTTGCACCTGGCAGCACGCCTTCTTCGTTACCAATTTTGGTCATTTTGTTTTGGTTGTAAGAGGCATTCACTCCCACTGAATAGCTGAGATCTCCTGCGATGTGCCTCCAGTCGAGGCTCATCTCCACACCCCGGTTTTCCACGCTTCCCACATTGGCAACCGGCGGGCTGTTGCCCACATGCGCCGGAATGGGTATGGTCTCCAGCAAGCCTTTTGTGGTTTTTATATAGTAGTCAAAGGTTCCCGTCAACCGGTTGTCATAGGCTCCAAAATCGAGCCCTATGTCAATTTGTTCAGATTCTTCCCATCGGATGTCCGGGTTTTCAATGAAAGCTGGCGAAGCGCCAAATGCCCTGCCACCTCCAAAAATGTATCCCCTGCTTCTATCCATAGTGGAAACGAACTGGTAAAGCCCTATCTCCTGGTTGCCATTCACACCCCAGGATGCCCTGAGCTTGACAACCTCTATGGGTCCCAGTTCCGGGAAGAAGTCTTCATAACTGATCGCCCATGCGAGGCCAACCGAGGGGAAAATACCGAAGCGGTTGTTTGCGCCAAACCTTGAAGATCCGTCCCGTCTGATGGTAGCATTGATAGAATAAGTGCTTTTGTAATCATATAAAATTCTGCCAAACTGGGAATAGAGTGAGTAGTGATTGGCACCGCCGAAGGCTTGCCAAACCGTGTCCGTGGCCATGTTAAGGTACACGTGATCGGGGTCCGTGATCTGAACCATGGCGTTAAAGCCAAAAATGTCTTCATAAAAGGCTTTTCTGGCTGTTAAACCACCAAGGATTGAAAAGTTGTGGTCGTCAATCTGCCTGGAGTAATTCAGTGTATTTTCCCATTCCCAGATGAAATTCCGGTCCATGGACTTGCTCACGTTGGTTTTTCCGGTATTGCCCTGGGCAGCGTTAAGGTAGAATAAGGGTGTATAGTTGTCAAAGGTCACCAGGGCAAGGTCAATTCCCAGGCTGCTTCTGTATGTAAGGCCTTCAATGGGTTCCAGCTCGCCATAAACATTTCCTACAATTTTGTCCACACGCGTTGAGCCGGTCTGTGTTTCAAGCAAGGCAAGAGGGTTTACGATTTCAGCGCCCACATATTCGGAAATGCCGTACACCCTGCCCTCATCATCGGTAACCACGGGCTCATTGGAATAAGGCTCCTGCCCGAGATTGTATTCGTCGGTTTCGAATACCGGGGTGAGGGGGTCAATGTTCAGCGCGCTGCTATAGGCTGCATTGAATGATGCGTTGCTGGCAATGCCCCTCTGGTTGATCTGCGAATAGGACAGGTTGTTTCCGAAATTAAAAAAGTCGTTTACCTGGTGCCGGGTGTTCAGCCTGGCGGTGATGCGTTCAAAATGAGACTTATCGCCGCCAATGATGCCTTCCTGCCCAAAATAAGAGAGAGATGAGCTGTATACGGATCTTTCGGAGCCACCGCTCACACTAACTTCGTGATTGGTGACAGGAGCATTGGTTTCGAACATTTCATCCTGCCAGTTGGTATTGTGCCGGGGTATTTCGTTCAGGTCAAAAGGCTCGGTCAGCCCTGCATTGCTGGCGCCTTCATTCATGAGCATGCGGTATTGTTCGGCATCCAGCATGTCAATGGTGCGTGCGGCGTTTTGAATGCCATAATAGGAAGAGTAACTCACCCTCATATCACCTTCTATGCCGCTTTTGGTGGTGATCAGCACAACCCCGTTGGCTGCCCGTGCACCGTAAATAGCGGCGGATGCAGCGTCTTTGAGGACATCAATGGACTCGATGTCGCCCGGGTTCAAAAAGTCAATGCCTTCCACGGCCATGCCGTCTACAATGTACAGAGGCTCGGCGTTTAGGGTGGTGCCTGCCCCGCGAATCCGGACTGTGGGCGGTTCACCGGGCTGACCGGACAGGTTTGTTACCTGGACACCGGCAGTCCTTCCCTGCAGTGCCTGCTCCACACGAAGGACCGAGGTGGAGGTGATCTCTTCAGCGTCAATGCTGGAAATGGCCCCGGTGACAACTCGTTTCTGCTGCGTGCCATATCCGATCACCACTACCTCGTCAAAAGTAAGGGTTTCGGGTTCCATGGCGATGTTCCGGGTGACCGTCTCGCCTTCTGCTATGGATACCTCCACCCTTTGGGAAGTATACCCCATAAAGCGAAAGGCCACCGTGTAAGTACCCGGAGAGAGGCTAATGGTGTATTCTCCGTCGAGATCCGTGGTGGTGCCCAGGGTTGTGCCTTCAATGTGCACGGTAGTCCCCGGCAGTGTCATGCCAGACTCCTGATCCGTCACGACGCCCTGCAAAGTTTGCCCATACAGGGAGGAAACACATAGCACCCCTGCCATGAGAAACGCGATTAGTAAATGTTTGATTTTCATGATCTTATATTTTTTGTCGAAAAGTCAAAAAGTCGAATTGTATGCTTTTGGCTGTTTGCTGTTTGGAAAGCCTGAATACAGTCCTCCATCGGTAAATTAGTGGGGCAGCCATATTCCCCCGGAACTCTACCTCCTGCTTCTTAATCTTAATCTTAACCTTAACCTTAGCTTCTACTTACTTTCCTGGAATACACGTACATAATCAACCCGCATCTGCTGGGGAAAAACGGTAGTCTCGTCCGGGTAGCCGGGCCAGATCCCTCCCACGGCCACATTGAAAATAAAGAAGAATTCCTGGTGAAATTCGGTCATGTGCGCCGGCGTGATCAGCAGCTCATAATACTCGATGTCGTTAACAAACCAGCGGATAGAGGTTTCGTCCCAGATAATGGTGAAAACATGGTATTCGTCGCCAAAAGTCCCTGATGGCAGAGTATAGCTTCCCCCTGAAAAGGTATGTCCGTTATTATCCCAGTGAAGCGTTCCGTGTACCTCATTTTCCCTGCCGCTGCCTCCTATCATCTCCATGATGTCGATTTCGCCGCATTTGGGCCATCCTACGGTTTCGATGTCGTTGCCGAGCATCCATAACGCAGGCCATATGCCCTGCCCCCTGGGTAGCAGAGCCCTGATGTCGATCCTGCCATACTGAAAAGATTGTTTGCCCTGGGTTTTCATCCTGGCGGAAGTATAATCGCGTGTGCCGGCACTCTCCTGCCTGGCCTCGATGGTGAGTACCCCGTCAGAAACCCAGGCATTTTCCTCCAGGTAATACTGCGACTCATTATTGCCCCAGCCACAGAGATCGGGACATCCGTCTCCAATCTCAAACACCCAGTTATCCGGATTGATAGCATTCCCGTCAAACTCATCATGCCAGACGAGATCATAGCCCTCATACTCCATGGGAGTGACATAGCCCTGGTCAACCGGCACATCATCGTCTTCAAACACGATGGTAACCCCAACCACCTTACGAAGGTATCTTCCGGTAACCCCGTATGCTCTTATCTCCAGGCCATAGTTGCCAGGCTGGTAAAACATATGTTCGAAAGTCCCTGTATTATTCGTGTAAAGAGGTTCATCCTGTTCTTCCAGTCGAAGATCGTACTCCACGGCATTTTCTGCCGCAGCCACAACGATGACGTTGCCGCTGCCTTCAGGCTCAACGGTCACGTCAACCACCAGGTTGTAGGGATCCCCCTCTTGTATAATGGTATCGTTGTCATCATCACAGGATAACGCAACAACCAAAAGAAGAACTGAGCTGACAAGTTTTATGAATGGGAAATTGTGCATGGTATGAAAGAGCTGGGTAAAAAAAGGCTGCAGGGAACGTACCCCTGCAGCCTGTATTTAATGAATTAGTCAAATACAAAGTTTCGGATATAAAAGATCCCTTCCTGGTCGTGTCCTGCACCTCCAATGGTGATAGCAAAGAAATTAAGATCTGAACGTTCGTGCGGGGTACCGTCATCTATTCCGGGACCACTAGTCGGCTCATCTAACTGGAAGGTCCAGGTTTGCCACTCATCGAGTACAACGTCATCAGGATTTACATCATATTGCAGGTGATGGTTCCACCATTCCGGTGTATCATGATTGTTGGCAATGATGATCGCAATTTCATTTGTCAGGTCACCTGAAAAATCATTTGCGCTTGGAATATACACATCAAGGGATACGGTAGTAAAGTTGTCAAACTGAATGTAATATTCAGTCGCGAACTGGAGCTCCTGGAATAGTTCGGCAACCCTGTGATATTCGCCAACCGGGGTTCCGTCGGGATCAGCGGGGTCTTCCACGCCAACTGTCAATTCTACAGTTGATTCAGTGGGCACAAGTACCTGAACATCTTCTTCACTTTCCGAAGCAAAAGTGTTAAACATTTCCGTGGGAGTTAGTTCATCCAGCGGATCGATTTCCTCTTCTTCTTCGACAACCTCTGGTTCAGCATCGGGATTATGATAGTGTGCATATGAGAAATCCCAATACAGCTCTTCATAAGTGTAAGAAATGATCATAAGGTCATAATCGCCGTGTTCCTCAATGCTTTCAATTTTGAACTGCTTGGAGTCAACGGGAACTGACGATTCTCCTGTGGTTGTCATCTGGGGCATACCCATCCATGCGCCGTATCCGTTAAGCGTCACCATGTTGGTATTGGAGTTAAATTCGAACTGATGGGTCCCGCTCAGGAACGCACTTACATCCACTCCGTCTTTGTTGATCATGTTTGCGGGGATCGCCTCAAAGCAAATCCCATGTACGTCGGTTCCTTCAAAAATGACATCTTCGCCCCAAAAAGCGCCGTGGTCATCAAAAACAAAGTCGCCGTTACGATGGAAAGTAAAGGTGTGGAAATACTTACATGGCCTTGAACCGTCGTTTTCAAGTGACCACCAGGTGCGGGCGCCATCTTTGTCAGGTCCAACGCCGAGGCTGGTTCCCACACGATAAAGCTTCCATTCCTTGTATTCCGTACCGGCCAGCAGGGTCAGGGCTTCGTCCGGATCATCTATCTCAATGGTCTCGGTGAAAGTATGATTGTCTCCCACCTCATTGGAAGCTGTAAGAGACACATCATATACGCCGGGTTCAGCATATATATGTGTAGGGTTTTCCTCCGTAGATGATTCACCGTCACCGAAGTCCCATTCATAGCTGGTTGCATTTTGAGAAAAGTTTTCAAAATTTACTTCCAGGAAGTTATCTTCACTGATCTCATACTGGAAGCTTGCAACCGGCAATTCCGGCTCGGGATCGTCATCCGAACTACAGGCATGAAATGCAAGCATACCTGTAATGGCTAAAAGAAACATGGCAAGTTTAAAAAACTTGTGTTTTTGTGATTTTTTCATAAAAATGTTGTTTTTTTGGTTGATAATAATTGTAACAATGGCATTGTGCCGATTTCTGCTTTCAAAGAACGAAACTCACTGGTCAATTAACAAATATTTAACTACAACATGGATGCAACTTTCATAAAAATATATACATCATAACTACATCATACAGCCATCAATCAGCTGATTAATAGTTTTTTATATTTTTTCAAGGAAAAACGAAGGGTTTCTCACTAACTTTTTTTAATCTTTTAATGCTGAATTGTTTTCGTGATGATAAGAATATACCCGGGATAGAGCTTTTTGTTAAAAAGTCATCAGGAATTCCGTGAGGTTGGTTTCCTGATTGAGTTGCATTTTTTTTCTGAGCCTGTACCGGCTTATCTCAACGCCCCGGATGGAAATATTCATCAACGGCGCAATTTCCTTGGTGGCCAGGTTCATGCGAAGGTAGGCACACAAGCGCAACTCTTTTGGAGACAGGTTGTCGTACTTTTCTTTCAGACGCGTGATAAAATCCTGGTGCACTTCATCAAAATAGCTGTTGAACAGCTCCCAGTGTTTTTCGTTCTTCAGTTCCCTGTTCACCTTCTTTAACAGTCCCTGGATATTCATTTTTTCAGGATGATCAGCAGGGATACTCTTCAGCAGCTTGTTCAGGTCGTTTTTCAGGTTAGTAAGCGTCTTGTTTTTCTGGATGAGGTGCATGGTTGCGTTCGCCAATTTCTTGTTCTTGTGTTGCATTTCACTGGCGAGGCTTTCGTTGCGCAGCTCCATGATTTCTTTTTCACTAAGGGCGGTCTGTTCTTTAAATATGTGTTCCCTGCGTGCCAGCCTTTTCTCGTGCCTGATCTTTTCCCTTTGCCTTATCCTCAGAATTCTGCGCCTTACGTAATATGCGTTGGCTGCTATGATGGAGATGATGACCAGGCCATATAATGCAAACGCTGCTTTAGACCGGTACAAAGGAGGACTTATGCTAAAGTGAAAGGCGCTTATGCCGCTTTCCACACCAAAGGCATTCATGGCTTTTACCTGGAAAACATAATCGCCTTCACGCAGGTTTGTGTATTCTTTGATGTTCAGCTCGTCCCACGCGGACCATTCCGGGTCAAATCCTTTCAGTTTGTAAGAAAAGCTTGTTGAAAAGGGATTTTCGTACATGGGGGCCGTAAAAACGAAGCTTACGGAATTCGAGGCAAAGGGCAGCTGCAGCATGCTCTCGCGGTTCTTCATGATCTCGTCGCTGTGTGCAAAAAAAGACACCGTCTCTTTCTTTCCGTAAAAAGATACTTTTTGAAAGCTCACCTTTTCCGTTGCCTGGTAATCGTTAATGATGGTAGGATCATAATGGATCAGTCCCTGTTGTGATCCAATGAATATGTTGCCGGAATTCAGGATGGAGATGTTTTGAAAAGCCGGCAGCAAAAAGGCGTTGATCCTTTTAAAGGGAGTGGTAATGTCGCGGTATGTGCCGTCTTCGAGCCGGCGCAGGAGGCCCATGAACTCATACGTGTAATACCAGAGGTTCCCTTGTGCATCCTGGTGTATTTTGTCAACAAATCCTTTGTTTTCAAACAGGCGGTTCATTTCCGGATGGGGGACAAAAACTTCCTGGCCGTGGTTGTATGTAAAAAACCACTCGCGTGTGCTAACGACCATTTCTCCATTCACCCCATGCAGGTTATAGGGCAATGCTTCCGGAAGACCCACCTCGCCTCGGTATAATTGAAAATCCCTGATCTCAGAAAAATCAGCAGAGGGTTCGAGTTTAAACAATCCCTTGTATCCGTGTGATACCCATAGCAGGCCCTGGTTGTCCAGGAAAATATGCCTGCTTGACTCCCTGAACCCTTTGATCTCATCCAGGAGATACCATCTGCCGCCGATTTTCTGAAGCCTCACAAGCCCGGAAAAAGTGCCGGCAATAGCAAGATCCTCATGGTCAGGCACTTCCAGGAAGGACCAAAAGCCTCTTATGTCAGCTACCTGGTGAGCCTCAAAACCATCGATTTGAAAGCTTCCGTAGTTGTGTCCGCAAAGCAATGTGTTGTCGATGATCTCCAGGCTCCATACCTGGCCTTCCGTTCCACTGATCAGTCGAAAATGCTGGGGATAAAACCGACGGTTACTGAGCTCTTCCAGCCTGAGACCAAAAAGCCCCTGGTTGGTGCCCACGTATAAAATTCCTTCATGAACTGCGGTGGCATAAACGCTTTCAATATTGAAATTATGGTTGAGAAGGGAGAAAGGCGAATTGACCTCGATGTAGTCGATGCCATTGTCCAGTGCCATCCACAAATTGTTTTTCCGGTCTTCAAATAATGCCAGCACCGTATTGTTCTGCAGGCCTTTTGACCGGTTTACATGCTGCAACAAATTTCCCGCGGCGTCGGTAATATAGACCCCGTTGCTGATGGTACCGATGGCATAAGTGTTGTCGGACAGCCTGATGCCGGAATAGACACTGTACTGCTTTAGCTGCTCATTGACCGGATTGTCCCAGGGTGATAACTCCTCACCGTCCCACATGAAAAAACCTTCGCTGGATGTTCCAATCAGCAAGTCACCCCTGCTCATGGGCATTATGCAGGCAATTTCATGTTGCAATACCACCGGGTGATCGGTTACCGGCGTCAAGGTGTCGTTTTCCAGGAGCATTAAGCCCTTTTCGCGATCAACCACATATAAATCGCCGCGTACATCGTGCATAAAACCGAATTCATTCTCCGGCGCTATCACCTTTATCTGATCTTCTGCATAAATGAAAATGTAGGAAAACGACTGAAAGATTATCCGTCCCCGATTGTCCTGAAAGATATTCCATATTTCGTCAAAGTCATCACAGCAGGAAGGAATAAGATGGTTCAGGGAGTTCCAGGCAAGTCTTCCCTCTTCATTTGCAGCCAGAAAGCCAATTTCTTCATATGCGCCGGCAAAAATGGTGTCGCCTGCCGCCATAACCGACCGCACGATGGAGCCGTTAGGCATCGGATAGGTGTTCCAGTTTGTTCCGTTGTACTCCAGGACACCGTCGTTATTGCCAAAGTACAGGAACCCGCGGCTGCTCTGGGTAACCGACCAGTTTTGCGTGCTGGCATCGTATAGGTGCCTGGGGTGGTTGATAATGGAGGGCAAGCCAATATCTTTGATCTGGGCCTTGCCGGTAAAACAAATCAGGCTCAGAAAAACCAGGATGATATGTTTCATTAATTTGCCTTTCACGATTAAGCGGAGGTATTGTTGTGCAGTGTTTATTTTTACATAAAAACTCAGAAGTGATATTTAATTGAATCAACGCTTAGCCTGCATTATTCATAATGCAGGATAGAAAGTGCTAAAACAAAAGATGAAGATAACAGTTTTTTTTATGCGGACCAAATACACCCTTCCTGATAAAATAATGAACTCCCTGAAAGGAAAATGCCGCGCTTTATGGACGTGCCAAACTTCAACCGTTTAAAGCTGTAATACGACCAATCAAAAACTTTCCATTAAAATAAACGGTTTTTTGAATTAGCTTATTTTATCTTTGTAGAAAAATAAGCATAATGACTGCCGAAGACAATAACGATTTAAACGGCCCTGACGAGGTAAACGAGCCTGGCGGCAGATATCAGCAACAGGAGCCGCTGAGTTTTGACAAGATATGGATGCTGTTTCAGGAAACGGATAAGAAGTTTAAGGAAACGGATAAGAAGATGCAGGAAACGGACAGGAAGATGCGGGAAACCGACAGGAAGATGCAGGAAACGGACAATAAAATCAAGGAAACAGACAGGATATTAACCGAACAGACACAAGAAACCAGAAAAAGCCTGAAACGCTTGTCAAAAATTGCCAGCGGCCTGGGCATCAATATCGGCGAAGCCACGGAAGACTACTTCTATAATGCCCTTGAGAACATGAGTTCATTGGCTGGCAACGAAATAGAAAAAGTTGACAGCCTGAAAAGAAGCGTAAAAGGGCTGCAGGGACAATTTGATGCCGTCTTGTTCTGCCGCAATTATTTGATCATCCTCGTTGAGATCAAGCACAAACTGCACCTGGAGGATGTCATCCGCTTCAAGGATAAAACCATTTCCGTTTTCAGGCAGCTTTACCCCGAATATTCTCCCCAAAATTTATTAGGCGCTGTTGCCGGCATGACCATAGACGGCGAAGCGATGGATAAAGCCCTCAGCTCCGGGCTGCTGGTCCTTACCCAATCAAATCAAAAGATCCGTGTCCTAAATCCGGAAGGCTTTGTGCCAAAAGTCTTCTAGCTGGCCTCATCTTCCAGCAGGCCTCATCGAATCATGCGAGAACTCTTCAAAGAAAATTGGGCGTTGAGAGCCAGGCACTGGGAATTGGGTTGCCGGGTATGAGCCGGACACTTTCACACGTATCAGTAATGAGCCGAATGTGTGATCTTCAGGAGAACAGTGCTTACTTCATCCGGTGCAACAACCACCGGCTGAATGCCGCCATTGCTATCCCACAGGTTGGCATAAAAGACGTCCTTCTCCCGGATGAATATCGAATAGGCACCCGGCGGCAAGTTTGCCTGGAAAAATCCTTCATCATCCGAAGTAACTGTCTTAACAAGCTCTGTATCCACATGACTGAAAAAATAGGGCGCGTTCAGATCGGGGTCAACAGTTACCTGGTCGTTTGTGGTGTACTCATGGATGTAAATCGTGCGTTCGGCTGGATACCGGTAGCAGTCAGGATTAGGCTCCGGTTCTTCGCCTACATGGGGCATGCAGTTGCCCTCTTCTACAATCACAGTACCCGCCAACCCCTGGTCTGCTGTGACCTTTTCGAGGTTTCGCTCTACGAATTCGTCGAGATCATCTATCCTGTTGTTGTCTTCCGGGCCGGCGTCATTTTTGTCGCAGGCAGCAAAAATGGCCATCACAAAGAATGCTAAGGGCCATCCGGTGATAAAATAATTTGTTTTCATGGCTGATAATTTTTTAAATGTAATGATCCTGTATCTGTCTGTACGAAAAAAAGAAGCCCTGTGCTGCAGGTAACAGGTCTTTTCTTAGTTGAAAATGTGATACCTGATATTTACCCCTCCCGTTCCGAAGCGAAGCTGGTGCCCGCTCACAGGGCCAAGCGGCAATTTAACATAAGGTTCAATGCTTAAGCCACGACGCTGAATACCGGTCTCATAAAGGAATGAAACATTCAGTATACGCGCAGGATCCAGGTGGTTGCTTACGATCACGTCGTCTGCCGTGAATTCCTGGTGACTGATATCGGTAGAGGTATTCACGTGCATACCCCCTGGTAATTCTACGTAATCTTTTGCATAAATGGTATTGACGCCTTCAACATGCTGCTGGAAATAGAACAGTGTAGACACACCTGTTTGCAGGGATAGCGCATGTCCTGGCCGCTCCCAAAGCCTTACTTTCAGGTTTAGAGGCACGTCCGCCGCGTAATGCCTGTAAGTATGGTCGCCGTATATATCAAACCGGACAAAAGATGCATGCCCTACATCACTTTCTTCGATGTAGCTTTCCACGGGCATCTCTTTAACACTGAAGTTGCTATGGCTTAAAACAAGTCCTGATGAAAGGGATAGTGATGAGGTAAGCGGGTATTCTGCCATCACGCAGGCACCAATGCCCAGTCCGCTGGCCAGCTGGTTCTCCGCATATGTTGCATGCGAACCAACGAGCATATTCCATCTCACCCCTTCGCGAGCGGGAGGATCCAATTCCCTGCCTGGCAGCATGGCAAGGCTATGACTATCACGATCGCCATAAAAATGCGCATCGCGGTCGGCAATATGCAGTATAGGAGGCTTCACGGGGTCAGGAGCGGCGAGTGCCGGAGCCATGGCTATCATGCTGCTTACAGGGCGCTCCGCAATGCCGGGGCCGGGATCAGCGGCGGGAACATCTTCCTTAGCTATGGCAATCACCTGTTGCGGATCCCTGGTTACGCTGTATGTCGCCGGCCGAATATCCAATGACCTGTCGGCAGCCACAGGCAGGGCGGCATCCAGTGGTTCCATCGGCATTGCCATTGCAGGAACGTCTGCCAGGTGATCATCGGTGTCCGGCATCAGAACAAACATATACACGGCTGATGCGACAAGCAAAAGCACCGCTGCCGCTTGCCCCAGGCGACTAAACAGAAGGGTTTTCCGGGAGCGGCCGGCTTGGTCAAGGCGCATGCTCAACCGGTCCCACCCCTCCTGATCAAAGGGCTCGTCGTAACGATCGAACTCTTCCCTGATCCGGTCCGAAAGTTTTTCATCAAACCGCTTCATGGCACGATCTGTTTTTATATTCTGAATAAATGCATCTCAACATTTTTTTGGCTCGCGATAGGTTTGCACGCGAAGTCCCGGGCGATATGTTCATCATCCCGGCGATCTCTTCGTGCGAATACCCTTCTACTTCATACAGATTGTAGGTTATGCGCAAATTGCCGGGAAGCTGCCTGAAAAGCTGAAGGATCTCTTCGGCCGACAGCCCGGGTTCCTCATCCTGTAACCTGCTTTCTGCAATTTCTTCATAGTTGTCATGGGACACGACCAATTTGTACCTGAGAGATCTCCGGTAGTGATCCAGGGCGGTGTTTATCAATATTCGCCGCAACCAGGCCCTGAATGGCCGCTCTTCATCATAGGTGTCCAGATTTTCAAAGACCTTCAAAAACGAATCGTTCAGAACCTCCAGCGCATCTTCCCTATTGGTGGTGTATCGCAGGCATATCGACATACCGAAGCCAAAGTACCTTCGGTACAGCTCCTCCTGGCATCGTCGCCTGCCCTTACGGCACTTGCTTACCAACTCCTTGTCAGATAACTGCATACTCACATCTTACCTGATAAATACAATACAAATATATGTGCTATATGAGAAAAACGAACGAATCCGGGTTTTATGTCTCTATTAGTTGTTACGATGAAAATCTTTGAGATGCTGCAAGGATAGCAGG
Source organism: Bacteroidales bacterium (assembly GCA_003556325.1). GTDB lineage: Bacteria > Bacteroidota > Bacteroidia > Bacteroidales > UBA7960 > PUPG01. The sequence continues at coordinate 4,452 of PWRF01000235.1, read as the reverse complement.
AATTTTTTCGGGGATCACGAATGAAATTTGGGATCATGAATGCAATAACAAACCCAGAACCCTGGAAGGGGTTCAATATCACTTTGGTTTGTAGACACGAATATAGTCGACCAGGAATTCGGAATAGTAGTCCTTGCCCAGCTCTTCAAGCCCTGCATGGCGGATACTGTTGTTGATGACCACCCACATGGGTTGGTTAAACCATTTATCCAGGATCTCTTTATCATCAAAACGGTATATCAGCACGTCGTTGGTATAAAAATCGATCCGGTCGGGTGTCCATTCCACCGCAAACACATAAAACTCCCTGCCGATGTTCCGGCGCGAGCCAATCTTTACCGGCCAGGCCCCCAACTGATGCCGGTCTTCCTGTGTTCCCCAGTGCAGGTTGATCTCCTGGTACACCACATCCCGGCCTGTTTCCCTCCCATAGGCTTCTATGACGTCGATCTCCGGCGGCCAGGGAGGTCCCCACAACCAGAAGGCAGGCCAGCTGTGCGGTGCATATGGCAGGGTCATGCGGCACTCAAAATACCCGTATTGCTGCTTTAAGAAATTATAGGAAAACAACTTGCTTACCTGGTAGGGGAATTCGATGACAGAATCCAGCTGATATACGTAGATCTCCTTCGGGTTATAGCGGCTGGTAAAAGCTGCATAGCCGCCTTCTCTGAGTTCCGGCGGACCGTAATGTACGTTAAGCCTTCGGGGATGATACATGTTCGACCCGCCAACCTTCCAGTGATTCTCATCACCGGACTTGTTCCACGATTCCCGCTCGAAAGTTTCGTTTAACACCAGCTTATAGCCCTCCCTTTCCGGCCCGGTTTTGTCTTCCAGCCTGCCTGAACCAAGGATCCGGTAAGTTCCGTATCTTGTCCGTAAATACCTGTTTTGTGCTTCGCAGCCGGCTAATACTACCACTGCAAGCAATGCAAGGATAAGATGTTTGCGATTCATAAGGTAAAAATAATAATTATGTTGAAGATGGTCATTCAGTTAATTCAACCCGGGAAAACCACAACATGATATGTAAATTATTTGTATCTTTAGTAATCGTTGAACCAAAATAACACCATCATGAGCGATTTAAAATTTCATCAGGAAAAGGCGAAGGCACAGCTTGAGGCATGGGAAGCGGAATTGGACAAATACCGTGCAGAAGTTAAAATGAAGGAAGCCGATGAGCAAGCTGAGCTTGAGAAGGAGATCCAGGAGCTGGAAAACAAATTTGAGGAAGCCAAGGCAAAGTACGACGAAATGAAAAGTTCCGGGGAGGAAGCCTGGGAGTCAATGAAAGAAGGCATTACAGGTGCCTGGCAGGAGATCTCTTCTGCTTTTGATGATGCAAAATCAAAATTTTAATTTTCCGGAATTTCTCTTACCTGTAGTATACCTGCAGGTTAAGATATCGTTACTTGTTTTACGCGAGGGGCAGGGTAAAAGCAAAGCTGCTCCCCTTGCTGAAGATGTTTATTGCCCAAATATTCCCGCCCGGGGTTACCACAAACTCCCTGCAAAGGACGAGACCATTGCCCATTCCCTGATCACCCGCGACAAGTTTTGATAATCAGGGGAGTGATGATTTTGACGTTTCGACATTTCGACATTAATTTATACACATGAACCGGGCACTTGCGAGCTCGGCGAAGCCAAACCCCATGAAAGCCTCTTTAAAAATCTCTGCAGTTGCCCACCGTCAGGCCGAAGAAACCTTCCTCCGGGACGGTATCTCCCGTCTCACTTCTCTTTTTCCCGATATCCATTTCATTGCTGACAATACAATTCCTGACCTCTTGTTTTTTCTGAGCGGAGGTTCTGAGCAAGATGCCATACGACGCCTTGAACCCGGCCGGTTTACGCTGTTGCTTGCCGGATCGGAAGGCAATGCCCTTGCTTCGGCCCTGGAGGTAAAAGCCTGGGCTATACACAGGAATATTCAGGTGGAGATCCTGTCCCTGGATGAAGCCCGTCATGATAACAAACTGCTGCATTATGCACAGGTGTTTTCCGGGTTACGCAACCTGGCAGGCAAATGTGCCGGGCTGATCGGCGACGTGTCGCATTGGCTCGTAGCTTCTGCTCTTACCCCCGCGATAGCCAAAGAACGACTGGGCATTGATATTTTTCACCTGCCCTGGAAAGCCATCCCCAGGTATCACGATTACCCTCCTCATCCGGAGTTTCTTGAAGTTTTTGCCTCCCATCAGAAAAAAAACAGCCAATCCACTATAAGACAGCCCGGCAAAAAGCTCTCACCTGACCATTCAAATATAACCGCTAACGATACGCAGGAGACAGACCCCTGGCAAAAAGAGGCGGGTGTCTATGCTTTCCTGCTGGAACTTATCAGGGACCACCATCTGGATGCCCTCACACTGGAATGTTTCGACATGGTGAATGACCATCACGTAACGGCCTGTCTTTCCCTCGCCCTGCTGAACAGCAAAGGATTACCGGCAGGCTGCGAAGGAGACACGGTAAGCCTCGCCGGCATGATGCTCGCAAAAGCCGTCACGGGACAGATTCCCTGGATGGCCAATGTGGCAGCGATGAACGAAGACAGCGTGCTTTTTGCCCACTGCACAGCTCCCCTGGACCTCCTTGAAGACTTCACCATCGATACGCACTTCGAAACCGATAAGTCTGCCGCGATCGCCGGACATGTACAACCATCAGAAGTGACCATTTTCCGCCTGGATGAGAAACTTGAAAAGGCATTTGTCACACCTGGCACTATCCTCTCACGCCCCGGGCTCCTTTATGCCTGCCGCACACAAACAATGATTTCTATGAACCCGGAAGCGATCCTGCTTATGAAAGAAAAACCCCTGGGAAACCATCATCTCATCCTGCCGGGAAACCAGGCGGAGTTACTGCAAAAGGTCTGCCGCGTAAAAAACATAGATATTTTACGTTAAGAAAAAGTAATCCCGAATTGCTGATGATACTCCATGCATTCATCGTTAATCCCAGCGAATGCTCCCTGCACAGTCCTTCCTGAAACTACTGTGCCTTGCAATCATAGGAAATACACCCCCCGCGAATAACTTTCTTTGTTTATATAAATATGTTATTTGATAAACATATCTATCATTATACTGCCTATATATCCGGGTGCAGGGCTATGCTTCTCTCCTTTTAAAAAAAGAATAACATTTTTTCACAAAACATTTCAAACAATTTGACAAAGCATCTGTTTGTTTAATGTTTTGATTATTTTGTTAAACATTTTATAAAATCTAAAATTATGAAAACCCTATGGAACAAGATTACACGAAAAGCGATGCCACTGCTGATAATGATGGCACTTCCGTTTTTTTCCTTTGGCTATCCTGAAACAGGAAATAACCAGGAGGAAAAAAAGGAAACTATCGCGGAAAGAGATGACGCTCCCGTTATCGTTTCCTTTCCGTTCTTTCAGGATTTTGAAGACCCGGACACCTTCGGCGACTGGATTATCATTGATGGTGCAGGCGATGGGTTTGTCTGGCAGGTAGACGACAACGACAATTTTGATCTCCAGCTTCCCATGGAAGGCAACTTTGCCAACATTGACTCGGATGCTGCAGGATCCGGCAATGACGTGTGGAGCATTTTACAGGCACCTGTAATTGATCTTGCCAATTTTGACGATGATCTTATCGCAATCAGCTTTGATCACCACTACAGGCACCTGGGGAGTTCAGAGGCAAACGTGCTGGTAAGCCCGGATGGAGAAACATGGGAAACGATAGTTTCCTACAATTCGGATCAGGGTTCATCCGCTGGTTTTTCAGGGCCGTTCGAGGTAACCCCTGTCAGCGAAATGCTGATCATCGACGGATATGCCGATGAAGACTTCCTTTACCTTCGCTTCGAATACAACGATAACGGATCATGGGCATGGTACTGGCTTATCGATAATGTATCGGTAGATGTTGCTCCCGATATGGAGACGGCCCGTGTACAGATCATCCACAACTCGGCTGATGCCCTGGTGGATCAGGTGGACATATTCGTGAACGGCGGCCTGTTCCTCGAAGAGGTGGGATTCCGCCAGGCAACGCCTTTCCTGGACGTGCCAGCAGGTGTTGATCTTGACCTGGTTGTTACGCCTGCCGGTGCCGGCATCGAGAACGGCGTGGGTCCTGTAACGGTACAATTCGATCCCGACGAAACCTATGTAGTTGTGGCTGCAGGTAACGTCAGCGCGGAAGGGTATGATCCGTCAGAACCATTTGGCCTCTTCGCCTTCCCTGCAGGTCAGGAAGAAGCCGGCGAACCTGGCAATACCGACGTGCTGGTATTCCACGGCTCCACCGACGCACCCACGGTAAGCGTATGGGAAACCGCCTTTGTAAACGGAGAAATCATCGGTGACTTTGCCTTTGGCGACTTCGCCGGCTATCTCGAACTGGCCACCCAGGACTACATCCTTGAGATCCGCGACGCTTCCGGCGAAACCACGGT
>PWRF01000328.1 GCA_003556325.1 Bacteroidales bacterium | reverse complement strand
TTTGAAGATAGCCCGCTTGCACCGGCAGCTTTTGCCGGATATTATCATCGCAACGAAAAGCCCTGGCTGGAAGCGCAGGATGAGGGGTTGCTGGATGTCCGTTTTGCTCGTCCAGCCTGGATTATGGGCCCTGCATCGTGGTTCAGGAAGTTTTTTTACGAGCCCATGATGCGCAGCGGGAAAGTGCCATATTATGGCGACGGCCTGCAGCTGATGTCTTTGATCCACCTGGACGACTGTGCCAGGATGATCGATGGTCTTGCTTTTCACGGGAAACAAGGGAAAAACCTGAATGTATTTTCCGGGGAGCCTCTGACGCAAAGACATTTTGCGGATATTCTGGCAAACCTGTCCGGACTGGAAAAAGAACAGGTGACGTATGCCGAAACCATCAGGCGCTACGGCAAAACAGCCGCACGGGCCCTGACAACCTCTATTCCCCTTTCAACTCATTATCCCGAAGTCGCCCAAAAAGCGGGTATAGAGTTTCCTGAACATGATCAGATCATTTCAGCAGCAAGCAACTTCAAGTCTGCAACATGAAGTTTATACTCGTCCAGATCAGCGCTTCTGCAGGGATTTGAGATCAGGCTTCTCAAAGACGAAGAGCGTATACTCTCCCCACGACCAAAGAAAGGTCTTGTTCAGCATCTTGTCGGTTTTCCAGAGGTAAGGGCTGAACCTCCTGACCAGCCTGTTCATTCTGTGATAGTACCAGGCCGGATGGATGATGCTGTATCCCTTTTGCCTGACCAGGGAGAACTGTGAGAAGGCCTTGCGGATGGCTCCCGGCGCATAACATCTGCTGGGCAGGTACTGGGTAGGCTAATATCCGCCCCATTCCTTTTTGTGGCGTGCAAAAGCTGCCCGGAAGCGCAGTTTGAGCAGCTCAATCATTGTACCGGCAGCATAATTGCGGTTGACAAAAGAAAGAACCAGCCTGCAGCCCTTTGCAGTGACGTCATATAGGCATTCAGCGGCCTTGTCCAGGTCTTCCACCGTGTTGAGCGCCCCGAAAAAAACATATATCATGTCAAATTGCTGGCTGGGGTATATTTCCTGAAGATCTTCCACCGAGCCTTTTTCTGCTGTCACGTTTTTCAGCTCATGCCTGGCGATCTTTTGCCGGGCGAGATCCTGCATCGCGGCCGATATGTCGATGCCCGTGACCCTGCTATCCGGGTGGGTCATGCCAAAATGCACCATATCCAATCCGCTTCCATATCCAATCTCCAGCATGCTTTTGAAAGGATACCGTTTGACTTCTTCCCTGAAATCCTGCCGGATGCGTTGCAAAACCGGGTTTTTCCAGTACCTGGCGTCAAAGTCTTCGGCATCGCCGTCGTAGTAGGTCTCTACTTGTTCATAGAATTCGGACATAGCAGGGTTGAGGTTTGAAGTTAATCGGTTGCGATGTGATAATGCCTAAATGACGTTGACCGTTTTATGACAATACCCATGCATATAATTTATTGTTGTGCCAATTATTGGCTGTTTATAGCGTAGCGTTTGCCGGTGCCGTTAATGAGTTCGAGTCCGCTTTGCAATTCGAAACGGGCAAGATTCCGGTAATAGGCTTTCATGATACGGTATTGCTGCCTGTTGGGCAGGTATTTGATCTCGTGCGGTTCGATGCTGAAGCAGCTGGCGAACTGCGCATCGTTAAGGTGCCGGTATTTTTTCCGGATGATGCGCCGGGACATTTGGAACAGCTTGGTCTCCAAGGCATCACCAATGCCATTGCTCAACAGGCGTTCTGCCCATTTTTTTAAAACCGGGGCCTTGTTGATCACATGCTCACCGTTTTGTGTAAAATATGGATAGTAGTTCCTGATCCAGGTGTTCTCCTGAAGTATGCTTTGATGCACCTGGCTGTTGTAAGTGGGCAGCAGAAAGGCAAGTTCGGTGGCTGTAAACCTGTTTTGCTGCCTGATGGCCAGGTGGTGTGTATCCACGAAATAGTTGATGCAAAAATTGCGGTGCGAGTTAACCAGGAAGATTTTTTTGAACAGTGTCAGCAGGCTTCTGGTGATCCATAGCCGGCGCGGATTGGTAACAATAAAATAGTCGATGTCGTCATCCGGAGCTGCATATCCCTTGGAGATCGATCCGGAAATAAAAACTCCCCGGACGAAAGGGAAGGAGGCCATGATCTTCGAATAGCGACGGGCGGTTTTTAACCTTTCCGATGCCCTCCGGTTGCCTTCAATTCTTCGCCTGACAAGCTGATCGTCATTGCCTGTAAAGTAATATCCTTCCTTCTCCCGGACCAGATTTTTCCGGACGAGCTCATGAAGGAGATCCTCCATGTCCGGCAGCTGACCAGGGGAAATGCCTGCAAAGTCGCTGAGTTCTTTTGCCGTAAGCGGATAAGAAAATACATCGAAGTACAGCAGGGTCCGTATAACTTCTTGCATCGATTATTTTGTTTGCCTGGCAGTAGGATCGCCAGCCGGATAAACAGTTGTTTATGAAGGTCAAACAAATTAACCGGTAAAGAGTTCGATATTACAACGGCATGTTCCCGTGTTTTTTCGGGGGCAGGTTTTCGCGCTTGTTTACGGTCATTTCCAGAGCCTGTATGAGCTTCAGCCGGGTGTCACGCGGGTAGATGATCTCATCGAGGTACCCAAGGCCTGCTGCTTTGTAGGGTGTGCAGAACTTTTCCCTGTAATCGCCCACGGCTTCGGCTTTTTGTGCGTCGGTTAGTTTGTTCCGGTACAGGATGCTCACCGCACCATCGGCTCCCATCACGGCAATTTCTGCACCCGGGTAAGCATAGTTTACGTCGCCCCCAAGCTGTTTGCTCGACATCACACAATATGCACCTCCATAGGCTTTGCGAGTGATCACATTGATTTTTGGAACGGTCGCTTCTGCATAGGCATAGATGAGCTTGGCTCCGTGCTTGATGATACCTCCATACTCCTGGTCTACACCGGGCAGAAATCCCGGCACGTCGGTAAAGGTGACCAATGGAATGTTGAAGGCGTCGCAAAAGCGGACAAATCTTGCAGCCTTGTTGGAAGCATTGATGTCGAGGACTCCGGCCAGGGCTGCGGGCTGGTTGGCAACAAAGCCCACCGGCTTTCCGTTCAGGCGTCCAAAGCCTATTGCAACGTTACGCGCGTAATCGGGCTGCACTTCAAAAAAATGATGGTCATCGGCCACACTTATAATGATGTCTTTGATGTCGTATGGCTTGTTGGGGTTGTCCGGCACCAGGCTTTGCAGCTTCTCGTCGGTGCGGTGGGCCGAATCCGTGCAGGGTTTCACCGGCGGATCTTCCATGTTGTTCGAAGGTAGAAAGCTAAAGAGTTCGCGGATCATCATCATGGCTTGTTCATCATCTTCGGCACGGAAGTGTGCCACGCCGCTCCTGCTATTGTGTGTGGCGGCCCCTCCCAGCTCGTTTTTGGTCACTTCTTCGTGGGTCACCGTTTTGATGACATCCGGTCCGGTGACAAACATGTAGCTGGTTGACTTGGTCATAAAGATGAAATCTGTAAGCGCGGGAGAATACACTGCCCCACCGGCACAGGGGCCAAGGATGGCTGAGATTTGCGGGATCACCCCGCTGGCGCGCACGTTGCGCATGAAAATATCGGCATAACCGGCAAGGCTTTCCACGCCTTCCTGGATACGGGCACCGCCGCTGTCGTTAAGCCCTATCAACGGTGCGCCCATTTTCATGGCAAGATCCTGCACCTTGAGGATCTTGTCTGCGTTGGCACGGCTCAATGAGCCGCCAAACACGGTAAAATCCTGTGCAAACAGGTAGACCAGGCGGCCATCAATCTTTCCGTAGCCAGTCACCATGCCGTCGCCGGGGATCCGTTGCTTGTCCATGCCAAATTCATGGTTTCGGTGTACGACCAGCTTATCCAGTTCCACAAAAGTCTCGGGATCAAGCAGCATATCAATGCGCTCACGTGCCGTTTTGCGTCCGGATGCGTGGATCTTTTCAATGCGCTCTGCACCACCGCCTTCTTCGGCCTGCCGATGGCGCTTGTCAAGTTCGTCGTATTTATTCTTCATATGTTTTGGTTTTTTCATGATGGGGTCATGTCAATAAGTCAAAAGTCAAAATGTCGAAATGTCGAAAAGACGAAAAGTCGGGTTTGGCCATTTTCAGGAATAATCGATATGAATAATTGGTTGGTTCCCATCTACGGTTTCACCTTCGGATACATCCACTGCGGTGACTACCCCGGCACATGATGCCTTGTACTCACTTTCCATTTTCATGGCGGATATCACCACGAGGGTCTGACCCGCTTTCACCTGGTCCCCCTCTTTTGTATATAGCTTTACCACTTTACCGGGAATAGGCGAGCTGATCACAGCGTCTGCCTCATCCTCTGCTTCCCGCCGGCTTGCCAGGTATTTCGACTCAGCGTCAATGATCTCCACCTCAAAACTCTTTTTTGTGGTGTTTACATTGTATTTTTTGACCCCGTCAACCGGGATCAATTCCACATTGTAGGATTTGTTTTCATGAAGGATGGAGTAGCTGCCCCGGTTGATCTGAACAAAATCCAGAGAGTATTCCTTGCCATCAACAGAAACCAGCAGCTTGTTGCCGTGATGACTGATCACCTCTATCTTGGCGATGCGGTCTTTAAGCTTTACTTCGTATGACATGTGGTCAGGGTTTTAGCTGTTTAAATATTGTCAAAATGTCAAAATGTCAAAATGTCAAAAGAATCATACCCCTGATTATTAGCATATTGTAATGAGTGTTAATGTTGACGATGCCGGTTTGAAGGGGGATAGCCTGAATGAAGGGCAGAATCGCGGCATTTGCAGGATCAAAGCTTCAGCACACTGCGCACCCGGGAATAATCTTTCCAGTTGTTTTTCAGCGCGGTCATTTCTTTCGGACTTGCCTTGCGGATCTTACGAAGGTATTCCATAAGTGCGGAGATCATCACCATGTCTTCGCAATGCTCGTCGCAGGTCTCAACCTTCATAAGCGTTTCTTCGTTTTCATCAATAAAATGGGTAGTATAGTCTCCTTCGACAAATCCGGCTGTATGCATGATGCGTTCGAGGAACCTCAGGTTATTTTTCACTCCTGTGATCTTGAACTCCTGCAGTGCACGCCGGCTGCGTTCCAGGGCTTCTTGACGGTCTTTCCCCCAGACGATCAGTTTGGCGATCAGGGGGTCATAGTAGAGGGGAATCTCAAAACCTTCATAAATGGAACCATCAACCCTTACACCAACGCCATAGGGGATGTCGATATGCGTTACCCGGCCCGGTGCCGGCATAAACTGGTTTTCAGGGTCTTCGGCATATACCCGGCACTCGATGGCATGGCCCTGTTGCTTGAGGTCTTCTTGCCGGAAAGACAGTTTCTGCCCGTTTGCTATATGGATCTGTTCCTTTACAAGATCCACGCCAACAACTCTTTCAGTGATAGGGTGTTCGACCTGCAGCCGGGTGTTCATCTCAAGAAAATAATAATTCAGGTCTTTATCAACAATGAACTCTATGGTTCCTGCCCCTTCGTAGTTTACGGCACGGGCAGCTGCGACGGCAGCATCACCCATCTGCTGCCTTCGCTCCGGCGTGAGGATGGGAGAGGGGGTCTCTTCCACAATTTTCTGATGGCGCCGTTGAACAGAACATTCCCGCTCAAAGAGATGCACAATGTTCCCGTGTTGATCTGCCAGGATTTGAAACTCAATGTGATGCGGCGATTCAATATACTTTTCGATGAATACGGCATCATCCCCGAAAGCCGTGCTCGCCTCAGAGCGTGCTGCCCGTAAAGCCGGCCTGACATCCTCCTCGCGCTTAACCAGCCGCATGCCTTTGCCACCGCCACCTGCCGAGGCCTTGATCATCACCGGCAATCCAATTTTCCTGATCACCTGCAGGGCCTCCTGCTCATCAGTGATAGCCTCCCCGGTGCCTGGCACAACCGGCACACCTGCTGCAGTCATGGTTTTGCGGGCCTTGATCTTGTCACCCATGGTCGAGATGGCATGCGACGACGGCCCAATGAAAATGATGCCCGCCTCCCTGCAGCGCTCAGGAAATTCAGGATTTTCAGACAGAAATCCATAACCGGGGTGGATGGCATCCGCTCCACTTGCACGGGTAGCAGCAAGGATGTTGTCAATATGTAAATAGGATTGGACCGAGGGCGACGGTCCGATGTGCCAGGCTTCGTCTGCATAGAGCACATGCAGTGCACATCTGTCAGCATCTGAATACACTGCCACCGTACCAATACCCAGTTCGCGGCAGGAGCGGATTATGCGCACCGCAATTTCGCCACGGTTGGCAACGAGTATCTTTCTGATCATAATTTGACCTTTGGTGAGACTTTCTTTATGATAAAAATAAACAATTTTTTTAAAAAAACGCTAACAAATATATCCATAAATATATAGATGAAACGCCCATGACTGGCTTTTTGATACACAGGGGGATGATTATTGCCAAGGGGGGCGTTCAGACTAAGCTGGCTTTTGGCTATTAGCTGTTGGCTATTGGCAAGAAAGCCAAAAGCTAAAAGCAATAGCCAATAGCAGTCCTGATGAAAGCATAAACAACAGATAATCAATTAGATGAAAAATCATAAACACATGAAATGTTAATGATGTGAATCATCGTTCCGGGTTTTTTTAATTATGTTTGCCAGATTGTCATGCGTTGGCATGTTTGTATGTTTGGCAAGGCTTTTGGTAAGAAGATAAATATATAGATAAAAACATATATAGTGTTTGGGTAGTGTTACCCATAGCCAGTGCTTTTATCAGAATAACTAACTCAATAAAAAAACTACTTTTTATGATAGAGATCAATCAGGATTCATTTGAGAAGGAACTGCAAAGCAATTCTTTGGTAGTACTGGACTTTTATTCTACTGAGTGTCCCCCGTGCGAAGCCCTGGCACCTAAGTTTGATGCCCTCGATCAGCTATACGGGAAGGATATCCGCTTCATCAAGATGTTTCGCCAGGGGAATCGCGAGCTGGCGGAGAAGCTTGGCGTAAAGGGCTCGCCGACCTTATTGTTTTTTAAGGATGGGCAACAGGTAGGTGATGTGCTTACGGGCGGCATCCGGCGTTCAGATGTGATGCGCAACCTGGATGCCTTATTGCCCGAAGACAGGGTAAAGGATATCCACGCTTCCATCACGCCCAAAGTCACGGAAACGGAAACCCTTGTTCTTGGTGCGGGTCCCGGTGGACTGGCAGCTGCCATATACCTGGCGCAGGCGAAGGTGGATACCCTGGTGGTTGATCCGTTGTTGCCTGGTGGACAGGTATCTACCACGCACCAGGTGAGTAATTATCCCGGGTTCATTGATCCACAGCCAGGTTTTATGCTGGCCCACAACATGGCCGAGCAGGCAAAGGTTGCAGGTGCAAGGATGAAGGTTGCCGTGGAGGTTAATAAGGTGGATCTCGAAAAGAAAGAAGTAATCGTGGATGGCCATGAAACGATCAGAGCAAAAAAGATCCTGCTTTCCACGGGTGCTTCACCGCGCTATTTAAATGTGGAAGGAGAAAAGGAGTACTATGGTAAGGGCATTTCCTATTGCGCCACGTGCGACGCAAAATACTATCACGACAAGGAGGTGGTCATCATTGGTGGCGGCAATACAGCCGTAGAGGAGAGTGAGTTCATCTCCAAGTTTGCATCAAAAATTACCATGGTACAACAGTTGCCGCATCTGACGGCCAATCGCGCTGCCCAGGAGCGCGCTATGGCCGATCCGAAGATTGAAATTTTATTTTCGCACGAGCCTCGCGGTTTTTATCGCCAGGGTGACCAGATGATGGTCAAAGTAGAAGAGCTGGACACCGGAACTGTCAAAGAGCTTGTAACCGATGGGGTGTTTGTATTTGTGGGGATGAAACCAAACCTGGATGGCATCGGTGGCGGACTTGATACGGATGATTGGGGTTATCTTAAGGTGGATCACGAGATGCGCACCAACCTGCCGGATGTTTTTGCCGCCGGGGATGTCATCAGCAAGCAAATCAGGCAGATCACCACGGCCGTATCCGACGGCACCATCGCCAGCATTGTGATTGCCAGGGAACTGCAGTGAGCACCAGCGTATCTTTATCCATGATGGCAGGGTTCTCCTTCATCCGTAATGGCAAGGTTCTGCTTCATCCATGATGGTAGGGTTCACCTTCATCCATGATGGCAGGGTTCTGCTTCATCCATGATGGTAGGGTTCACCTTCATCCGTGATAGCAAGGTTCTCCTTTATCCATGATAGCAGGGTTCTGCTTCATCCATGATGGTAGGGTTCTCCTTCATCCGTGATAGCAAGGTTCTCCTTCATCCGTGATAGCAAGGTTCTCCTTTATCCATGATAGCAGGGTTCTGCTTCATCCATGATGGTAGGGTTCTCCTTTGATGATGGAAAAGGCCCGGTAAAGCTGTTCGGCAAAAAACAGCCTGATCATCTGGTGGGAGAAGGTCATTCTGGAAATGCTCATTTTTTCGTGCGGAAGGCTTTCCAGCTTATCGCTGAAGCCGTAAGGCCCGCCCACGACAAACATTACGCTCCGGGTGGAACGGTTCATCAGGCCCGCCAGGTATTTGGCAAACCCCGGTGAGGTGAATTGCTTTCCGCGTTCGTCGAGCAATACACAAACATCATGCTGTGCGTGATGCCTGATCACCGCGTCTGCCTCCACGTCTTTCCTTGCATTTTCCGGCAGGCGATTCCATTTTTTTGGAACCGGAACTTCCACTACCAGCACATCGGCGTGGCGCTTCAGGCGCTTCATATACTCCCGGATGCCTTCCCGGAGGTACTCCTGGTCTGTTTTGCCGATGAATAAAAGGGTGATCTTCATGGTTTAAATGGTGTCAAAAAGTTTCATCCACTCAGGGCATCAGGTAACCATTTGACGAAGATAAAACTTGTATTCAATATCTGATGATTATTTTGCGATGCTTTTTTATGTTTATTAGGGTCTTTTTGGTTTGATTTTTGCTGTTAATCTTTGTTAAGAAATATTTTTCTGCATTTTGTTATCATCTGAAAGGTATCTGCATATGTTTGCTTTTCGTCTTTACCCGTCACTGTTATTATTGGCTTTCTTTTTATGTGCTGATGCGGTTTTTGCAGATGAACCGGACGATATAGTAAACGATATTATTGAGGCTGTTGAGGGAGGGAGTGCACGGGAGATATCGGCTTTTTTTGGCACCAATGTGGATTTAACGACACCTGGTGCCGAGGGTACTTACAGCAGATCCCATGCCGAAATGATCATTCGTGATTTCTTTTCGCGAAATACTCCTGAATCTTTCCTGATCACCCATCGCGGCCCCATGCGCGATGGGTCTGTATTCGTCAGCGGTCGTCTCAGTACCAAAGAAGGGAAAAACTACCGTTGTCACATCCTTATCAAAAAGATTTCCGGCGATTACGTGTTGCATCAGCTGAAATTTGAATAAAATTACCATCCTTCATTCCAAATAAGTTTGTATTTTTAGCAGTTGTTAATCTGCCTTGTGTTATGAATAAGGCAGGATATATGCCATGCAGGTTAAAAAAATAGCCGCTAATGTCGTTTGATGTTATTGTTGTGATGATCGTGCTGGCAGGCGCGGTGGTTATGTTTGCCACCGAGCGTTTTCCTGTTGACGTGGTGGCCATTATCGCCATGTCGGTGCTTGTGGTCACCGGTGTGATCACGCCAACCCAGGGTGTTTCCGGGTTCAGTAATTCCGCCACCATCACGGTGGCCTTCATGTTTATCCTGAGTGCCGCCCTCTTCAAGTCCGGTGCCGTGGTAAGCATCGGCAACAAGATCGCCGAACTCTTCAAGTTTAACTTCTGGCTGGGCATATTTGTCACGATGGTCACCGTGGGAGTCATCTCGGCTTTCATCAACAACACGCCGGTGGTAGCCATCTTTATTCCCATCCTCGTTGGTGCTGCCGCAAAGTCTAAGTTAAGTGTGGCCAAGATGCTGATGCCCCTGTCGTATGCCTCTATGTTTGGCGGGGTATGCACCCTGATCGGCACCTCAACAAACATCCTGGTCAGCGGCATTGCCGCCGACAACGACCTGGAGCCCTTTTCGATGTTTGAGCTGTCGCGTATGGGACTTATCTTTTTTGGTGTCGGGCTCATCTACATGATGACCATCGGCATCCGCTTGATCCCCAAACGTGGCATGGAAGACGGTCTGATGAAAAAGTTTGGCATGGGTGATTATATGACCGAGATCGTGCTTTTGCCCAATGCGCCTTCGGTCGGAAAACCCATTATGGACTCGCCGCTTGTACGTAAACTGGATATTGACATCACCGAGGTGAACCGCAAGGGACAATCTTTCATAACACCCTCAAAAGACCTGGTTTTACAGGCAGGAGATGTGCTTAAGGTGCGCTGCAATGTGGAAAAGATCAAAGCACTCAAGCAAAAGGAAGGAGTGGCCCTGAAAAGCGATGCCAAATTTAAACCCGGCAATGAGTTATCGTCAAAGAAAGCAGATGACCGGAGCGTGTTTGTTGAGGCAGTGATAGCGCCCAACAGTCCTTTTGAGGGCCGCACGGTGAAAGACCTGGACTTCAGGCAGCGTTTTGGCGCAACCGTCCTGGCTATCCGTCACCGTGGTGAACTGATGCGCGAAAAGGTGGTGAATACCACACTCAGAAGCGGCGACACCTTGCTCATTGAAGCAGACAAAGACAAACTCCACAGCTTACAGCAGCTCGAGCTCAAGGGCAGAAACACATTCCTCATTGTTTCAGAGGTTGACCTGCCGGAGTACCGCACAGATAAAATGTGGACGGTCGTGCTTACGCTTGCCGGTGTCATTGCCCTGGCT
>PWRF01000319.1 GCA_003556325.1 Bacteroidales bacterium | reverse complement strand
TTTTTTTCTTTATCATAATCTTTACCAAAATCTTTACCATAACTCTTGTTTTCCGGTCGTCAATGCATGCTTTCTTGCGTTTGCGGAAACCAGAAAATCAATACCTTTGAAAAAAAATTCTTATGAGCACGGTTATCACCAGGGAAATACTTGATAAGGCTACAGAATTAAGAAAATTGCTCCATCGGCACCCGGAGCTTTCAGGCAGGGAAAAACAGACAGCTGCACGCATCAGGGAATGGCTGGAGCAGCAAAACCCTGACCGTATCATTGAAGGCCTGGGAGGCCACGGCCTTGCTGCCGTTTTTGATTCCGGCAAACCCGGTCCTGACCTGCTTTTCCGGGCCGACCTGGATGCCCTGCCGATAGATGAGATAAATACCTTTGACTACAAGAGTGAAAATCCCGGTGTGTCCCATAAATGCGGCCACGACGGCCATATGGCCATCCTTGGTGGCTTTGCCATGATACTGCGCGAACGCAGGCCCCGGAAAGGGAAGCTTGTGTTGCTGTATCAGCCCGAAGAAGAAAACGGCCAGGGGGCAGCCAAAGTTATTGAAGACGATAAGTTTGAGGAGATAAAACCCGATTATGCCTTTGCATTGCATAATTTGCCAGGGTTCGGTAAAAAGGCGGTCATCATGAAAAAGGGTCCCTTTGCGGCGGCTTCCAAAGGTATGATCATACGGCTAAAAGGCAGATCTTCGCATGCCGCCCACCCGGAGCAGGGGAACAGCCCGGTGCATATGATGACGGCACTGATCAGCGGACTGATGGACATCCCAAAACAGAAAAAACACTACAAAGACTTTGTATTGCTTACCATCATTCATGCCCGGCTGGGTGAAGTGGCTTTTGGCACCAACCCGGGAAAAGGCGTGGTGATGGCCACCCTCAGAACCTATCGCGACGACGACATGGCCATACTGAACCAAAAAGCCCGCGATCTGGCGCACGAATTGTCAGAAACACATGATATCGGGATTGAGATAAGCTACACGGAAGAATTTCCGGCTACCAGCAATCATCCCGACGCCAGTGAATTTGTTTTTGAAGCCATGGAAAGGGCGGGTGTGCAGACAGAAGTGATAGAAGAGCCCTTTCGCTGGTCAGAAGATTTTGGCCATTTTACAGGAGCGAAAAAGGGAGCACTTTTTGGCATAGGAGCAGGTGTTGATCATCCCAGCCTGCATAACCATGACTATGACTTTCCGGATGAGATCCTGGAAACCGGTATAAGCATGTTTTATCATATCGCAGATCAAATTGTAAACCTCAAGTAGCATGTTCAACACCTCATATATTGAAATCAGCCGGAAGGCATATATGAATAACATCAAGTACCTGAAGAAGATCATCGGCAAAGATGTGATCTTCTCTTCAGTGGTAAAGGGCAATGCATATGGACACGGTGTTGAGAATGTGGTTCCTCTTGCCGAGGAAGCCGGCATACAGCATTTTTCGGTTTTCTCTGCCAAAGAGGCCAACGATGTTCTGAAGGTAATGTCGCCCGGAAATCAGATCATGATCATGGGGCTGCTGGATGATGCCGAAATAGAATGGGCGATCACCAACGATATCGAGTTCTTTGTTTTTGACATGGGCCGTTTTGAGAAAGCTATCGAGACAGCCAGGATGCTTCGGAAGAAGGCGATAATCCACATAGAGGTGGAAACAGGCTTTAACAGGACTGGATTTATGTATGAGCAGGTGCCGGAGCTGGTTGATTTTATGAAAAGAGAAAGCGATCATTTTGTTTTTCAAGGCCTTTGCACCCATTATGCAGGCGCTGAAAGCCTGGCTAACTATCTGCGCATCAAAAACCAGATCACACTGTTCAGGAAGTTCAGCCGCTATTTTACGCGCCACGGCCTCCACCCCACCCTGCGCCACACAGCCTGCTCTGCTGCAGCACTGACCTATCCGAATACCATCATGGATATGGTGCGATTTGGAATATCACAGTACGGATTCT
This sequence comes from Bacteroidales bacterium, assembly GCA_003556325.1. Lineage (GTDB taxonomy): Bacteria > Bacteroidota > Bacteroidia > Bacteroidales > UBA7960 > PUPG01. The sequence continues at coordinate 8,859 of PWRF01000319.1, read as the reverse complement.
GGCCCAGTCCGGAAACCCACATGTTTCGTTTTCGCAGGGATACAAAAGAGACAAACCCCCTGCGCCGTATGCTTTCCTGGAAGTCCAAGGTGATGGTTGTGAAAACAGTTGAACCCGGCGAATTTGTCGGGTATGGCAGCTCCTTCCTTGCCAACAAGAAGCTCAAAATTGCCATCATTCCGGTAGGATATGCAAACGGATTCAGCCGCGCCCTGAGTAATACGGGCCGCGTTCTGATAAAAGGCAGAAGGGTACCAGTGATTGGTACTGTTACCATGAATACCATGACAGTGAATGTGACCGACATCCCTAACGTGGAGCGGGGAGACGAAGTGGTGATCATTGGCAAACAGAAACGCCTCAGCATCAGTATTTCTTCCTTCTGCGAAATGAGTGACCAGCTGAACTATCAGCTGCTTACAAGGCTGCCAGGGGATATCCCCCGGTTTATTGCGAAATAAATCGTGGCATCCACGGATCAACGGGCGCAGTACCCAGGCTGCATCGATGAACCAGCACTTGCGAGCCCGGCGAAGCCAAACCCCAATGTTGTAAATCCCGGCCATTCGGGAACAGGATTTTTGACACACAGGAGGATGATTATTGGGACATTTCGACATTTTGACATTTTTACAGTTGCAACACAACCCATGAACTTTTGACAAGAACATAAACACCTCAATAACAATTAGTTGAAAAAATATAAACACATGAAGACAGCATTCAAAAGTTTTGCCAGCGACAACAATGCCCCAGTGCATAAAGCTGTCCTTCAGGCCATGCTTCAGGTCAATGAGGGCGATACCGTTGGATACGGAGATGATGTCCATACGCTGGAAGCCGAACAAAAGCTTAAAGACCTGTTCGGGAAGGATGCGAAGGTTTTCTTTATGCTTACAGGTACAGGGGCAAATGCGGCCTCCCTGGCACATATAACAAGGCCCTTCCATTCTATCATATGCAGCGACAAGGCACATCTCGAAAAAGACGAGTGCGGGGCCCCGGAGAAAATGACAGGATGCAAGCTGCACACCATCCCATCTGCCGATGGAAAAATTTACACAGAGCAGATAAAACCTTTCCTTCACTCAAGAGGGTTTCAGCATCACTCCCAACCCAGGGTTATATCCATCACCCAGGCAACCGAACTGGGAACCGTTTATCATCCGGAAGAGATAAAACAAATTGCACACTTCGCCAACGAGAACGACATGTATCTTCATATGGACGGTGCAAGGCTTGCAAATGCAGCTGCGGCACTGAATATGCCGATGAATGAACTTGCAGGATCTTCCGGGGTGGACGTGCTGTCGTATGGGGCAACGAAAAACGGTGCCATGTCGGCCGAAGCGGTGATCTTTTTTAACAGTGATCTTGCAAAAGACTTCGAATATTCGCGGAAACAGTCTATGCAGCTGATGTCCAAAATGCGGTATGTAAGCGCCCAGTTTCAGGCATTGCATACCGGAGAACTGTGGCTGGAAAATGCACGCAGGGCAAACGATATGGCCAGATTACTGGCAGAAAAAGTAAAGGGCATTCCTTCCGTAAGCATTACCCAGAAAGTGGAAACGAACGCGGTTTTCGCCATACTTCCTGCCAAAGCGATTGAAATACTGCAAAGACGGTATTTCTTTTACATTTGGGATAATGCCCGCAACGAAGTACGCTGGATGACGGCATACCATACAAACGAAAAAGATATCGAGGCCTTTGTGGAAGCCGTGCGCGAAGCCGTACAATGATACGCTGACTTGCTTTATGATTCCGGTATAGCCTGTATCCTTTATGCAAATGATTGGTTTAAAGAGCAATAAAGTACGCGACGTCTACCTTTGGTTTAAGAAAGGGATCAAGGCTGTTTCTGATGAAAGGGAATGCACTGCTGTGGCCGATGAGGTCTTCCTGCGTGTGCTGAACATGCCTCGCGATCAGAGAGTCCTGAAAGCCGATGAGCGCCTCTCTGAAACCAACCTGGTAAGGCTGATAAAAGCACAAAAACGTCTTAACAATCATGAACCCGTGCAATACGTTACGGGTGTTGCGGCATTCAGGGGCTTGCTTTTTCGTGTCAGACCCGGGGTATTAATTCCCAGGCAGGAGACCGAAGGGCTGGTCGACCTGGTTATCAGGATGACAGATGAAGACAGAGAAAGGCCGCAGTACACACATAGCTTCCTTGATATCGGAACGGGCAGCGGATGCATTGCCATCAGCCTGAAGGCCGCTCTCCCTGATCATCCCGTCAGTGCCTGTGACTACGATGACATGATCCTGGAACTGGCCGGGTCCAATGCAGCAGATAATAATACCTCCGTCGATTTTTTCAGATGCAATATTTTTATGCGGGATGGCAGCGGGCTGAAAAACCGTTTATGGGATTATATCGTCAGCAACCCCCCTTACGTCAGGGAGTCGGAAAAGTCCGGGATGAGCCCGCAGGTCCTCGATCATGAGCCAGGGTATGCGCTTTTTGTTCCCGACGATGACCCCCTGGTGTTTTACCGTGAACTGGCCGGTGCAGGAACTCATCTTTTACGCCCCGGAGGAAGGATGTTTCTGGAAATTAACGAAGCACTATCTGAGGAGTGTGAGCAGCTCTTTGTATCAGAAGGTTTTGTTGATGTACTCATCCACAAAGACATTCACGGCAAGGACAGGTATTTGTCGGCCAGGTTCGGAAGCTACTCTTCGTAAATCAGGTATTTCTCACGTATCTTCCGGAATGACTCCAGGTCTTCCTGCCATGTTTCCCGGATCTCTTCCTCACTGTAGCCCGCTTTGATCTGCTGGCGCAGGTAAGAACTGCCCGCCAGGAGCTCGAAGAAGGAGTTGAAGAAACGGTCCTTGTCCGGGAAATCCTGATAGGCCCGGATTAAAAATCCAAGATTGAGTTTACCTCTATTTCTGATGAGTTCAGGATCTTTGTCCCGGAGATCTGTTCCTTTACATACTTTTCCCTTATGCGGGGGGGCAGGAGCAGCCCTGACGCTTTCAGGGGTAAAGCGAAAGGGATACACATTTTCTTCAAGATCCGGATGGCCGAACACCTGAAAAGGATAGGGCGTTCCCCTTCCGACGCTGATATCCGTGCCTTCAAAAAAACAAAGCGAGGGATAGAGGTATACCGATTGCATGTTGGGCAAATTGGGCGAAGGCGGCACAGGCAGAATGTATTCCTTGTCTTTGTGGTAGTTCTGTACGGGTATAATGGTCAGGTCAAGTGCACCAGACTCTTTATTTAGCCAGCCCTCACCGCTTATCATGCGGGCATATTCTCCAACGGTCATTCCGTGAAGGACCGGCACAGGGTGCAGGCCCACAAAGGAGGAGTACTCAGGCTGCAGCACAGGCCCGTCAACAATATGTCCGTTGGGATTGGGCCTGTCCAGGATCACTATGGGGATGTATAGCCTGGCAAGCTCTTCCATGATATAGGTCATTGTGGAGATGTAGGTATAAAACCGGGCACCCACATCCTGCATGTCAAAGACCACAATATCAATATTTTCAAGATCTTTTTCCGAAGGCCTTCTGTTTTCGCCATAAAGGCTGACAATGGGCAGTCCGGTTTGCTCATCGAAGCTGCTTTCGATCAGTTCCCCGGCAGCTGCTTCGCCCCGGAAACCGTGTTCCGGACTGAACACCTTCACGACATCAACTCCTGAGGCGAGCAGTGTATCCACCAGATGCACCCCGCCAATTGTTGAGGTATGGTTTCCAGCAACAGCCACGCGCTTGCCTTCGAACCGGTGCAAATAGGATTCTGTCTGCCAGGCACCGGGCAGGATCTGGCCGGCAAACCCCGGGGCATCTGACCATGCAGAGGCTGAAAAAGCCACAAACAAAAGCACGGCGACAATGAGTTGCCTGGCCGGCAGGGCGGAAAGCCCGCATGGAAGGTTGCGCAGCACGTTTTTGCAAGGGTGTTTTTCTTTTTTCATGCGGTTTTTCGTTTCCAATCGTTCTGTCAAAATGGCCCGGAAGGCGAGTGGCAAAGCTATTATACGTGTTTTTCAGCCTGGTAGGATGATCTTACAAGGGGGGCACTCTCTGCGTGAACAAAGCCTTTTTCCAGGGCGATTTTACCGTATCGTGCGAACACATCCGGGTGGATGTACTCCTGAACCGGCAGGCTGTCCTTGGAGGGTTGTAAATATTGCCCTATTGTGATCACCTGGCAGTTTACAGCGCGGAGATCATCCATGGCTGCAAGAATCTCCTCCCCTGTTTCTCCCAACCCGAGCATAATTCCCGACTTGGTTCGTATTGAACTGTTATCGGCTATATACTTCAAAACGTTCAGGCTTCTTTCGTAGCTGGCATAAACCCTGACGGGCACCGTGAGTTCTCTGACTGTTTCCAGGTTATGGCTGATCACTTCGGGGGCAGCATTGATAATCTTATCAATGTCAGATTCCCTCCCCTTAAAGTCTGGGATGAGGGCTTCAATCGTCGTTTGCGGAGCCCTTTTTTTTATTTGCAGAATGGTTTCGGCCCAGTGTCCGGCACCGCCGTCTTCAAGATCATCACGGTCTACGCTGGTGATGACGCAGTGCTTTACGCCCATCTGTGCTACCGTATGGGCAACTTTTCCGGGCTCACCGGGATCCGGTGCATGGGGCTTACCTGTTGTTACGTTGCAAAACCGGCAGCTTCGTGTACAAATGTCGCCAAGGATCATAAAAGTGGCTGTCCCTCGCCCCCAGCATTCGCCTTTGTTAGGACAGGCCCCGCTTTCACATATGGTGTGCAGGCTGGCAGATCGCAGCCGGCGGCTTATCTGACCGTATTCTGTGGCCTCCGTGAGCCTGGTGCGCAGCCACGAAGGTTTTCGAAGATATTTGTCGTTAAATGTTCTCAAAACGAAAAGAAATAGTGTTTAAAATGTACGACATGCATCGCACGGAGGAAAAAATGACCAGTAATCCCACACATGCATGTGCATTGCAAAGGTACATAAAAGAAAAAGCCACCCCTGAAAAAGTGCAGGCGTGGCTTATCACATAATTTTCTCAGATCATGATACACAACGCAAAAAGTACCGCAACAGGCTGAATCAGTTGCTTAACAAAAAATAAACATCTCCGCTCTTTGTTTTAAGTGTATCCAGAGCCCTTGCATAACTCAGAATATTGTCGACGACGCTCCTGTTGGGCTTATCCCCGCAATTTTCGTCATTATAACGGGAATCAGCACCGCTGTGCAAAAACATAAAACTGTCGGAACCTGTCCCTTTTCCTGGCTCATTCCGTAAACAATGCAAATAATTCATGATCTGATCTTCATTTGTACGGGATTGCTTCATAGGCTTTTTTTTTATTTGGTGAAAATTTCTTGTAGAACGGCTTACAGGTACTGAATATTTTGTATTGTTGAAAAAAACTTAACATTGGCGTGAATACCAAAATAAGAATAAGCGTATATTTGCTTGAGACAATTCTTGTTCTTTTATTCTAAACTTATCAAAACATAATTTAGTATTGGTTTAATCCATAAAGCATGATTTATGAATTTACATGAATATCAAGGCAAGCAATTATTAATGCGGTATGATGTACCCACAGCTATGGGTATCCTGGTTGAAGATGCCAAAGAGGCGATTCCGGCTGCCCGGAAGATAACCGAGGCAAAAGGCATTGAGACATGGGCCGTTAAAGCACAGGTTCATGCAGGGGGGCGAGGCAAGGCAGGCGGCGTTAAGATCGCAAAAAGCCTGAAAGAAGTTGAAAACCATGCCTCCGACATACTTGGAATGCGCCTGGTTACCCCCCAAACCTCGGCCAGGGGAAAACTGGTTCGAAAAGTGCTCGTAGAGCAGGGCATATACTACCCAGGCGAAAGCGAGCCCGCAGAGTTTTACATGAGCATGTTGCTTAACAGAGAGACTGCACGCAACATGATCGTATACTCCCCACGGGGAGGTATGAACATAGAAGAAGTTGCCGAAGAAACACCTGATCAGATTTTTACCGAAGACATAGATCCGGTCGCAGGCATTCAGCCGTTTCAATGCCGCCGCATTGCTTTCAACCTTGGCTTGAAAGGAGATGCTTTCAAGAATATGCTCAGGTTTATCCCTAAACTGGTTAAAGCCTACCACGAAAACGACGCTACGCTGATAGAAATCAACCCATTGTTTAAAACCTCAGATAACCAGATAATAGTTGTCGATACCAAAATGAGTATCGATAACAACGCTTTGTTCAGACATCCCGATATCATTGAGATGCGCGACATTTTCGAAGAAGATCCCATGGAGGTGGAAGCAGGCAAGTTTGACCTGAATTACATAAAACTTGATGGGAATGTCGGATGCATGGTCAATGGAGCAGGGCTGGCTATGGCTACCATGGATATTATCAAACTCAGCGGGGGGGAACCGGCAAACTTCCTGGATGTGGGAGGATCGGCAAGCGCCCGGAGGGTGGAAGAGGCTTTTCGCATTATCCTCAAAGACAAACATGTAAAAGTGGTCCTTATCAATATCTTCGGCGGGATCGTGCGTTGCGACCGGGTTGCCCAGGGGATTGTAGATGCTTATAAGAATATTGGCGATATTGATATCCCTATTATTATAAGGTTGCAGGGAACGAATGCAAAAGAAGCCAAAGAACTGATCGATGAATCCGGGCTGAAAGTGCAGTCGGCCATACAGCTAAAGGAAGCTGCTGAGATGGTTTCAAAGGCTATTATTTATTGAAAAACTGCTTTATGTGCGAAAATTATTATAAACAGTATAAAACTCTGATGCAGGAAATCCAACCCGGGAGCAACTCCCGGGAAAGTATCCTGCATCCTGTTGTGTCTTTCTCAAGAAAAATATATTCAAAAACCCCAAAACAAACGTATTATGAAAAAACTTGTACTAATTAGCACTATTGCTTTATCAGTGATGCTGATGGCAGCCCCCTTGTTTGTATGGGCTGGCGAAACTTCACGTGATGTCGTGGAGATAGCGACGATTCAGGAACTTCGTGATCAGGAAGACGACGGCGAGACCGTCTATATGCTGACCGGAGAAGCCGTGCTCACGTACCAGGAAGACTGGCGTAACAGCAAATACATTGAAGACGGCACGGCAGGGATCCTCATCGATGATCCGGGCGGTACGATCACCACTGAGTACGAAATTTATGACGGTATCACGGGCATTCAGGGAACGCTCAGTGTGTTTGGCAACATGCTGCAGTTTACTCCTACAGAAGATCCGGGTGAAGCCACATCCAGTGGCAACGTGATTGAACCCCTGGTGATCTCCATGGATGAATTTGTGAATAACTTCATGGACTACCAGGCAAGGCTGGTGACCATTGAAGAAGTGGAGTTCCTGGTGGATGCGGGTACAAACTTCGCCAACGGTCAGGTGTATGAGTTTACGGATGGCGACTTTGTCGGTGAATTCAGGTCAACGTTCTTTAACGTGGACTACATCGGCGACCCCATCCCCTCAGGTCTGCTCAACCTCACCGGCCTGCCCAATTCGCGTGCCGAAGGTGACTTCATGACTGCCAGAAACTGGGCCGATATCGAAACCCTTACCTCCTACTCGGTTGAGTTCAACATTACCGATGAGGAAAACAATGAAGTAGATAACGTTGTACTCGAATTTTACGGCGAAACAATAACGGAAGCCCCCTATTTCTTTGAGGCAGTGCTCGTCGGAACCTATCCTTATACCGCCACAAAGGAAGGATATCACACCTCCACCGGCCAGGTGACCGTGAGCGACGATGACCTGGTTTACCACCTGGTAATGGTTGAAATTGACCCCAATATGGTGACAGAATTCCCCTGGGTCGAGGATTTCTCCGGTGATTTTCCCCCGCAAAACTGGACACATTTTGCTTACGGCGCCGGTGGCTGGGAGCAGGCAGATGACAGGGCTTTCCATAATGCTACTTCACAAGGCGAGGAAGCGGATAGTTGGCTGGTTACCCCCCAGATCCAGCTTCCCGAAGAGGAAAGCATGCTGATCACCTTCTTTGAGAACAATCAGTTCATGACAGACTATGACTACAGTGGCCTGCTGATCTCCACGGGCAGCGGCAACCCCGAGCACGAACACTTCCAGGAGATCTATGAGTCGGACGACAACATCGGTGTGGGTGATCCAAAAGAAACATTGGTTTCACTGGGCGATTATCTGGGCGAGGTGGTCTACCTGGCATTCAATTACAAGGGAGAGTTTGCCCACCGCTGGTGGATAAATGAATTCATGATAGATGAAGCCCCGGGCGCTATTGAAGTGCCTGATATCGCCACATTTAAAGCCCAGGAAATAGGTGGTGACCTGCCCTTCATGATCACCGGCGAGGTGGTGGTCACCCATTTACAGCAGGCCTACCGGGGACAGTTCTACCTGCAGGACGAGACCGGAGCCATTCTGGTTGATGACCCGGGTGGTGTTGTAGAGACTGAACTTGAACTCTATGATGGAATTACCGGCTTTACCGGAGAACTTACCGCGTTCCAGGAAATGCTCCAGCTTGTCCCCACAGAAGATCCGGGGCAGGTGTCTTCTCAGAATAATGAAATACAGCCTCTGCTTATCACACTGGCAGATCTGAACACTGAACACCAGGGAATGCTCGTTCATGTTGCCAACGTATTTTTCGAAGAAGATAACCCTGATACGTTTTACCATAATGAAACCTATTACATCTATGACGACACAGATGAGGGCATGATACGCACGCCTAATGAGGAAGATTTATTGGACTATTTTGGTGAGCCTGTGCCAGGTCCGGACGATCCAAAAGACATCATTGGCGTGATCCATCAGAGGTTCGAGGATCTCAGGCTGCTGCCGCGTATGTTGGCGGACTTTATGGAGCCAACGCTCGTTCCGGATATCGG
>PWRF01000057.1 GCA_003556325.1 Bacteroidales bacterium | reverse complement strand
TTTCGTCTTTTTGTCATTTTAAATTCCAAACATATGAACCAAACAAAATCATCCTCCAAAGCAGCACGCAACCGAAACATCGTTCTGGGCATTGTTATCGTCCTGTTGCTGATCGTAGTCATTCTGCCGCAGTTACGGCGCGAAGCATTGGTAATAGAGCCGCCGCCGCAATACGAACAGCGCAACGGCATGATCTACATTCCGGAAGAATCCCCTATCCGCGGCCGCCTGAAGGTGTCATCCGTAGAGATCAGGGAAATCCGCCGTCAGGTGACTGCACCGGCTACGGTGGAAGCCAATCCTTCCAAGCTGGCAAACATCTACCCTCCAGCCGGCGGTCGCATTGTTCAGTTGTTCGTCAATATGGGACAAACGGTACAAATGGGCCAGGCTTTGTTTGAGATCTATTCCCCGGACCTTGCCGATGCACAAACGCATTACATCAGCGCAAAAAGTGCATTGGCACAGGCAGAAAAGGAGCTTAACAGGAAAAAAGCATTGCACGAACGGGGTATTGCACCCGAGAGAGAGCTGGAAGAAGCCAGAACAGAGTATGAGATCGCCATGAGCGAGATGCAGGGTGCCACACAGATCCTGCAAATCATGGGAATAGAAGAAGAACAGATCGGAGAACCCCTGATAGTGCGTTCCCCCATTGCCGGCCGGTTGGTGGACCTGGCCGTTGCACCGGGCGAGTTCATCGCTGAGCCTGAAGAACCCCTGATGATTGTGGCAGACCTGAGCAGTGTATGGGTCACAGCCAGCATCCAGGAGAAAGATATCCGCTTTGTGCATAGCGGAGCTGATGTCCGGGCACGTTTCCCGGCATGGCCGGGAGATATCTATGAAGGTACCGTCCTGTTTGTCAGTGACATCCTCGATGAAGCAACCCGAACCACGCGGGTGAGAACTGAATTTGACAACGAAGATATGAAGCTTAAACCCGGGATGTTCTCTACAGTAAACTTTTTCTCCGATCCTGCGGCTGCTTTTTTACTGCCGTCGCAAGCAGTCCTTCAGCGCCGCGACTATAACTATGTGTACGTGCAGGTCGAGCCTCACACATACAAAGTACGGGAAGTTGAAGTTGGTGAGATGACAGAAGGGAAACTGGTCATTCTATCAGGTCTGAATGAAGGAGAGTACGTGATCGTGGACAATGCTGTACTGCTGCCCTGACAGGATTTTTGTAAGATGATGAATCAATTAACCGAAAACCATTAAAACCGACATCATGTTCATCGACAAATTCATAAGATATTGTTTGTCCAGGCGCTGGATCTTCGTCAGCTTATTTCTTTTGGCTGCTGCCTTTGGGTATTACTCATGGACACAACTGACCATCGATGCCTACCCGGATATTGCTGATGTGACGACCATGGTGGTTACACAGTATCCCGGACATGCCGCCGAAACCGTGGAAGAACAGATCACCATTCCCCTGGAAAGGGAGCTTAACGGAATGCCCGGACTGATGGTGATGCGCTCAAAAAGCACCTTTGGCCTGTCTATGATCACCCTGGTTTTTGAAGATGGGATGGACGACTATTTTGTCCGGCAACTGACCAGGGAACGATTTTCTGAAGTTGAATTGCCGGAAGGAGCTGACCCTGAGCTGGAGCCATTGACAAGCCCAACCGGTGAGATCTATCGCTACACCCTGCAAAGCGACATATACAGCCAGAGGGAGTTACGTGAAATGCAGGAATGGATCGTAATACCAACCCTACGTGAAGTCTTCGGAGTGGCCGAAGTGGCAAACTTTGGCGGGGAGACCACGCAGTTTCAGTGTGAGGTTGATCCTGAGATGCTGCAAAAATATGATCTCTCTCTGGAAGACGTAATTGAGGCGGTGGATATCAACAACGCCAGTGCCGGTGGCGGTCGCGTGGTAAGAGGTGACCTCGGCTATGTGGTCACCGGCATTGGACTCGTAAGATCCCTGGAAGACCTGGGCAATATCGTGGTGACATCCATCGAGGGCACCCCCATCTTCCTGCGTGACCTGGGAGAGCTAAAGCTGGGTGCCATGGAACGCAACGGCATGCTGGGCATGGACGACCAGGAAGACCTGGTCTCGGGCATTGTGGTCATGCTTCGGGGCGAAGATCCCTCCACCACCCTCGCGGGCATTCACGGGAAAGTGGAAGAACTGAACACCCGCATCCTGCCCGATGGTGTGCGGGTAGAATCTTATTATGACCGTACCGAACTCATTGATCAGACCATCAGCCAGGTCAGCATGACCCTCCTGCAGGGTATAGGCCTTGTGGTCCTGATCTTGCTGCTTTTTCTGGGCAGTGTCAAGTCCGCACTGATTGTCGCCCTGGTGATCCCGTTTGCGATGCTGGTCTCATTCGCCGTGATGTACCTTACAAACATTCCGGCCAACCTGCTGTCGCTCGGTGCACTGAGCTTTGGCATCCTGGTTGATGCAGCGATTGTCATCGTGGAAGCCCTGCAGGCCCGGCGGGAAAAAAACCCAACGGAACGCTTCAGCGAAGAGCGAGTGGCAGATTCTACGGTACGGGTAGCAAGGCCCATATTTTTCTCCGTGCTGATCATCATCGCAGCACACCTTCCCCTGTTTGCCTTTGAACGCATTGAAGCCAAGTTCTTCACCCCCATGGCATACACCGTGGCCTATGCACTTGGCGGTGCTTTGCTGTTTTCCCTTGCGGTGATCCCCGGCCTGATGCTTTGATCTT
>PWRF01000044.1 GCA_003556325.1 Bacteroidales bacterium | reverse complement strand
TGAACCATTAATGTCGAACCGCCTGCAATAACCAGAACTGCCAATGCAATAATAATCTTTTGCAACAATGACTTCATAATAAACTCCTTTAACTAAAAAACATGAAAAATTTCGTTTAATGTACACACCGTACAGGCTTTCCCAATAAATTCAAGTAAGAAAAATACTTAATACTGCCCTTAATACATCAAAAAGTTTTGATAATACCTGAATGAGAACATAGAGAAACTCAGCTCAAAGGCAATAAGTTAAAATAAATAATATATGCAACGATTAATCTTTACAGTACAGGGCGACATTCAGATATATCCTCTGCTTTGACACCAAATAAAAATAGCCTGGCCAGCCCTGGCCAGGCTATCGGAGGAGAGAAATGAAGTGCAAACTTTACTTTCTTGTATCGACAAATTCAGTTTTGTCAGGTAACAACTGTTGCTCTGTGACAAGAAATTGAATTTCGCTAAAAGTTGCCTGTTTATACTGGCGACTACATTTCGATACCACCTGATGCTATAAAAGTTCATTTTTAAATTGCTCCGACATACTTTAATTTATTAAACTTTTCTACGGCCTCCCGAACAGTGCCTGTAATTCCCAGAAAAACCCTTATCTTTTTGTCTCGGAGCTTTTCAGCCTCATGGCAGCGATAGCCGCCTATCAAAATAACTCTTACCTGATTGTCACCCAATAGCTCATGAAATATTTTCCGTGAATCATGAACAGCGGGGCTTGCTAAAGGATTTTGTATTGCTTCAAAGCTAAAGGTGTGTGAGTCAACGGTTAATAAAAAGGGGCTTTTCCTCAGCGTCTTTGCTACCTCGCTGTCTAATGTCCGTCCCATTGAGGCCACCATAACTTTCATTAATCATTTCCTTTATGCTTTTAGTTTTTTCAGCGTTTGTGCTTAATAGCAGCTTAATCAAAATTCTGACGATGCCCCTACAGCCTACCATTGTTGCATAAGTGAAAGCATAAGGAATTTCCTTAAAAAGCCTGGCTTTTTCCTGAAAAATAAGCCGAGTTACAATAACCATATTTAAAGCAAAAGTTACTGATAGCAAAGCTTGGCAAAGAAACCAATTTTATCAGGCTCGGAGATATTCAGATGATATTCTCATCAATTCCTTAAAATTCTGCTGGCGAATGGTATAGTTAACCAGCGGAGCACGAACCGGGCTCATACTAAGTTCGCAGATGCCCAGACCCACAAGAATGCAAGCAAGAAACTGATTTCCCGCCGCTTCTCCGCATACACTGATAGGAACAGATTTTTCTTTGGCCATCTCCACAGCCATTTTTATCTTCTCTATCACGCCGGGATTTAAAATCGCCTCTTCGTCTATGGATCCGCGATCTTTGTTCAGGACAAACTGACACAGATCATTAGTACCAATACTTATAAAATCGGACATTTCCATTACCTCATTAAGTTCATTCAATGCTGAGGGTGTTTCAATCATAGCCCCCAGTCGCGGCAACTTCTCAAGCCCCAGTTCACAGGCGATCTGCTTGGCTATATCTCGTACTTCTAAGAGATCATCCCGTCCGCCTACCATCGGAAACATGACCTCAATATTCGGGTATTTTTCATAAACCGTAAAAATTGCCCGTAGTTGTTTTTTAAATATATTGGGATGTTCAAGTGAAAAACGCAGCCCTCGAGGGATTATCTGCTGTTCACCTTCCAAGAATCTTGGTTTTTTATGGCCGCCAAAATCGAAAGTCCGAACGGTAACAGGCCGTCCTTTCAGCTTGCCTGCCAAATATCCATAGGCATCAGCCTGTTGATTAAGGCTCGGCGGCTCATCATTTTTGAGAAACAAATGTTCCGTTCGCAATAGTCCAACGCCGCCAAGCTTGTACTTCAAAACATCATCGGCCTCATAAGCTCGGCCAATGTTTCCTTTTAGTGTAATCTCAACACCGTTTTTAGTCTTACAGTGTTCCCGCAGCTCTTTCCTTGCCATAGCATTTACATTGTCAAAGTGATTTTTCTTTAAGGTAAACTTCTCACGGATGTCCTGGCCAGCTCCCACTGTAACTGTGCCGGTTGTGCCGTCAACCAGTAGATCCGATTTGGCCGGTATCTCGTTGCAAGCGTCTTTTACCTGCGAAATCAAAGGTATTCCCATAGCCCTTGCCAGAATGGCTGAGTGGCTGGTCGCTCCACCTACTTCCGTGACAACTGCTACCACATTTTCGCGGTCAAGATTAAGTGTATCTGATGGAAGCAGCTCATGAGCAACAACAACGCAATCGCGGGGCAGCTCCTCCAATGTCTGCTTGACGTCATGGCCCAGATGTCGTAGCACTCTATGTAGAACATCCTTTACATCCTGTGCTTTGGCTCGTATGTGCTCATCTTCTGCCACTTCATTGAAGGCTGACATCAGTGCCTTTGCCTCTTTATCAAAGGCCAGAACTGCATTCAGGCGGTCTTTTCTGATCATACTTTTAACTTTCTCAATAAAGCGGGGATCCATCAGCAATGCGATATGTGAAGCGAATATCTGTGATTGTGCAGTGCCATGTTCTGCGATTGCGCTTTTCTCAATAGAGTCAAGCTCGGCAATTGAATCTTCTATGGCGCGATCAATATTGTCGCATTCTTTTGATATTTCCTCCGATGTGATATGATGGTACGGAATCCTGACGCCAAAACTTTTTTCGTAAATATATGCTTTGCCTTGGGCAAAGCCAGGTGAAGTCGGCTT
>PWRF01000320.1 GCA_003556325.1 Bacteroidales bacterium | reverse complement strand
TTCGTGTTCCTGGTTTATGGGGCCAACTGGCTGGTCGACGGTGCGGCGTCCATCGCTGCCCGGTACAGGATCTCCCACGTGGTGATCGGCATGACGGTCGTAGCGCTGGGAACCTCCGCCCCCGAGTTGGTGGTGAACCTGATCGCCAGCTTTAAGGGCAGTGCCGACGTGGCCATGGGCAACATCCTGGGCAGCAACGTGTCCAATATTTTCCTGATCCTCGGCGTATCCGCGATCATCTTCCCGCTGGCCGTAAGCAACCATTCCTTACGGAGAGACATCCCTTTTGTGCTGCTGGGCGCTGCGCTTATTTGCGTGCTGGCCAACGACCTGCTGCCGGGTGGGATCAGCCGCAGCATGATCTCCCGTAGCGACGGCATCCTGCTGGTGCTGTTCTTTGTCCTTTTTATGATTTATACCTGGGGAGTGGCACGAAAGAAGGGAACAGACGGGGAGCTCCGGATCCTTGAATATCCCTTCAACATGTCTTTGCTTATGGTTATTGCCGGCATGTTTGCCCTGGTAATCGGAGGCAGGTGGATCGTAAACGGTGCCGTTGATATCGCTGACCGGATCGGGCTCAGCGAGGCTGTGATCAGCCTGACTATCGTGGCGATTGGCACTTCCCTGCCAGAACTGGCGGCCTGTGTCGCCGCGGCCGTGAAAAAGAACGCAGGGATAGTGATTGGCAATGTGCTGGGCTCCAATATCTTCAATGTGTTTTTCGTACTCGGCACCAGCGCGGCGATAAAACCCCTGCCATTCAATAAAGTCCTGAACTTCGATATCATCGTCGGCCTGGGTGCAGTGATTCTGCTTTGGCTGCTCGTGGTCAGCTCCCGCAAAAAGACCCTGCAGCGGTGGCACGGTGGGTTGTTTTTGGCATTATATGCGGGTTACCTGCTGTTTTTGTTTTACTTTCAAAGGTAACGCCTGGGGCAACCTCAGTTTATGATATTTCAACCAATTAGTTATCTGGTGTTTGTGTTTTCGGCAGGACTGCTATTGGCTCTTGGCTTTTAGCTTTTGGCCTTCTTGCTAACAGCCAATAGCTAATAGCCAACAGCCTACTTAGGCCAAAAGCCTCCCTGACAGTTTTCATCCCCACTGTGTTTGAAAAAACCCGTCGTATTATCTTTCCTCGTACTGCTCCCGGTAGTACTGCATATAATCGCCGGAGGTGACTTGCCGCAGCCATTCGCCGTTGGCCAGATACCAGTCGACCGTTTTGCTTAAGCCCTCTTCAAAGGTAACTGAAGGCACCCACCCCAGCTCATCCTTTACTTTGGAGGCATCGATGGCATACCGCAGGTCGTGGCCTGCACGGTCTTTTACGTATGTGATCAGCCCTTCGGAAGTCCCTGGCTCGCGGCCGAGTTTCTCGTCCATGATCTTACAGAGAAGCCGGATGAGGTCGATGTTTTTCCATTCGTTATGACCGCCGATGTTATAGGTTTCTCCGGGCTTCCCGTTGCGCACGATCGCGTCGATAGCCACCGCGTGATCTTCCACATACAGCCAGTCGCGCACGTTTTCGCCCTTGCCGTAAACGGGGAGTGGCTTTTTTTGAATGATATTGTTAATAAAAAGGGGGATGAGCTTTTCCGGAAACTGGTTGGGGCCGTAATTGTTGGAGCAGTTGGACAGAACCACCGGCAGCCCGTAGGTGTGCCAGTATGCCCTGACGAAATGGTCGCTGGAAGCCTTGGATGCGGAATACGGACTTCTGGGGTCATAGGGTGTTTCCTCGGTAAAGAGGCCTTCGTCGCCCAGAGACCCGTATACTTCGTCGGTGCTGATGTGATAGAAGCGCTTGTTGTCCGGTTCATCCTTCCAGTGATGACGTGCGGCGTTGAGCAGGTTCACCGTACCCAGCACATTGGTGTGAACGAACTCCATCGGGTTGGCAATCGAACGGTCTACATGGGATTCGGCCGCAAGGTGAATGACGGTGTCCGGCTTGTGCTTTTCAAACAGCGAAAATACAAAGTCGCCATCCACAATGTCACCCTTTACAAAGTGGTAATTTTTTTCCTGCTCGATGTCGGTCAGGTTAAGCAGGTTACCCGCATAGGTAAGCTTGTCTGCATTGACAATCGTGCTGCCCGGGTATTTCTTAACAAAATGACGTACTACGTGTGAACCAATGAATCCGGCACCGCCGGTGATGAGGATGTGTTGCATATGTTTATTTTTAATGACAAAAAGACAAAAAGACAAAAAGACAAAAGGACGAAAAGACAAAAGGTCAAAATGTCGAAATGTCGGGGGCAACCGAATTCCGCAAACACCTTTTAGCCCCTTAAAACCGCAACCCCCGAACCCATTAACCCAGTAACGCGTCGCATCACCTGGAATGCCACAAGATCCTCGTGCAACCTCAAACTTCAAATCCCGAATCGCTACGCTCTCGGGACTTCGCTAACGCTCAGCTTCAAACCTCAAACTTCAAACCTCAAACCTTTTTCATTAATCCTTCATTCAGATTCACTTCCCACTTCCAGGCTGTGGCCATCATCTCCTCCAGTCCCCTTTCGGCTTTCCAGCCGAGTACCTTGTTGGCCTTGCCGGTATCGGCCCACACTTTTTCCACATCGCCCGGTCTGCGGTCGCTGAATTTCCAGTTTAGTTTTACCCCGGTTGTTTTTTCGAAGGCATTGACAGCCTCCAGCACGCTGTATCCTCTTCCTGTTCCCAGGTTGAAAATTTCGTGC
>PWRF01000051.1 GCA_003556325.1 Bacteroidales bacterium | reverse complement strand
CATGACTATGACCTGGTGATCTCTGCTTTCGGGCAGTCTGCGTCTTTTGTTAAAGAGTGTATCGATGAAGAAAAACATCTGGCCTGCGGCAGTTGAGGGTTTCCTTGCTGCTCTTACGTCAATGGTCGAGGCACAACATGTCACTACTATGCCCGCTGCTGTGGCGGCCCTGGGCGGGGATGGCCCGGTCTGCATCAGCGGGGCAGAAGCAGTAAGCAAGTCTTATCCTGCCTTTTTCAATGACCTGCAAAAAATCAGCCGCTTATGAACAGTTTTGGTAGAGTATTCAGGATCCACCTTTTTGGTGAATCGCATGGCAAGGCAATCGGTGTCTGTGTCGACGGCTGCCCGCCGGGAGTGCCTCTGGCTGAAAAGGATTTCATTCACGACCTTTCGCGCCGGCGGCCCGGCGCAAGGGGCACCACCCCGCGAAAGGAAAAAGACAGCCCGGAGATCCTGGCGGGCGTCTTCAACGGCCACACCACAGGGGCACCCATTACCATAACGTTTGCCAACGAGAACATCAGGCCCAAAGATTATTCTTTCGTCGTTGATCAGCCGCGCCCCGGACATGCCGACATGGCGGCGGCACACCGCTTCAGGGGCTTCCAGGACTACCGTGGCGGCGGCCACTTTTCTGGCCGCATGACATTGGCTTTGGTGGCAGCCGGAGTGGTTGCCAAAAAGCTTCTTGGCGACATTCGTATTTCGGCCGCGCTTGTCGAGGCCGGGGGGCAGCGCGATATAGACAAGGCAGTGGAAAACGCCATGAGAGAAGGCGACAGCATTGGCGGCATCGTGGAATGCACGGCCGAAAACATCCCCATGGGGTGGGGAGAACCTTTTTTCGACTCGGTGGAGTCGGTGATAAGTCACCTGGTTTTCGCTATTCCTGCCATTAAAGGCATCGGGTTTGGCAGCGGCTTCCGTTCAGCAACAATGAAGGGCAGCGGGCATAACGACCCCATCCTCGATAAGTCGGGAAAGACAAAGACCAATCATGCCGGCGGGATCACGGGCGGTTTGACAAACGGAAACCTCCTGGAGTTCAGGGTAGCGGTAAAGCCCACCTCCAGCATTGCCCGCGAGCAGCGATCTTTGCATACGAAGACAAACAAGGTGGAGGCCATGAAAGTGGCAGGGCGTCACGACGCGTGCATCGCCCTGCGTGTGCCTGTGGTAGTTGAAGCCGTCACGGCCATTGCCCTGGCAGACTTCCAAATGCTGTACCGGTAAAGAAAAAAGCCTGCCGGCAGGTTACCGGCAGGCCTCATAGCAGAGTTTATTCTTCTTCTTTTTGTTCTTCCTCGTAGGCTTTCAACAGCTGATCCTGGATGTCCATAGGCACCTGCTGGTATTCGGCAAACTTCATTCCATAGGTGGCCCGTCCACTGGTCAGTGATGAAAGGCTTGTTGAGTAGCGGTTCATTTCTGCCAGGGGCACTTTTGCGCGGATCCTCTGGTAGCCGCCTTCGCTGTCCATTCCCATAATAAGGGCACGGCTTCCCTGCAGGTCGGTCATCACATCACCCATCTTTTCTTCCGGGACCATAACCTCCACATCATAGATAGGCTCCATGATTTTCGGTCCGGCATTCTTGAAAGCCTCTCTAAAGGCATTGCGGCCGGCGAGCTTGAAAGAGATCTCATTGGAGTCGACCGGGTGCATCTTACCGTCGTAAATGTTGACGATAATATCGCGGGCGTAGGATCCTGTGAGGGGGCCTTCTTCCATCTTTTCCATCACCCCCTTGAGAATGGCGGGCATGAACCGTGCATCAATGGCACCTCCAACAATACAGTTGTTAAAGACCAGCTTACCACCCCAGTTCAGGTCATGCGTCTCCTGTTTACGCACGGGGAACTCCGTCTGGTTGGGCTTTCCTTCCTCATAAGGTTCAATCATCATATACACCTCTCCAAACTGGCCGGCACCGCCCGACTGTTTTTTGTGGCGGTAGGTCGCCTTCGCCGTTTTGGTGATGGTTTCGCGATACGGGATCTTTGGCGGGAAGAATTCGACCTCTACCTTGTGAATTTTTTCAAGCATCCATTTGGCAACATTGAGGTGCATTTCGCCCTGGCCGGAGAGGATCATCTGCTTGAGTTCTTTCGACTGCTCGAACAGCAGGGTGGGGTCGATGCTGTTCATCTCCCGCAGGACGGTTCCCAGCTTTTCCTCGTCGGCAGTGTTTTTGGCTTTAACAGCCGTACGGTGCTTGGGTTCCGGGAACACAATGGGAGAAACTTTCACTCCCTGGTTTTTGGGGCTTGTAAGGGGATGATTGGTTTTTGTGTCTTTCAGCTTTATGGTTGCAGCAATGTCACCGGGCATTACCTTTTCAAGTTTTTGCCTGTTCTTGCCTGCTACGGCAAACAGCTGCGACAAGCGTTCTTTACTGTCAGTGTCGGAGTTTATAAGGTCTGCCGACTCCGCTATGCTTCCTTCATATACGCGGAAGAAAGAAAGCTCACCAAGGTGGGGCTCAACTGCTGTTTTGAACACGAAGGCCAAAGTATCTTTGTTTTCGTCGTAGCTCAACTCGTTGCCGTCGGTGTCTGTCACGGGAGCAACATCGTTGGGGCCAGGAAGGTTTTCTGTAACCATTTCCATGAAACGGCCCACGCCCTGGTTATTCTTGGCAGAAGCACACATCACAGGAAACATGGTACGTGTTGCTATCCCCTGCCTGATCCCCCTGGCAAGTTCTTCGTCGCTGAGAGAACCGTTCTCAAAAAAGGCTTCCATCAGTTCTTCGTCGCTTTCGGCTGCAGATTCGATGATGGCGTTCCGGTATTCCTCTGCTTTATCTTTCTCTTCGCCGGGGATGTCGGTCACTTCGGGCTTGCCTCCGTCTGCCGGGAATTTATACATCTTCATTTTGAGCACATCGACGATGGTGTCAAAACCATGTCCCGGGTTTACGGGATATTGTGCAACGACTGTTTTGCCGCCGAACTGCGTCTGCATTTGCCGGAGGCTCTCCTCAAAGTTTGCTTTCTCGTGTTCCAGCTGGTTAAGCAAAAACACCACAGGTTTTTCCAGTGCGGAGACCTGGCGCCAGGTGATCTCTGTGCCCACTTCCACACCATTTTGGGAGTTTATAACCATTACGGCAGTGTCTGACACTTTAAGAGCGGCTATAACCTCTCCGATAAAATCGTCAAAGCCGGGTGTATCGATAATGTTGATCTTATAACCGGCATGTTCGGCATACAAAGCAGTAGAGAAAACCGAAGCCTGGCGGTCGAGCTCTATCTCGCGGTAATCCGAAACGGAGTTCTTGTCGTCAACAGAACCTCTTCTGTTAATAACACCGCCTTCAAACAACATGGCTTCTGCCAGGGTGGTTTTCCCTGCTTTTGCCCCGCCAACCAAGGCAATGTTTTTCAGTTCGTTTGTCTGATATACTTTCATAGCGACATCACAAGGTTTAAAATGTGTACAATATTGGTTTCTGTGTAAAGATATCTGTTAAATCAGTCTGTTTTGGGCACCCTTCGCAATCTTGTGGCAACCTGGCCCTGGGGGAGAAGGGGGTGTTCCAAAAAAGTGGCTAAAGATAAGAAAAAAAGCCCGAAGCGCCGGAAAAAATCCGAAATAAATGACAGAGAATCATTTATATGGAAAAAGACATCATCTTAACAAATTCGATCAACCTGTCCTGTATATCTTCTTTGGTGATCTCCAGCAATCTTTCTGTGCCAAATTTCTCGACAGAGAAGCTTGCGAGGGCAGCACCGTATATCAGTGCATTTTTCATGCTTTCGAAAGAGATGTCGTTTTGTCTGGTAAGGTAGCCCATGAAGCCGCCGGCAAAGGAGTCGCCTGCACCCGTAGGGTCGACAACGGTGTCGAGCGGCATGGCGGGTGCGTAGAACTTATGTTCGCCATGAAAAAGCAGGGCGCCGTATTCTCCCCTTTTTACGATGATATATTTGGGGCCCATACTCTGTATTTTGCATGCTGCCTGCACCAGGGAATACTTTCCTGAGAGTTGCCGTGCTTCCTCTTCGTTCACCGCAAGCACATCCACCATGGATACCACTTCCAGCAGGTCGTCCCATGCAGTATCCATCCAGAAATTCATGGTGTCCATGCATATCAGCTGGGGCCGGCGGTTCATCTGTTCGATCACCTTCCGCTGGATAGAGGGGGTCAGGTTTCCTAGCATCAGATAGCGGCTGTCCCTGTAATTTTCAGGCAGTTCAGGATCAAATCCGGCCAGCACATTCAGTTCCGTAGCGAGCGTGTCGCGCTGGTTCATATTGTTGTGATACCGCCCCGACCAGTAAAATGACTTCTTGTCTTTAATGACATCTATCCCATCAATGTCAATGCCCCGCTTCGAAAAAAGGTCCAGGTACTTTTGCGGGAAGTCGCCGCCCACTACGGCCGACATGTTTATATCCTGAATGAGGTGGCTGGCCGCAAGGCCAACGTAAGTGCCGGCACCACCCAGTATTCTGCCGGTCTTTCCCAGCGGGGTTTCAATTTCATCAAAGGCTACAGTGCCTACTACCAATAAGCTCATCACGTCCTGTTTTCTCTGTCTGCAATCAAAATAATCATTCAGTATCAGCAATGATACAACAAAATAGTCTGTTCCTCTCCTTTTCGTTCTTGCAAAGAGGGAGCACATGTTTCGGCCGGGCGGCAATTGCCGCAGCAAATTACTCGACCGTAACGGATTTTGCAAGATTCCTGGGCTGATCTACGTTGCAGCCTCTCAGCACAGCTATATGATACGAGAGAAGCTGCAGGGGAATGGTTGCCAGCAGGGGCACAAAGGCTTCGTCGGTCTCGGGGATTTCAATTACATGGTCTGCGATCTCTCTTACCACTTCATCTCCTTCGGTTACAATTGCAATGATGACTCCCTTTCGTGCTTTCACCTCCTGGATATTCGTCAGCACTTTTTCGTAGCTGCCTTTTTTTGTGGCTATTACGACCACCGGCATTTCTTCGTCGATCAGGGCTATCGGGCCATGTTTCATCTCTGCGGCCGGGTATCCCTCAGCATGAATATAGGAGATCTCCTTGAGCTTCAAAGCCCCTTCCAGTGCAACGGGAAAGTTATATCCCCTGCCCAGGTAAAGGAAGTTGCGTGCATGCTGGAAAATTTCGGATATAGCCAGAATGGCATCATTCACCTGTAGTGTTTTTTCCACCTTGGCGGGGATGGCCTCCATCTCACCCAGAAGTTCATAGAACCTTGATTGGGGGATGCTGCCTTTTTTGCCTGCCACCGAGAGGGCCATGAGGCTTAATATGGTGACCTGGGCTGTAAAGGCTTTTGTTGAAGCCACTCCGATTTCAGGCCCTGCGTGTGTGTAGGATCCTGCATCGGTGGCCCGGGCAATAGTAGACCCCACCACGTTGCATATCCCGATAATGGTAGCCCCTTTGGATCTGGCAAGTTCGATGGCCGCCAGTGTGTCAGCCGTCTCTCCCGACTGGCTGATAGCGATCACCACATCATCCTCATCGATCACAGGGTTCCGGTAACGGAATTCCGACGCATACTCGACCTCAACCGGGATGCGGGCAAAATCCTCAAAAAGGTATTCGCCAACCAGCCCGGCGTGCCACGACGTTCCGCAAGCCACGATAATGATGCGCTGGCAGTTTGTGAGTTTTTGATGGTAATCGCTGATGCCCCCAAGCGATATGATACCCTTTGATGCATTTAACCGTCCCCGCATACTGTCTTTGATGCTTCGGGGCTGTTCATAGATCTCCTTGAGCATAAAGTGTGGAAAGCCTCCTTTTTCAATTGAAGAAAGCTGCATCTCAAGGTGATGCACATAAGGTGTCTTTTGCTGGTTTTTTATGTTCTTTACACAAAGGTCGCCTTCGCGGGGAATAACGGCGATCTCCTCGTCTTCAAGGTAAACCACTTCCTTTGTGTGCTCAACGATGGGAGAAGGATCTGAAGCCACAAAAAATTCGTTTTTTCCGATGCCAATAACCAGGGGGCTGCCCTTTTTGGCGACGATAAGCTGATCGGGATGGTCCTCAGAGATTATGACAATCGCATAGGCCCCTACTACCTGGCTTAACGCAATGCGAACCGCCACTTCAAGGTCTACGTTTTCGTTTAGCTGGATGTCTTCGATAAGATGGATAAGGACCTCGGTGTCTGTTTCGCTTTCAAACACATAGCCGCGGTTGATAAGCTCGGCCTTCAGAGAACTGTAGTTTTCGATGATGCCGTTATGGATAATGGCAAGTTTGCGGGACGGGCTGAAGTGCGGGTGCGCGTTAACATCGTTGGGCTCTCCGTGTGTAGCCCACCGGGTGTGGGCTATGCCAATGTTCCCCGAATAGGTGTCGTTTCTGTAAATGGTTTCAAGATCGGATACCTTACCCTGTGTTTTAAATACCTTAAGGTCTCCGTCCAGAACAGCCATCCCGGCACTGTCGTAGCCCCGGTATTCCAAACGGTACAATCCTTTCAAGAGAATAGGGCAGGCTTCCTTTGGTCCGATGTAACCTACGATGCCACACATAAATAATATCAATCAAATTTCGAATAAAACAGGATCAGCTTAATGGGCTTGTCTGTTCTGCCTGGGCCGTGCAGCACAACCCGGCTCATGTCGCTTGTAATATGCGATGCGGTGAGCACCAAGCCGGTATTATCATATTCTCCATCAACTAACTTCTGCAAATACCTGGATATACTAAATCTATATGAGTTTGCATCCCTATCCAGCTCCCCCCCGAACAGGTTGGCATCATGAACATAGTCGTCGAGGGTTACCAGCCTGCCCTCGTCGCTTATGCGCAGCAACATAAGTTCTTCTGTCTTGTGGAGTTCGCGTGTGGTATACCCTTCGGCAGCGGGGATAACAAGTTCTGCCTTGTTGATCAGCAGGCGGGGGTGTTGTTCAATCAGCTTGTCGAGATAAGGAATTTGTATGTTGGTTTGCAGTACCGAAAGTGACTGAACGAATACCAGGCTGTCGGCCATGGCCTGGTCTTCTTCTTCGATCTGTGCCCGTAGTGCCTGGTTGGCATTATCGTATCCAAACTGTTCCATCCGCGTGGTTCTTGCAGAGAATTCATTTATGGGAAAGCGCTGCATTTGCTGGACCGTATCTTCATCATTCTGATAATAAAGTTCCAGTGTGGTAAGCGGTTCTATCATGTTGAATTTTACCAGGGAGCCAAGGCCGGCTATTTCCTTGTCAACGGTGATATAAATGCCCTTGAACGCTTCGAGGAAAGAGGGTACATCGGTCAGCTCGTCTTGCTTGTCGATGAATCGTTGTCCGAATTCATCTGCCAGGCGGACCCGCAGGTGGGGTGCGGCAAATATGCTGTCATGGGGTTTTACGCCGCCCAGGTCAACAAGTATGCTGTCGAAGGGAGCTGGTCTATACTCAAAGCCTGCGGGGTCAAATGTTATGGGGTCGGGATGATGGGGTATTACGAGGTTTGAGAACAAAGAGTCCTGATCCGGGAAGTTTTCGCTCAGCTCGTATATTTGTATTCTTTGGGGAGTGCGGAGTGTGCCGTAAAAATCTCCGTGATATGCCAGCACCAGGTTTATAGAGTCGAGCACAGCATTTTCTCCCAGGTCCAGGTCACTTGTTGCCAGCCTGGGTTCGGCATATATGCTGGCACGGGTTTTCCCGAACTCAGGGTCGTTGAGAACGCCCAGGATGTTTGTTGCCCTGTAATTCATCACCACACTGTCGGCAGGCACTGTCATCGCTGTGAGCGTCAGAGTGTCGGTGGTTTCCAGGGAAGCATGCGTATCAATAAGGTCCAGCCCGATTATCTCTTCTTCGGTGCATGATAGTACAGCAAGGCTTATGATAAACGGGAAAAAAGCCTTTCGTAAAACGGCAAAAAAACCCCCGTCAAAACGGGGGAAGCCATTTTCCGGCAATGGGTTTGCTGTTGTGTTGAACATGTACTTGTCGCTTTCAGGTAAACTGAACGCAAAGGTAAGAATTTTATTATTCCTCCAACACTGATTCACTAACCATTACTTCATCATAAAACTGGTTGTATGCATCAATGTAGGTGTCGCGGTCATGGTGTTCGAGCAGGGGCTTGCCGCTGTCCCTGACATATTTTTCGAGTTCGGCATTGATTTCCTTGTCCCCGAAAATAATACCATCGGCATAATCAACAGCTACTTTGCTAATATTCAGGAAGCTGGGGTTCTCAAACTTTTTCAGCTCGCTGTCCGGCAGGCCTTTTGTTTTCATCTTTTTGCCCATACCTGCATCCAGTTGGCCGGGAAACTCATCGTTGTAAACCGAATAGATGATCTTGGTGTCGGAAAACATCGGGTTGTCCTTCATTACCTCTTTCAGGTAAAAGGGCATAAGGCTGGTGAACCATCCGTTGCAGTGGACCAGGTCTGGCGCCCACCCAAGTTTTTTAACTGTTTCTATCACGCCCCTGGTGAAAAAGATGGCCCGCTCGTCGTTATCAGCGAAGTACTCTCCGTTTTTGTTTGTCAGGGTAAATTTTCTCTGGAAATAATCCTCGTTGTCAATGAAGTAGATCTGCATCCGGGCCGACTGTATAGAGGCCACTTTGATAATCAGGGGATGATCCGTATTATTGATTACAAGGTTCATCCCGGAAAGGCGAATGACTTCATGCAGCTGATTCCGGCGCTCGTTGATACAGCCGTAGCGCGGCATGAACGTGCGGATCTCTTTTTTTCTTTCCTGGATGCCCTGGGGCAGGTAGCGGCCGATATGGCCCATGTGTGTTTCTTTGAGGTAAGGGGTTATTTCCTGTTGTACAAAAAGAACTTTTGGCTTATCCATATGCTCGTTACAAATTAAAGAATATCAACAAAATGACATGCAAAAATACGATTTTTTTTGTGATTAATCAAATTATCCTTATTAGCTTTGCGGATTTCTTTTTTGGGTGGTATATTGCATGCCATTTTTTACATAAAACACTACTTTTCGGCTATTTACCTTTTCTTATGGAAGTTTTCAGGCAAAAAAAAGCGATGCATACATGGGCAACCCGGCAGAAAGGGCGTGGAAAAACCATTGGGTTTGTGCCCACCATGGGTGCTTTACACACGGGCCACCTCGAGCTGGTGCGTCGTGCACGCGAGGAAAACCAACTGGTGATTTGCAGCATTTTTGTGAATCCCATTCAGTTTAACAAGGCGGAAGACCTGGAAAACTATCCGCGCACGCTCGATTCGGACCTCAGGCAACTGGGGAGCGCGGGCTGCGATGCCGTATTCTCCCCGGACACCGAAGAAATGTATCCCGAAAAGGAAACCAGGGTGTATGATTTTGGCCATATGGACAAGGTCATGGAGGGAAAATACCGGGAAGGGCACTTTAACGGTGTGGCGATCGTGGTCGACAAGCTTCTTCGTGTCACCGTGCCCGACAGGGCCTATTTTGGCGAAAAAGATTTTCAGCAGCTGCAGATCATTCGCGAGCTTGTGAGGCAGGAGGGGCATCCCGTTGAGATCACAGGCTGCCCTACTGTTCGTGAGCCCGGCGGGCTGGCACTGAGCAGCCGCAACATAAGGTTGTCGCTGGCACAACGTCGCGAAGCCCAAAAGATCTACGAAGCACTGAAAATGGCAAAGGGATTATATCCGGAGACCCCCGTTGATGAGATCATGACCAGGGTTGCCTCTTTTATCAATGCATCGCCGGAGCTGCAGGTTGAGTATTTCGAGATAGTAAGGGCCGACGACCTTCTTCCTGCCGGCACCGAAGACAAAGACAAGGAGGTTGTGGGTTGCATAGCCGTTTATGCTGGAGACATACGACTTATTGACAATATGCGACTGAATTCGTAACTTTGCATTTCGTTTCTGATTTCCAGGAGGGTATACCTCCTTCACTGATATAAAATAAGCATCATGCTTCTTGAAGTTGTAAAATCGAAAATACACAGGGCTGTGGTTACCGAAGCGGACCTGAACTATATAGGCAGTATTACCATTGACGAAGATCTGATGGATGCCTGTGGCATCATTGAGAACGAAAAGGTACAGGTTGTCAATGTCAATAACGGCGAACGCCTTGAGACTTATGTGATCAAAGGCGGCCGGGGCAGCGGCCAGGTATGCCTTAACGGCCCGGCAGCCCGCAAAGTCCAGCCCGGCGATATTGTTATCATCATTGCTTATGCCATGATGGATGCAAAACAGGCTAAAACCTTTGTCCCCGAGATTATCTTTCCTGACCAGGACAATAAAATCTGACGACACCCTTTGAACTCCCGAGCGAAAAGATACACAAAAGTATTTCTCTCCCTTGCTGCCGGCATACTCATCCTCTGGCTGATCACACGCGGGCAGGATGTGGCAAGGATTGCTGATGAATTCAGACGGGCAAACTATTTCTGGATCCTGCTGGCAATGGCAGCTGCCGTGCTGAGCCACTTTCTGCGCGCGGTGCGATGGAACATGCTGATAAATACCATGGGGTATAAAACCAGGCCGCTTCAAACCTTCCTGGCTTTAATGACAGGCTACCTTGCGAACCTTGCCGTTCCCCGGATGGGAGAGATTACCCGGTGTGTCACACTCAGCAAAGCCTCAAAAACACCATTTGATGCCCTGGCGGGCACGGTGCTTGCCGAGCGCACCTTTGACCTGTTCAGCATGCTTTTAATTGTTTTCATTACGATTGCAGGGCAGTTCAGCTTTCTGCGCGAATTTCTGAGCCGGGTCATCTGGACTCCCGCCCTGGAAAGAGGCAGTGCGCACTGGGTCCTTATCTCCGTAACTGCAACAGTGCTTGCAGGCCTGATCATCTTTACCCTGCTTTTTTTTAAAAAGAAAATGAAAAACCCCGTGGAAGGAAGTTTTTTCTTCCGGC
The DNA here is from genome assembly GCA_003556325.1 of Bacteroidales bacterium. GTDB lineage: Bacteria > Bacteroidota > Bacteroidia > Bacteroidales > UBA7960 > PUPG01. Next base: position 24 of record PWRF01000051.1, on the reverse strand, counting down.
TGAAAAGACACCTGCACGGCTTTG
>PWRF01000009.1 GCA_003556325.1 Bacteroidales bacterium | reverse complement strand
TAATGGCTGCTACAGGGCCAAACATCTCTTCGTTCCAGGCCGGCATTCCCGGTTTTACCCAGGTTAGTACCGTCGGAGGGTACCAGGCACCTTCCCTTTCCGGAATAGCACCTCCCAGCAGACATTTAGCCCCCATCCGTATACTTCTTTTTACCTGTCCATGAAGTTCGTCGCGCAGCGCTGCATTGGCCTGCGGACCCACATCCGTATCTTCATTCATCGGGTCACCCATCTTCCTCAACTTCATCACTTCCACAAACCGCTCCTCAAACTCTTTTACCAGGGACTCTACCACAATAAACCGCTTGGCAGCTATGCAGCTCTGCCCGCTGTTAATAAGCCTGCTGTTCACGCACACTTTCACAGCGTAGTCAAGATCAGCATCTTCAAGAACGATATACGGGTCACTGCCCCCCAACTCCAAAACGGTTTTCTTTAACATGGATCCGGCTTTGGAGGCAACAGCCCTGCCGGCGCCCACACTACCGGTGATCGTGACAGCTTTTATATGCTGGTTGCCGATAATTTCTCCTGCTTTTTTGCCGGGTAACTTCAGCACCCCGAAAAGGCCTTCGGGGAAGCCGGATTTTTCGAAAACCGATGCAATTGCCAGCGCTGAACCGGTGACGTTGGAAGCATGTTTTAGCAGTGCGCCGTTACCCGCCATTAATGCCGGGGCAGCAAACCGGAAAACCTGCCAGAAAGGAAAATTCCAGGGCATCACGGCCAATACGAGCCCGAGAGGCCGGTACGAGATATAGCTTTGGCTGGCGTCGGTCGGTATAACTTCGTTAGCCAGGAAATCCTTTGCATGGCGCGCGTAATAGTCAGCAACTACCGCACATTTTTCCACTTCTGCGCGCGACTGGGTGATCGGCTTCCCCATCTCCCGGGTAATAAGCCGGGAAAAATTCTCCTTCTCTTCGCGCAGCAATGCGGCTGCAGCCTGCATGCAGGCAGAGCGGTCGTCAAATGTCGCTTCTGCCCAGATTTTTTGTGCGCCGGCGGCCTTTTCTATAAGCTCGTTGATCTGGTCGGGTGTGTGTTCGCTGTAATTTGATATAACCGTATTACTGGCCGGATTAATTGATTGCAACATGATTTTGTAAATTATTAGAATGATTTATGCTTTCATTGCCGGATCCGCTTCCATGGCAACGCGTGTTTTAGGAAGGCAGTGCGGATATTTTTCTTGTATGAACTCAATGAGTTTTTCCCGGAGAAATACCCGCAGCTCCCATGCGTCAGGAGACGATGCGGCGCTGATAAGAGCGCGCAGCTCCAGGGTGTGCTCTCTGGCATCGGTAACCTGCAGCACATTTACTTTTCCGTCCCAGTATTTATTATCCCTGAGCAAACGCGTAAGTTCCTCCCTGACAGCGTTGATCGGAATAGTATAGTCTGTGTAAATGAAAATAGTCCCCAGGATATCTGCTGATGTCCGTGTCCAGTTTTGAAACGGCCTCTCCATAAAATATGTGGTGGGAAGAACCAAACGCCTTTTATCCCATATACGAACCACCACATACGTAAGGTTGATCTCTTCAATCCAGCCCCACTCGTTTTCCACTATCACTACATCGTCTAAACGGATGGGTTGGGTAATGGCAATCTGAATGCCTGCAAGAATCGTTCCCAGGGCTTTTTGTGCGGCAAGGCCAATGATAAGGCCTGCAAGCCCGGCAGAAGCAAAAAGGCTTATCCCAACGCTGCGCATTCCTTCAAACTGCATCAGTGTAATAGACAGGGCTATTACGATGATCACGAAGACCAGGATCTTCTCCAGGATGTTGTATTGCGTATAGAGCTTTCTTATGCGCAGGTTGTCGGACACAGAAATGTCATGACGCGACAATATCCGGTTCTTGACGATGCGTATGGTTGCAATCAGGGCCCAGGTGATCCCGGCAATCAGCAATATAGTGGCAATGACCTGAATTGCCGAATGCATTTCATTTGGCACCAGCTCATGATCCGGGCCTAAAGAGATCATCAGCAGCGCTATAATGAATAACAGGAAGGGAAGTATGAAGCGTTTCAGGTAATTCATGGTTTCTTTTTTTTTGTAAACTTTGTTTTCAGGATGCTGATCATACCGAAAACATAGAACTGGCAGGCCTTATATTCACCCAAATATACATAAAATACGCATTTTATGCAAAAGAGCTGCCTGAGGGTATGTGCGTGTACATAGTCTTTATATCCAACCTATCAGGGTTGTTTGATTTATGCCGTCAAATTATTTAAAGGTTATAGCGTGCGGATATTTATATATATTTAACCCTTCTGCTCATTTGCCTGGCAAGCAAAGGCCTGTGAAGACCAAAAGGAACCCGGTTCGTTCATAATCAGGAATTTGTGCTTCGTGCGAATAATACAGTAGGTTATACCGGGCCGGAGAGTAGAAATATAGCAGGTCTTTTATGCAGGCCGGGTTCCCCGTGATGTTTCCACTCGTAAATGGTCATCGTTTTGATAAATTCCGTCTCCATTGTCAGGTCTGCCGCGATAGAAAGGCGGGTCGAATTATGGCAATTTTTTAGCAGGTCGCCAAATAGTGCAGTATTCCGGAAAGGCGTTTCCATGAAGATCTGTGTCGCGCCGCTGCTTTGACACATTTTGTCCAGGAGTTTAATCTTTCTGGCCCGTTCGGGTTTTTTGATTGGCAGGTATCCGTGAAAACAAAATTCCTGCCCATTCATTCCTGATGCCATCAGGGC
>PWRF01000193.1 GCA_003556325.1 Bacteroidales bacterium | reverse complement strand
GTAGTGTAGCCAACTGCTGCCTCGCTTTTGTTGGAGGTATTGAGCAGCATATGGCCAAAAGCATTTGAGAATCCCATTAATACTATGGCCCGGGCCCGGGCCTGGAAATTTTCTTCGACAGTCCCGGATTGGCTTTCGCCAAGTTTACCTTGCATGCTGTTTTCGAGGCTTGCCACAATATCATTGATGGGAACCGTTTCGTATTTTACCTTAAGCCTTTGCGCCAATGCAACGGCGTCCTTTACCGAATGATCAGAGCTGTACGGGCCGGGCATAATCACGGCCATCAGGTTCTCCGGACCGAGAGCTTGTGCAGCGATGGCCAGCGTAACTGCCGAATCAATGCCCCCGGACAAACCCAAGATCGCTTTTTTCATGCCCGTTTTAGCAAAATAATCGCGCAACCCCATCTTCAGGGCATTGAGCATCACGCGCCATTTTTCCTGTTTTTCAGGCACCGCCGGGATGCTGATCTCCGGTTGTTTCTGAAGACCATGCAATTCATAGGCCTGATAATCTTCCTCAAACCTTTTCATCGCAGACACCAGCCGACCTTTTCCGTCGAAAACGGCAGATACACCGTCAAACAAAAGATCCGTCTGCCCGCCCACGAGGTTGCATGCGAACAGCGGCGCTGTATATCTCCTGGCATTTTCTGCCAGGATATTCAGGCGTTCGGGAAGGTGATCCCAGGCAAAAGGTGAGGCCGAAATATTGATCATCAAATCCGGGTTCTCCCTGGCCAGCAATGCCGGGGGATCCAAAGAATACATTCCTTGTCCGCCGGGGTTCCAGAGATCCTCACAAACGGTGATAGCGAGTTTGCATCCTTTGTATTCAACTGTTTCGAATGCACCTGCGGGTTCAAAATAGCGGTATTCATTAAACACATCGTACGTGGGGAGCAGTCCCTTTTTGTATACATGCCTGATCTCCCCTTCGTGAAGAAAAAATGCGGCGTTGTAGAGGTTCTTGCCTCCGGGAGAAGAGTTGGGGTAAGGGCCTCCAACAACAGCAGCAATTCCCCGGCAGTGCCGGGCTATCGAGCGGATGTGGGTCATGCACTGGTTTACAAACGAGGGGAAGTCAAGCAGATCCCGCGGGGGATACCCGCTTATTGTAAGTTCGGGAAAGAGGATCAGATCTGCTCCCTCTGAACGTGCCCTGTCTATGTCCCGCATAATTTTCAGGCTGTTGTCTTTGAGATTTCCAACGTGCAGGTTCAGCTGTGATATAGTGATGCGCATAAGGGGCAGTACTAAATTATATGAATCTTACTTTTATGGCAATACCAGGGAAGGTCTGAGAGATCCCACAAGCTCATGGAGGTTGCTAAAACATCACACCCAACACAAGCTCAACATAATTATTCGGGGCACTTGGGCTGGATTCTCCGCTTCCGATCGGACCCCGGTCCAAAACATTAGAAAACCCATTATGAAAAGTAATTCCAGCCAGCAAAGAAGTTCTGCCTCCGAGGTTGTATTCAAGGCCTGCGCCTAAGATCAGGGCGCCCCGCAGAAAGCGAATTTCATCTGAGACATCGGTTTCAGGCCTGCGCGTAGTAGACCCGTCTTCATGAGAAATACTTTTCTCGGCTTTGGCACTCAGGTTAAACCCCAAACCGAGACCAAACTTGCCATAGTAGGTAAAAAAGCCCATTTCTTCGGTTCGCAGCTTCAGGGCCAGTGGTATCTCCAGGTAGCGGAGGTTGTAATCCCACCTTTTATCATTCGTAGGCAATGTGGTATTTCTGTACCGAATGGACCCGCCTGTGTGCAGGATATTCAAACCGGAGTGAATGGCATAGTTTTGTGCAAACTCATAATCTACAATCAAACCATAAGAAAAACCTAAATCGGCACCCCTGTTCGTGTAGTGGGCTGTTTCGGTACGAAACCATGAAAGGTTTGGTGAAAAGTTCAGGCCAAACCGGAAGCCAAAGTCATCAGCTGTCAGTTGAGTTGAAGAGCCGATCAAAATTACCAGAACTACAATCTTTTTAATACTTTTCATAAATTGCTTGCGTTTATAAACATGGTTCATTACCTGTTGAGCTATCCTGAAATTAACGCCAGACTGATGGTGTTTATTAAAGAGTTAATTGCACAGTGCGGCATGTTCATTTCAAAGATAAGAAAAACAACAGGCAAAAATAGAAAACAAACTGTGAAAAGAATTGGTTTATTTTTATTTCCTGCTTTTCTGGTATTTTTTGCTTCCTCATGCGGCGAATGGGGCAGCCGGCCTTTTTACCAGGCAGATATTTCGGATATAAGCATTGACAGTGCAGAGATCAGGCAATACGAAAAGGTCTTGTTCAATGCCAACCCTTTCGTTTTGCGCCAGGAGATCGAGCCCTACATCAATGATTTTTACTTTTTTTTCGGTGACGCAATCGACGAGGAAGAAGTTCAGCAGCAGCTGTATGACTATGTTACCGACCCTTTGATGATCGAGCTTTATCTCGACAGCCGTGAGAAGTGGGAAGACATGTCGGATCTGCGTGCCTCGCTTACCGAAGCCTTCCGCTACTATGCCTATCACTTTCCGGAGGAATCCACACCCCTGGTTTATACATATATCTCCGGTATCGACTATACCATGCCGGTATATTATTCGGAGGGCAATGTGGTTATTGCGCTGGACACCTACCTGGGAAGCGATTATCCTCTCTATAGCAGACTGGGCATTCCGGCATACCAGTCGAGGTGGATGATCCCTGCCCAGGCCCGGGCAGATGTCATGCGCACGCTGGCAAACAAACACATAGCCCGTTTGTCATCTCCCCCGGAAACACTGCTTGAGCATATGATCCACGAAGGGAAACAGCTGCATTTTCTCGATTGTATGATGCCCGGCATGCATGACACCCTGAAAATAAAATATACCGCTGACCAGCACAGATGGATGAAACAATATGCAGGATATGCCTGGACTTACAAAATAGATAATGACCTGCTTTACTCCACGGACCATTCGGCTATTATAAAGTTTGTTCGTGAGGCGCCCTTTACCTCAACGTTTTCAAGAGAGTCAGCACCACGCACAGGAGCCTGGCTGGGATGGCAGATTGTACGTGAATACATGCGCAGAAATCCGGATGTCACCTTAAAGGATCTCTTTAAAGAGGACGATGCCCGTAAAATATTGAGGGATTCGCGCTACCGGCCAGGTTAACAGGATAAGCCATTGTCAAATGCCGGGCCATTTTTACAGGATCGGGAGAGCGGGATGTTGAGGAGTTTTGGAGGATAAGTCAAAAGTGAGCACGGGGGGAGTAAGCCTTGTTGCTGGTGGCTATAAATTTCAAGATCTCTTCTTTGCCTTGCCTGGAGCTGGTGCTGCTAATGATCAGCGGAGGCAGCGGATCCCATTGTTCTGCCAGTATTTTCTTATAGACATTCATGTTTTGCTGCAGCCGGGAACGGGACAACTTATCGGCTTTGGTGAAAATCAGGCAAAGCGGCAATGCATTTTGCCCCATCCATTCAAGGAAATCCATATCGTTTTTCATCGGGCCGTGACGGCTGTCGAGTAAAATGAAAGAACACATCAGGTTTTCCCGCCTCACCAGGTAGTTTTTGATCATTTTCTCCCATTTTTTCTTTACCGCAACAGGTACTTTGGCAAAGCCGTATCCGGGGAGATCTGTCAGGTACCAGGCATCGTTTATTACAAAATGATTTATCAGCTGCGTTTTGCCGGGCGACGAAGAGGTCTTGGCAAGTTTGTTCCTGCCGGTTATCATGTTGATCAACGAGGATTTACCCACGTTGGAGCGGCCCAGGAAGGCATATTCCGGAAGAGATGCTCCGGGGCAGTCTTTCACATGGGCAGAGCTTTTGATGAATTCTGCTGACCGAATTATCATGCTTTTGTGTCTGATATAAAAGGTGTTATCGCTCAGTTTTGCGGTATGTGCTCACATGCCGGCGTGACTTAGACTCATAGATGTCGGCGATGGTAACCATAATACCCGTTTCTTCCACACCGCCAAACCCTTTATTGAATGCTGTACCAAATGTCCGCATGGTGGGGCTGAGGCTCATGTATGAACTGAACAGAGGGGGGATGTTCTCATTGCGCTGGCGGACCTTTTGAGACAAAAGCCGGTAATTTTCCTCAAAAGTGCTGCCGGTAAAAACCTTTTCAAGCTCCTCTGCCGGAGTTTCTATGGCCAGGGGTTCGTAAGGCCTGATAAGGCTTTCGTTATCAGGGAAAAAGCGGTGCATAAAATAGAGGATCAGGTCTCTCGCATACTGGTCAAAATGTTTATACATGGTAACCTTGCCCACAAAATACCTGAGGCGGGGATAATCGACCACCAATCCTCCCAGGCCATCCCAGAGGTTGTCAAGCGAGTAGATGCTTTTTCGGTTTTCCCGCGAAGGCTGATATGCCGGCTGTACGAAAGACCGGCCCAGTTCAATGGTATAGGGAAAATAATCCTCAAGGAATTGATCGGAAAACCTGAAGAGCTCGGCTGTCGCTATCTGAGGCACCCCACGATCATCAAAAGGCACATCCCAGCAACACATATAGCGGTAGCCGCCCACAATTTCCTGGGCAGCAGGGTCCCAGACGATAAGCTGATTATAGGGGACCTCAGCCGTGTCAAACGAGTCAAGATCACAATCTTTACCCGTTCCGCCTCCGGCCTGACGGAAAGAGAGTTCTCTCAACCGTCCGATTTCCCGCGCAGTATGGGGTGCGTTATGAGCCGTTACCACATAGATCTCATTGTTCGCATAGTTCGTTTTTCGGAAAAAAGTATCCCTGTTCAGCTCACTTTTCAGCAACTCCCGGTCTGCCGGAGGTATGATTTTTTCATCCTTTTCCTTCATCTGCTTCAATTTCAGAATACGCAATTAACCGTTAAATGCCACATCTCCTTCAGGAAGGCTGTAGACGTGTTCTTTCATCTTTTGGGCCCATTCATAATGAGAATAATCTTTTGTAAAGGTAGTATACGGCACAGGCTTTCCAAATATTATACGCAATTTTTTCTCTTGCTGTTTAAACATTTCATCCGGCAGGTAAAGCATTTCGATATTGAACCGGATGCCCAGGCGCTTTCTCCACCGGGCCAGGTTATAGAAAAACTCAGAGTTCCTCCCTTCAATATAGACAGGTATAACATCCCTCTGATGCTTGATGGCTTTGGTGATGAAGGTTTTTTTCCACTCCAGGTCCATGATCTTACTTCCCTGCTTGCGCGATACAAGCCCGGCAGGGAAAATCAGAATCAGATCGTCCGATGCAAAACATTTTTCCAGGGCCCTCACAGACTCAGCGCCGGGTTTGCCGTGTTTGTTCACCGGCACAAAAAGATCCTTGAGGTTTCTTAGCTCCAGAAGAATATCGTTGGCAAGGAACTTTATATCCTTTCTCTTTTTGCCAATCACATGCATTAAAGCCATCCCGTCGAGCCCGCCCAGCGGATGATTGGACGCTACAATGTAACGGCCCTCCTCAGGCATGTTTTCAAAGTTTACAGCTTCGATATCAAGTTGAAAATGATCGATAAGCACGGTTTCAATAAAAGAAAGACCGTCGTGATCTTTTAACTCCACCAGTACCTCGTTGATCTCATCCTGGTGAACAATGCGTTTTAAATACCTTACAAACAGCCCCGGTATGAAACGATAGGCAGCTCCCGACTTGGACCGCAGCACCTTTTCCACATCTATAAGCTGAAGATCATCTTTGTTCATGTCCAAACCAGGTTTATAATTCACCAAAAACCACAGCCCTGCATTAAACAAGGCAACTACAAAAATAAAAAAAACAAGCATACCGCCCCCCACGCCATCCCATCCAAAAATAACACTCCTTTATTAACAAAACAGGCCCGAAACCTCACAAAACCCACATATGACTGATTATATGCATCTTATGCAAATTACCGCCTGGAAAAGAAGCCTGTTTTCCGGAAAAGTTATTAACAATGTGGCAAAAAGTGGTAAAAAGTGGTAAATTTATTCATATATTTACACTTTGAAACGCGATACGTGGTACCATCATGCTGGGAGAATTTGAATGTAAGGTAGATGCAAAAGGGCGCTTTATGATGCCTTCGGGGTTGCGCAAGCAACTGGGGCCGGAGGATCAGGAGCGTTTTGTGATCAACCGTGGTTTTGAAAACAACCTTACACTTTATCCCCTGAGTGAGTGGTTAAAAATTTCGCGTGAAGTTAATGCATTAAACCTCTACAACAAAAAAAACCGTGAGTTTGTAAGGTATTTTTTCAGGGGAGCCAGCGAGTTACGTCTGGATGGTACCGGCAGGCTTCTGCTTCCAAAGCAGTTGATCAGTTACGGGGGAATAGAAAGGGAAATTATTCTTTTCGCCTACGGAAACAGGATAGAGATCTGGGCCAGGGATGCATATGAACAAATGATGGCTGATGAACCGGATGATTTTTCTTCCCTCGCAGAGGAGGTAATGGGAAAGGTAAACCAATCATCAGGAGGTGATCAGGATGGCATATCATAATTCAGTGTTGCTGGATGAGGCAGTTGATGCCCTGGCCATCAGGCCGGGGGGCACATATGTTGACGCCACCTTTGGCGGTGGCGGACACAGCAGGGCCATCCTGGAACGCCTTGAAAGTGGCAAGCTGATTGCTTTTGACCAGGACGAGGCTGCCACTGAGAACCTTCCTGATGACGAGAGAATTCTTTTTCTGAACCATAACTTCAGGTATATCAAAAACCTGCTCAGGTATCACGGACACATTCCGGTTGACGGTATCCTTGCTGACCTGGGTGTTTCCTCGCATCAGATAGACGAAGCATCCAGGGGGTTCTCCACACGGTACGACGGCCCGCTCGACATGAGGATGAACAAAGATGCACCGCTCAGTGCATCGGATGTTGTCAACACCTATGAAGCAGACAGGCTGGCCGGCATCTTTTATCACTATGGCGAATTGAAGCAGGCACGAAAAATAGCATCGGTAATAGAAGAACAGAGAGAACAAGGCCCGTTTCAACGTACCGGCGAATTTGCTGATGCCATTAAACACCTTGCCCCGCGGGGAAGGGAGCATAAGTTTATGGCACAGGTGTTTCAGGCCCTCCGCATTGAGGTGAACAAGGAGCTGGATGCGCTGAAGACCTTCCTGGAACAAAGTTACGAAGTGCTTTCTTCCGGGGGGAGGCTGGTTGTGATCTCATACCATTCGCTTGAAGACCGGCTGGTAAAAAACTATATGAAGACTGGAAATTTCGGCGGGCAACTAAAGAAGGATTTTTACGGGCACCCCCTTACGCCGTGGGAGCCGGTGGGCAAAGTGATCAAACCGGACAGCTCTGAAATTGCAGAAAACAAACGTGCACGCAGCGCCAGGCTTCGCGTGGCAGTGAAAAAGCAAGACTATGAAAGCTAATCACTTCAGGGAAAAGAAAAAAAGCATTGGCATACCTGCCAACGGCTTCACCCGGGTCCTGTCCGGGTTGCTTGACGGAAGTGTGTTTTCCGGCGGAGCAAACCCCTCTTCCATGCGATTTATCCTGTTTTTGTCCGCCATGGCTCTGTTTTTAATATTCAATACCTATTACGCGGAGCGAAAGGTAAGGGAGGCTGAGCAGTTACGGCACGAAATGACGGAGCTCAGGATCAGATATATACAAACCCGGTCCGCCTACATGTCTCTGACACGGCAATCGGAGATGGCGCGCAGGCTTAAGGCAGAAGGGTTTGTTGAGCCGGTTGAACCACCCCGGCAGATCATACCTGATAAAAGAAGAACTTTCAGGGACAGGCTTTTGGGCTGGATCAGGTAAAGGTTCAACGCCGGAAGTTTCCGGGCCTGGCGTACAGCAAAGCAAACAAGGTGGGGTTTTAACCAAAACAACGGATGAAAGATCAAAGCGACATATTGTGGAGGATGCGTCTGATCTACTTCCTGATGGCATTTTTTGGGATGCTGGTGGTAGGCAAAGTGCTTTATATCCAGCTTGCCGAGGGCGACTACTGGCGTGAGCGCGCGAGAAGGGCAAGCACCCGCTATGCTACCATTGAAGCTGTAAGAGGGGATATTTTTGCCGACGATGGCAGGCTTCTCGCTACCAGTGTGCCCGTTTTTGACATCCGGATGGATATGAGCAGCGCCGTCACCTCTGATGAGCTGTTTTACGCGGAAGTTGATGCGCTTGCCCTGGAATTGTCGCGTCTTTTCCGCGACCGGTCCCCGGCACAGTACCGCTCAGCACTTGTACAGGCACGGCGTGCACAAAACCGCTATTACCTTGTTAAGCGTAGCGTAACCTGGGATGAGCTGCAACAGCTGAGGGCCTTTCCCCTGTTCCGGCTCGGCCAATACAGCGGGGGACTCATCGTAGAGCGGGGAAACAGGAGGGAGATGCCTTACAGGTCCCTTGCCGCACGCACCATAGGCTATGAGAGAGAAGGGGTATATGTTGGCCTGGAGGGTGCTTACCGGGATTACCTGGAAGGTGTCCAGGGGAAAAGGCTGGAAATACGATCCGGCGGGGGAACCTGGATGCCGGTGAGCGATCAGAATGAGATCCAGCCCCAGGACGGACAGGACCTGGTTACCACGATCAACATATGGATGCAGGACATCACCGAAAAAGCCCTCCGCAGGCAGCTGTCGCGCTTCAGGGCCGATCACGGCACGGCCATCGTAATGGAAGTATCCACAGGAAAAGTCAAGGCCATTTCAAACCTTACCAGGAACGAGCACACAGGCCTTTATGAGGAGACGTATAACTATGCTATCGGGCACAGCGCTGAGCCGGGTTCAACATTCAAAACGGCCGCCTTGCTGGCCGCTATCGAAGATGGCTTTGTGACCCCATACGACAGTGTGGACGCCCTGAACGGAGAGGTGACTTATTATGGCAGGCGCATGAGGGATGTCGGAGACGAAAAGCATGGCGTTATCAGCATCCAGAGAGCACTTGAAATATCTTCCAACGTGGGGGTGTCCCAAACGATATACCAGGCATACCGCGATGACCCACAGCGATTTGTTGACAGGCTCCGGGGTATGCACATTGACAAACCTTTGGGTATTGAGATAGCAGGAGAAGGCAGCCCTCTTATCCGTAATGTGGGGGACACCGGTTGGTCAAGGCTTTCGTTGCCATGGATGTCGATAGGATACGAGGTGTCGCTGACCCCCATGCAAACCCTGGCCTTTTACAATGCCATCGCCAACAACGGAAAGATGATGAAGCCGATGTTTGTGGAAGAGATAAGGCAAAGCGGCCGGACTGTGAAGAGGTTTCGTCCTGCTGTTATGGAACGTTCCATTGCAAGCAGGCAAAGTATTGAATACATGCAGCAGATGCTGCAGGGTGCAGTTGAGAACGGCACCGGCAAAAACATACATACACCTCATTACAACATCGCCGGCAAAACAGGAACAGCACAGGTAGCAGAGTCGGGACGGGGATATTTTGCGGGGCCGGGAGTACGTTACCGGGCGAGTTTTGCAGGCTACTTCCCTGCGCATGACCCCAAATACAGCTGTATTGTGGTCATCAGCAGGCCCCGTGGCTTCATCGTAACAGGCAGCGGGGTGGCTGCGCCCGTCTTCAGGGAGATCGCTGACAAGATGTTCGCGGCAAGAATGTTCATGCCTGACGTAAAGCCCCCGGAACCTGCCGTAGCAACACTTCCGGCCTTCCGCAATGCACACATCCGTGATATACAAGATATTTATGGGGCATTTGCCGCAGATATCCGTTCCGACGTGAACAGCACCTGGGTAGAGACAAGGTTCTCGGAGGAAAAAGTTACCCTGCGCGAGAGGGAGTACATCGAGAACCTGGTTCCCGACGTTGAAGGCATGGGGATAAGCGACGCCATGTATGTGCTTGAAAACGCAGGCCTGAGGGTCTTATTCCTGGGCCGGGGAAATGTGATCAGGCAAAATCCACGGGCCGGCACCAGGGTAAGGCCCGGAAGCGTCATTAGAATAGAGTTGTCATAAACATCAAACCATCAGCACATGAACACCATCCTCTCAAATATCATCTACAAAGCTGGAACAGTTGAAACTTCAGGCGATGTCCAGATCAGTGTTACCGGAATAACCGCCGACAGCCGGCAGGTAAAGCAGGGGGCCCTGTTTGTTGCTGTGAAAGGACATACTACCGACGGTCATCGCTATATTGACGATGCCATCAGGTCAGGTGCCAGCGCCGTTATTTGCGAGCAGATACCAGTACCCGCCAAACCGGATGTCACCTACATAAAGGTGAATGACAGCCAAATGGCCCTGGCAGTGGCCGCTGCGAACTTTTATGACAACCCTTCCGCAAAACTCAAAACGATCGGGGTAACCGGAACTAACGGCAAGACCACCGTAGCCTTTTTGCTCAGGGAAGTGTTCACAAAGCTGGGATATTCGTGCGGGCTGATATCCACTGTTGGCAACCGCATCAGGGATATATACCTGGACACCACACATACCACGCCCGACCCGGTAACCATAAACAGGCTGCTTTCTGAAATGGTGCAGCAGAATTGTGAGTTTGCCTTTATAGAAGTCAGCTCCCACGCCCTTGACCAGAAACGGGTCGACGGGCTGCATTTCGCCGGTGCCGTGTTCACCAACCTTACCCATGACCACCTGGATTACCACAAAGGGTTCAAGGAATACCTGCGGGCAAAGCAGCGGCTTTTTGAAATGCCGGACAAAAAGTCCTTTGCGCTTACCAACCTGGACGATAAAAATGGAATGATCATCACCCAGAACAGTAAGGCAAAAACAAGGACTTACAGCCTCAAAGCCATTGCCGATTACAAGGGAAAGGTGCTGGAAAACACTTTCTCCGGACTGCATATGATGATCGACAACCATGAAGTCTGGTGCAAGCTCACGGGCGCATTTAACGCTTACAACATGCTGGCCGTATACGGTGTGGGCCGCATCCTCGGTGAGGATCCCGGCGATCTGCTCACCGCCATAAGCAGCTGCGAGGGCCCGCCGGGCCGCTTTGACTTTTTCAGGGGCAAAGACAACATCGTGGGGATTGTAGATTATGCACACACACCTGATGCATTGAAAAATGTACTGGAAAACATCCAGAGCCTGCGGGGCAAGCACGAGAAACTGATCACGGTGGTCGGTTGCGGAGGCGACCGGGATAAGGAAAAACGGGCGCCGATGGGCACCATTGCAGCAAAATACAGCGACCAGGTTATATTCACAAGCGACAACCCAAGATACGAAGATCCGGATGCGATAATTGCAGATATGGTAAAAGGCCTTGAAGTGGACCCAACCATGAAAAATAAATATTTAACAATTACAGGCAGGGAGGAAGCACTGAAAATAGCCCGGGTTATGGCACGGAAGAACGATATCGTACTGGTGGCAGGCAAAGGCCATGAGAAATACCAGGAAATACAGGGTCAAAAGTTCCCTTTTGATGACAAAGCCATTTTGCAGGAACTGTTAAACAAATAAAGATGCTGTACTCACTGTTCGAATATCTCGACAAAGCCTATGACATACCCGGAACCGGTGTGTTTCAGTATATCTCGTTCAGAGCGGGTATGGCACTGATCGTTTCCCTTTTTGTAACCATGATCACGGGCAAAAGAGTCATCAGGTTCCTGCAGAAAAAGCAGGTGGGCGAGAATATACGCGACCTCGGACTCGAAGGCCAGATCAGCAAACAGGGAACACCCACCATGGGAGGCCTGATCATTGTCGCGGCCATTGTGATCCCTGCCCTGCTGTTCGCCAGGCTCGACAACATATATATCATCCTGATGCTGATATCAACAGTATGGCTCTGTGCAATCGGTTTCATAGATGATTATATCAAGGTGTTCCGGAAAGACAAAAAAGGCTTGCACGGACGGTTCAAGATCATAGGACAGATCACCCTGGGCATCATTGTGGGCACCACCCTTTATTTCCATGAAGAGGTCGTGATCAGGGAAAAAATTGACTTCCCCACAGAGCAAGTCACCGCCAATGAGCTGCTCGAACTGGACAGGCTCGTAAGGCCCGACTCGCCATTTCCCGTGGAAACCCAAAAATCAACAAAAACGACAATTCCGTTTTTCAAGGACAACGAGTTTGATTATGCCAGGCTGCTTGCTTTCATGGGAGAAGGCTACGAAAGATGGGCTTTCCTGGTATTCATACCGATAGTGATACTCATCATCACAGCAGTATCCAACGGTGCAAATATTACCGACGGCCTGGACGGGTTGGCTACCGGCACCTCTGCCATCATCGGGGTTACCCTGGGCATACTGGCTTATGTATCAGGCAATGTGCTGTTTGCCGACTATCTAAACATAATGTATATACCGCATACCGGCGAGCTGGTCATCTTTATTGCCGCCTTCGTAGGAGCCTGCGTGGGCTTTTTGTGGTATAACTCTTATCCTGCGCAGGTATTTATGGGCGACACCGGCAGCCTCACACTGGGTGGGATCATAGCTGTTTTTGCCATCGTAATCCGGAAAGAGTTACTGATCCCCATATTATGCGGAGTGTTCTTCATCGAAAGCCTGTCAGTAATTATCCAGGTAACCTGGTTTAAAATAACACGAAAACGATTTGGTGAGGGCAGGAGGATTTTCCGGATGGCCCCGCTGCACCACCACTTCCAGATGAAAGGGCTGCACGAGGCTAAAATAGTTCAGCGATTCTTCATTGTAGGAATCATCCTGGCAGTTTTTTCTGTCATAACGCTAAAACTAAGGTAAAAGAAAGAACCGGCCCGGGAGGAAGGCCGGGAAACAGAAGGTAAGAATAATAAAATCAGACCAATATACTATGGATCTTTTGGAGAAGACATTGAAAGAAAGCGGAAACATTTACAGCGGGATGGCAAAAACCATTTCTTCGCGGCTTTTTGATGTTCGCAAAGAGGGGATTAAAAACAGTCTTAACGGCTTTCAGAACCAGGTTCACCGCCTTGAAGAGGTACTGCACGTTCGTGGCATTTTGTTTATTAACGACAGCAGGGCCACCAACGTGAACGCCGCCTGGTTTGCCCTGGAGTCGCAGGAGAAGCCCGTTATCTGGATTGCCGGTGGCCGGGATGCAGGGAATGATTATTCGGCCGTCCTCCCGTTGATAGAGAAGAAGGTGAAGACGATCGTTTGCCTGGGATCCGACTGTTCCAATCTCAGGAGTCAGATACAAAACACAGAATGCCCTGTTTATGAAACACAAGACATGAACCACGCCGTGGAACTGGCTTATAAAAGCGGGCTTCCGGGCGATGTGGTTCTTCTGTCGCCCGCATGTCCGAGTTTTGATTTGTTTGAAAACTATGCCGACAGGGGCAACCAGTTTAAATCAGCAGTACGGGCGTTGTGACCGCTCTCTTCCCGCGGAAACAACAGTCCATCCACATAACCAAACACAACGGGCCGTATGCAAAACATGTTTAAAAACTTCAAAGGAGACCGAACCATCTGGGTGGTAGTGATCTTTCTGTACCTGGTGTCGGTACTTGCCGTATACAGCTCTACCGGCACCCTGGCATACCGTTTCAGGGCTGGCAATACGGAGTACTACCTGTTCAAGCACCTGATCATCACTGCTTTTGGACTGGCACTGATGTACCTCGCACACAAAGTAAGATATCAGTACTATTCCAGGATATCCCAGCTGGCCCTCTTTGTTGCCATCCCCCTGCTTATCTTCACATTGCTCCGCGGAACAACCATCCACGAGGCCAACAGGTGGATCACCCTGCCGATCATAAATATCACATTTCAAAGTTCAGATTTTGCCAAGCTTGCGCTGGTGATGTACCTGGCAAGGATACTGACCCGCAAACAGGAATACATAAAAGATCTGCATGCCGCTTTCTTACCAGCAGTGATCCCGGTGATAGTGGTTTGTGCCTTAATATTGCCGGCCAACTTTTCGACGGCTGCCATTTTGTTTACCACCTGCCTGGTACTTATGTTCATCGCGAGGGTGCGCGTGCGGTACCTCCTGTCGCTTTCGGCTTTGAGTATCGCCGGGGCTGCCCTCTTCATCACGGTGATGATGGCGATGCCTGAGAGTGGAAGGGCAGTTACATGGCAAAACAGGATCAACACCTATATCAGCAACGAGCAAGGCGACACCTGGCAGTCGGACCAGGCAAAAATTGCTATCGCCACAGGAGGGTTTATAGGGAAGATGCCCGGAAATTCCACCCAGCGCAACTACCTGCCGCAGGCCTACTCAGATTTTATATATGCTATTATTATTGAAGAATACGGCCTTGCAGGCGGCTTTATGGTGCTTCTTTTCTACCTTATCATACTCTACCGGGGTATACGTATCGCTCATAAGAGCCCCGGCACTTTCGGGGCACTGCTGGCCGCAGGGTTAAGCTTCGGCCTCGTTTTCCAGGCCATGGTCAATATGGCCGTGGCAGTCAACCTTCTGCCGATCACAGGACAACCGCTGCCGTTAATAAGCATGGGTGGAACATCTCTTTGGTTTACCAGTCTTTCACTTGGCATCATTCTGAGTGTAAGCAGGGCATCGGAGGAAGATAAAAACTCACTGAATATTCAACAAAACATTTCCGACGTTCCGGGGTCAGCAAATAATTAATATCCGGCGCATGCATGAAACAAAAGATCATGGTAAGTGACACAATACATACAAAAGAGCTCCGGGTAATCATCGCAGGAGGAGGCACGGGAGGACACGTTTTCCCCGCCATTGCCATTGGGACGGCCTTGAAAAAAAGAGACAGAAATGCAAAGATATTGTTCGTAGGCGCGAAAAACCGCCTTGAGATGCAAAAAGTGCCGGCTGCCGGTTTTCATATCATCGGACTGGATATATCAGGTTTGCAGCGAAAGCTAAGCTGGAAGAACCTGATGCTGCCCGTAAAACTAATTCGCAGCCTGGTGGCATCGAAGAGGATAGTAAAAAAGTTCAGGCCGGATGTGGCCATCGGCGTGGGAGGCTATGCAAGCGGCCCGCTCTTATGGGCTGCATCAGGACAAAAAGTACCTGTCCTGATCCAGGAGCAAAACTCCTTCCCCGGCATCACAAACCGTATCCTGGCAAGGAAGGCAAGCAAGATCTGTGTAGCATTCAGCAACATGGAAAAATATTTTCCAAAAGAGAAAATATACCTGACCGGAAACCCGGTTCGGCATGATGTGACAGACATCGAAGGGAAAGAGGAAGAAGCGCTGAAGTATTTTGGTTTTAAGGCGGGGAAACCCATTCTCTTTGTCACCGGCGGCAGCCTGGGCGCACAATCCATCAACAGGGGTGTTGGCAAACATCTGAAATCATTGGTTGACAAAGGAATACAGGTCATCTGGCAAACAGGGACCTCGGGTATCGAACAAGCCGGCAGGCTGGCCCGGGAAGTGAATCCTGGTAACCTGCATGTAACCGCCTTCCTCGACCGCATGGACCTGGCTTTTGCTGCAGCAGACGTTGTAGTCAGCCGGGCAGGAGCTATCGCAGTATCCGAAATCGCATTGGTCCGGAAACCGGCCATACTGATCCCTTCTCCGAATGTGGCAGAGGATCATCAGACAAAAAATGCATTGGCCCTCGTTAACCATAACGCAGCCATCCTTCTGAAAGATGAAGATGTGATGGAAGATTTCGGATCAGTGGTTACAGGTTTGCTTTTTGACGAAGAAAAGAAACAAAAACTCAAAGAAAAGATTGCCGGCATGGGCTATCGCGATGCAGCCGATATAATTGCAGGCATAGCTGCCGGACTGGCGAATTAAAGAGACAGGGAAAACCCTTACCTAAGCCTTCGCAAAACGGCTGCCGGTTGAGGGTTCCACATTTTGACGTTCCTGTCATCATAGTATTAACAGACAAAAAGACGCAACGGTTGGTCTGATGATAAACGAAGTGACACATATCTGTTTTCTTGGCATCGGCGGTATTGGCATGAGTGCCCTGGCACGGTATTTCCATCAGCGGGGCGCAAGTGTTTTCGGCTACGACAGAAGTGCATCCGCAATCACCAGGCAGCTTAGGCAGGAGGGCATACAGGTAAGTCACGACGACGATCCGGCCACCCTCCCGGTAAAGCCCCAGCTTGTTGTTTACACGCCTGCTGTGCCGAAAACGACAGCTCTTTTTGAACATTTTTCCAGGCAGGGCATCCCTCTTCGGAAAAGAGCCGAGATCCTGGGTATGATCTCAGCGGGCATCCCAACCATTGCGGTAGCGGGCACGCACGGAAAAACCACGATCACAGCCATGCTTACCCATATACTGAAAACTGCAGAAGTGCCATGCCTGGCATTCCTGGGAGGCATTTCGGTCAATTACAATACAAATTTCATGGGAGACCCCGATCCGCGGTGGATGATAGCCGAGGCCGACGAGTTTGACAGATCTTTCCTGCATCTTTCGCCCCGGCTGGCATTGATCAGCTCGCTTGACCCCGATCACCTGGATGTTTATGGCAGCAAGGCGGAGATGCTTGAATCCTTCAGAGAGTTTGTATCCCGCCTTCCGGGCTCCGGCGTTCTGATAAGCAAAAAGAACATCGCGGATTTCGGCAAAGTATCCTGCAGCCATTATACCTATCATGGTGCGGAAAAGGCTGACTACTACCTGGAGGACATAAGGATTGAAGAGGGCCGCTATCATGCCGGCATCAGCGGAAAACTCGGCATCGGCCATGTGGCCCTGCAGCACCCGGGGCGTCATAACCTTGAAAATGCCCTGGCAGCGGCGACACTTGCACATCAGGCAGGCATCAGCTCCGCCGCCATCCTGCAAGGCCTGGTCAGTTTTTCTGGGGTTAAACGCCGTTTTGAGATATGCCTGCAAACGGAGCAGCTCGTATATGTTGACGACTATGCCCACCACCCGGAGGAGATCAGGGCATGCATACGTTCTGCCAGGGAGTTGTGGCCGGGGAAAAAGATCACGGGCGTTTTTCAGCCCCACCTGTTTTCACGAACAAAAGACCTGGCAGAGGAATTCGCGCAGAGCCTGGCAGAACTCGACGAGCTGGTTTTACTCGACATCTATCCTGCCCGGGAAGAGCCTGTACCTGGCATAGATGCCCACTTTTTGCTAGATTTGACCGACATGGAGAGGGCAGAGTATTGCAGGCGGGAAAACCTGCTTTCATGCCTGGAAAAAAGAGAGATAGAAGTTCTCATCACTATGGGGGCGGGAGACATAGACCGGTTCCCGGGACCGATCACCGAAACACTTAAAAACAAAGCTCTGGATAGACAGACCCTGAAAGGAAAAAAGTAAAAGAGAAGTACGGCACCGTTTACGCGGCCCGGAATTAAAAAAGTAAACACCCATGGCAGCACGCATAATGAAAAGATTGGCAGTAGTTGTTTCCGTTGCGTCCGTACTGGTCATGCTCGGCTTTACGTCATCCGGCAACAGGCAGCTGACCAGCCAGAAGCTCGACATTCGTGTGGAGAGTGCTACGGGCAACTATTTCATCTGCCAGGCCATGGTCCGGGAGACCATCATCAAAGAGATGGACACCCTGGAAGGCCGCATGGTTACCCAGGACATGATCATACAACTTCATGAAATGGTAAACGGCCTGCCATGGGTGAAGGAAGCCAGGGTATACCGCACCATCAAAGCGAATATACACGTCGATGTGAGGTTGCGGGATCCCATGTTCCGGGTCATCAACAGGCACAACGATAGTTACTATGTGGATCGCGACGGAAAAGTTTTTCCGCTGTCGGATGAACACACGGCAAGGGTTAAGCTTGTGACAGGACACATCAGCGCTTCACCTCAAAACACCGCATCATTTGCTGATCCGGACGAGCAACAGGACACACAGGAAGGGATCCAGCTGAAATCGCTTTTCGAGCTGGCATCTTATATTTCCAATGATGCATTCTGGAATGCCTTTATTGACCATGTCTACGTGCGCGCTGACGGACAGTTTGAGCTCACACCCAAAAACGGCGCACATATCATTGAGTTCGGACATGCCACCGGCATCCCTGAAAAGTTTGACAAGCTGATGGCATTTTACAGGGGAGGTATCACACAGGTGGGCTGGCGTTATTACAACAGGGTAAACATTGCATATACTAATCAGGTCATTTGTTCAAAATAAACTGCTTTATGGAATCATCTGAAATCATAGTCGGCTTAGATATTGGATCAACCAAGATAGCCTGTATTGTAGGCAGGAAAAACGAGTATGGCAAAGTAGAGATACTGGGCATGGGAAGAACCGAGTCGCTCGGAGTAAACCGGGGTGTGGTGGAAAACATACAGCATACGGTCAGTTCGATAGAGAAAGCCGTTGCTGAAGCCAGCCAGGCATCGGGGGTTGAAATAAAAATCACCAATGTGGGCATTGCAGGCCAGCATATCAGGAGCCTTCAGCACCGCGGCAACATCATGCGCAACGACATAGAAGAGGAGATCAGCAGGGAAGACATTGACAGTCTTATTGACAATATGTTTAAGCTGGCGTTGCCGCCCGGCGAGGATATCATTCATGTCATCCCCCAGGAATATATTATAGACGGGCAGCAAGGCATTCGCGAGCCTATAGGCATGGCCGGCAATTGCCTGGAGGCAAACTTTCATATTATCACCGGCAAGATTGCTGCGGCAAAAAACCTGAAAAAATGTGTAAAAAAGGCCGGGCTGGAAGTCTCGGATATGATCCTTGAGCCCCTGGCTTCCTCTGAAGCTGTTTTAAGCCAGCAGGAGAAAGAGGCGGGCGTGGTGCTTGTCGACATTGGAGGCGGCACCACCGACCTGGCCATTTTCCAGGAAGAGATCATCCGCCACACAGCGGTGATCCCGCTTGGCGGCAATGCCATCACGGAAGACATAAAAGAGGGGTGCGCCATCATACGAACCCAGGCGGAGGCCCTGAAAAAAAGCTTCGGCTCCGCGCTGGCAAGAGAAAACAAAGACGAAGAGATCGTTTCCATCCCCGGGTTAAAAGGAAGAGAGCCCAAGGAGATATCGCTGAAGAACCTGGCAAGCATCATCCAGGCCCGGATGGAAGAGATCATTGAGCACGTGTATTACGAAGTTAAGACCAGCGGCTTTGAAAAGAAGCTCATAGCTGGCATTGTGCTCACCGGGGGCGGCAGCCAGCTGAAGCATGTTGCCCAGCTCACCGAATTCATAACCGGCATGGACACACGCATCGGCTATCCCAATGAGCACCTGGCAAAGTCGTTTAGCGGAGAAATTGGAAGCCCGATGCATGCGACAGGAGTGGGGCTGGTGATCAAAGGATTTGAAACAAACGAAGTGCGCCGGAAGCAGAAAAAGACGCCCGGAAAAAAACAGCAATACGGCTTTTTCGACAAGATCTTTACCAAGGGCAGAGATTTCTTCGAAAAGGATAATGACCATTGAACAATCAACAGGTAAACAAATAAAATATTCATAAAAAACCAACAAACTATGACAACAGACATGATCAAATTCGACCTTCCCAAAAACCAGAGTTCCATAATCAAAGTGATGGGTGTAGGCGGCGGCGGCAGCAATGCCGTAAATCACATGTTTCGTCAGGGTATAGAGGGTGTGGACTTTTTTGTGTGCAACACAGATGCCCAGGCACTCGACAAAAGCCCGGTACCGAGCAAGATACAGCTCGGGGTGAGCCTCACCGAAGGCCGTGGAGCAGGGAGCATCCCCGAAGTGGGGCGCAATGCTGCCATCGAAGACATTGAGCGCATCAAAGAGGCTCTCGGTGCAAACACCAAAATGCTGTTTATCACCGCCGGAATGGGTGGGGGAACCGGCACTGGAGCCGCACCCGTTATCGCAAAAGCATCGAAAGAAATGGGCATTCTCACCGTGGCTATTGTAACGATCCCCTTTTCTTTCGAAGGCAGGAAGCGGCGGCAGCAGGCCGAAGAAGGGATAAGACAGCTTTCCGAAGGGGTTGACACCCTCCTGGTCATCTGTAACGACAGGTTGCGTGAGTTGTATGGGAACCTCTCTATTTCGGATGCATTTGCCAAGGCAGACAATGTGCTCACAACCGGGGCCAAAGGGATAGCAGAGATAATTACACTGACAGGAAGTGTTAATGTTGACTTTGCAGACGTAAAAACCGTGATGTCGGATAGCGGGGTGGCGATTATGGGAAGCGGCCATGCCGAAGGCAACGACAGGGCGATCAAAGCTATTGAGTCGGCCCTGTCCTCCCCCCTGCTCAACGACAACCAGATCAAAGGGGCTACCAACATCCTTCTCAACATCACCAGCGGCAAGGAGGAGATCCTGATGGATGAGATCTCGGAGATCACGGACTATATCCAGGACGAAGCCGGATCATCGGCCGAAATCATCTGGGGGCTGAGCAAAGATGAAAGCCTTGAGTCAAAGGTTAACGTCACGCTGGTGGCCACCGGTTTTGACTCCAGCAACAAACTGTACGATGGCAACCGGGCACAGAAAAAACGGACGGTAGGTACGGTGAAGGAAGAGGCTGAAAAGCAAACCGTCGTGTGGGAAGGCCCCTTCAACCATGAAAATGAAACGCATCCGGAAGAAGGGATGAAGCTCCGCATCAGGGAGGAAGAAAAGCCTTCGGAAGAAAGTCAGCACAAGAAAACTGCGGGGCAAATGCAAACACTTACCGAAGAGTCAATGGACATCTTCAAACAGAAGCTTGTAAGCCAGGCCAGGAAAGCAAAGGCCAAAGAAGAAAACGAGAGCACGCACCTGTCCGAAGCAGACCTTCAGCAACAGATCCAGGAACGCGAAGAACGATTAAAGAGTCTTAGCATCCAGCTTAAAACACCGGAAGGGCTTGCTGACCTTGAAAGCCAGCCGGCATATGTCAGGCGCAAAGTGAATCTGAGTCCGGTTCCTGCCAGCAGCGAATCCCAGGTATCGCGCTTTACACTGAACGAAACAGATGAGAAAAACACCCAGATCAAGTCCAACAACTCCTTCCTGCACGACAACGTGGATTAAGAACAGGGTTTGTTAGTATTGCCGTTCAAAATAATGGCAATCACACCGTTACTTTTTCTTATCTTTGCAAAAAAGTGATTGAGCCGGTGCAGATGCGCCTGGTTTGCACAATATCAGATTATACCCAATAAATAACAACCCAATGAACACAAAGTTATCCCTGCCAGTGATCAAATTGCTGATCATGCTGTTTCTGACGGGATCTTTAGCAGGATGCAGCGACGATGATCCGGCAGAAATACTGCAGAAAGACAGGCAGAAGATATTGGAATATATTGAAGAACACGACCTGGACGCTTACGAGCACGAGAGCGGCATCTTTGTCGTTGTGGAAAAAGAAGGCACGGGTGAGCCTCCCGGTCCGTCAAGTGTGGTGCTGATGAGTTATGTTGGCTATTTTCTCGACGAGGAGGTATTTGACAGCGGGCAGGATGTATACCTGGACCTCAGCCGGGTAGTTGCAGGCTTCCGCCTGGGAGTAATGGAGTTTGGCCGCGGCGGGAAGGGAACCATCCTTATCCCCTCGCAACTCGGATATGGCCCAAGAGGATCCGGAGACATACCGGGAAATACGGTAATCATATTTGACATCGATATCATAGATTACAATTAGTATTAACTGTCATAACACTTTGTATCATGGCCAGCAAGAAAAATTTGAAAAAAGACATCAACTATCTGATAGATGAAGTCATAGGTACCAGTCTGATGCACCAGTCTGCAAAAGACGAGAAAACCCGGGATGAGATAGATCAGCTGATCAAGGAGATGCTTACATTCCGGGAAGAACTGCTAGAAAAGGTAAACCAGCCCCCGGTAGAACCGGCAAAAGGCAAAAAACTTAAGGAATACTACCGTGACCTTTACAGCGAACTGCTTAGCAAGGTGAACAAAGCTTTTGAGCAATTAAACAAAGTGGTGGAATAAAAGCAGACCTCCAATCGTTAACTAAGGGCGCAACAGCGCCTTTTTTTGTCTTGCAACCCCCGGAAATAATACCATCAGCGCAAAAACCATGAAAACAAGAAAACAAAACCTTACCGGCAAGCAAAAACCCGGCAAAAAGAACATCAAACAGCCGCTTAAACACAGTTTCGACCAGAAAGCTGCGATGCGACTGAATAAATATATTGCCAATGCAGGCGTTTGCTCCCGGCGCGAGGCAGACGAACTTATCAGGAAAGGAGAAATAAAGATCAACGGGGAAACCGTAACCGAGCTGGGAACCAAAGTGGCACATGGCGACACAGTGACTTACGGGAACAAAAAACTGTCGCACGAACAGAAAGTTTACGTGTTGCTTAACAAACCCAAAGACTATATCACCACAGCCGACGACCCGCAGCAACGTAAAACCGTACTAGACCTGATAGGGAATACCATCAGGGAACGACTTTACCCGGTAGGCCGGCTCGACAGAAACACGACCGGGTTGCTGCTCCTTACCAACGACGGTGACCTTGCCAAAAAACTAAGCCACCCCAAACACGGGGTACGAAAGCTTTACCACGTGCATCTCGATAAGCCCGTAAGCAAAGCAGATCTGCAAAATATTGAAAAAGGAGTGGCCATCGACGATAAAATGGTGCGCCCCGACCGCATCGAATACGCCAACCCGGACAACAAAAGAGAGATAGGCATCGAACTGCACTCCGGACAAAACCGTGTGGTCAGAAGGATCTTTGAACAATACGGGTACAAAGTCACCAAGCTCGACAGGGTGATTTTTGCCGGCCTGACAAAAAAGGACCTTCCGCGCGGCAAATGGCGCAGACTGACACAAAAAGAAGTGAATTATCTCAGAATGATCTCCTGAATACCCTATGACGGCGAAAAAAATTTTCTCAAATATTGACATCCTGCTAAGGAAGCTGAGAAATATCTTCCTGGCCATAGTGGTGTTTTTTACTGCCATCGCCGCCACAATCATCATACTGGTATCGCTTGACAGCGACAACATCCAAAACCTCCTGCTGAACGAACTCAACAGAAGAACAACAACGGAGATCCGCGCCGGTCAGATTGAGTTCAGCCTCCTGGGCAATTTTCCCATGGCATCAGTTTCTCTGCACAACGTGTATATTGAAGACAACGCTGACCAGGCAAAAGACAAGCCCCTCGCCCACGTCGAATCCATTCACCTGCGCTTTAACATCCTCGACTTTTTTCGTCGCGAATATACCATACGGCACCTGGCAGTTCATAACGGCTTCTTTCATCCCACCATATATCCTGGTGGCCATAGAAACTATATCTTCTGGGAAACCGATACCACAAAAGCTTCCGAAGGACTCCGTTTTGACATCAAACACATTGAAGTGAGCGAGCTTCAGGTCACGTTCTCACATATTCCTGAAAACCAGCTTGCCAGCATCGACATCCATAAAATGGCGTTTTCATTGCCGGAGGATACCAACACGGTAATACTTGCATCGCGGGGGCAACTGGCCGCCAATAAAATTATTGCCGGCAACATTGACTGGTCGGGCAAAGTGCAAGCAGACACCGACCTGTTACTTTCTTTTGATGACCAGGGAGGTATAAGAAGTATGGAGAGCCGGCTGAATCTAAACGGCCATGATTTTGTGGTGGATGGTTATTTCGATAGAAGGGATAATTCAGTATATGCAGATGCAAGCATTGTGGCAAAAAGACTGGACAGCCAAAAATTTCTCGGGCAGTTGCCTGAAAGCTGGCGCCGTATTGCCAGGCCTTATGAGATAAGCGGATTGTCCTCTGTTGATGTTGACATAAAAGGGATGCTTGATGATGCGGCAGGTTTTGACCTGAGGGTTGGTTTTTCATTACGGGATGGTTCGCTGCTGTTTCCGCAACAAGGCATACAGGCTTCCATTCATCAGGTGAAAGGCTATTATGCCAAAAAGGCCGGATCGGACTTTCCGGGCGGGAAGCTTGCTCTTACTGACATTCGGGCCAGCGGCGACGATGCAACCATACAAGGCGAACTGGAACTAACTGACTTTACAGCGCCCTGGTTGTCTTTTGATTTGAACGCCGGCTTGCCATCCCGCAAGCTGCTTTCCTTTTACCCGCATCATAACCTGCATCACGCAGGCGGCAGGGTAACTATGGATATCCGTTTTAACGGAGCCATGAGCAAAGGAAGGAATTTTTCACGCGGGGATCTCCTGGAAGCGCAACTTTCCGGGGAGGTAAGCCTTCACGATGTCAGCTTCAGCATGGATGAAAGGAACTACCTGCCCTACCACGGGATCAATGCCAGCATGAGCTTCAGCGACAATGCGCTGAAGATGCGCCACCTCGAAGGCAAAGTGGGAGGCAGCGATTTCTCATTAACAGGTAGCATAAACAATATATTGCCCTATCTTTTTTTGCCGGGCGAAACAGCTCTTATCCAGGCCGACCTGAGCGCCTCGCGAATCAATATGGATGAGATCCTTCAACAGCATACCAGCGAGGCAGACACTCTTTACAGGCTGACACTCCCTTCGAGGCTCAGGATGGACATGAAAGCAGACATTGGTGCACTTAGTTTTCGGGATTTTCTTGCAGAAGACATCACAGGTAATATGCGTATTGCTGACAGCCGGTTTTTTGCAGATCATCTTGAGCTGCAGGCCATGGAAGGCCATGTGGTTATCGCGGGCATCGTAGATGGCAGGTCACCGGGTTACCTCGACGTTTCCTGCCAGGCTGCCCTTTCGGATGTCGACATTCACCAGTTGTTTTTGCAAACAGGCAATTTTGGCCAGGATGGCATCAGCCATGAGCATTTGCATGGCCGGGTAACAGCCGGCATGGAGTTTTCGGCACGCTGGAGCACAGACCTTATCATTGACTGGAGCAGCATGGAAACCTCCGCAAGTCTGACCATCAATGAAGGCCGTCTTGTGAACTACCATCCGCTTATTGCTTTGGGGCGGTACATTCGCACCGGCGACCTCTCAGATGTTTCCTTTTCAACCCTGGAAAACGAAATCCACATCCTCAACCGTGAAATTGTCATCCCCCAGATGGAAATAGCAAGCAGTGCCCTGGACCTTCAATTGTCCGGAATACACACTTTCGACAACGAGATCGACTACAGGTTACAGGTGTTGCTTTCCGATGTTCTTGCAAGGGAACACAGGGAACGTCGTAATCCGCAGGAACAATATGGCGAAATAATTGACGACGGGTTGGGGCGCACCACTTTGTTCCTGAGGCTGACAGGGGACTTTCACAATCCGCAGTTCAGTTACGACCACCAGGGTGTCCGGGAAAAATTACGCGACGACCTGCGGGAGGAAAGACAGAACCTCAGGCAGATCCTGCGCGAAGAGTTCCGTTTCCTATCACGTGAACCCCGCGAGCAATCGCCCGAAGAGGAAAAAAAAGACGAGCGCCTGAGAAAACAGGAAGAAGGTGAGTTTATTATTGAATGGGACGAATTGCCTTAACCTTCGGGCGCCTGGGCTTCCGGGATTAAGCGCTGAATAACAATTAGTTGTCGCGCACCTGGGCTGCGCAGATGAAGCAGCAATCATCGATCCGCAGCTGCAGTGCCCGGGGTGCAAAGATAAGGCAACAAACATCGATCCGCAGCTGCAGCGCCCGGGGAGCAAAGATGAGGCAACAAACATCGATCCGCAGCTGCAGTGCCCGGGGAGCAAAGATGAGGCAACAAACATCGATCAGTAGCTGCAGTGCCCGGGCTTAAGAGTTAAAGCATCAAACAACGATCCATACCTGCAGTGCCCGGGCTGCAGGTATGAATCCGATAAGCCCCCTGAACGTTCATGAGGTTACAGGTAAAACCGTCACACATGAAAGTCCACCCCCATGCCAAAATAAACATAGGCCTCCAGGTAGTTGGCAAATGGGGTGGCAAAGAGGCAGCTGATACATCTTTCCAGAACCAACCGGAGTCCGGCTTGATACCTGAACCGGATCCGGCGGCAGGGGATCATGAAATTGAGACCATACTCGTTCCTGTTTCCCTTTCCGACACCCTTGAAGTGAACCCGTCACCGGCCGGAAAAACAACTCTGTCTGCAAGCGGGATCCCCATTCCGGGAGAGGTTTCGTCCAATCTGTGTTTGCTTGCCTATGAAAGACTTAAAAGCAGTTTTCCCGACCTTCCTGCGGTAAGCATCCGTTTGCACAAGAGAATACCCCCCGGGGCGGGCCTGGGAGGGGGAAGTTCCGACGCAGCCCATATGCTCACCGTGCTGAACCACATGTTTCGCCTGGGGTTAAGCACCCGGCAGCTGACCCAATTTGCAGAAGACATTGGCAGCGATTGTCCGTTCTTTCTCCGGAAAAGCGCTATGCTTGCCACCGGGAGGGGACACACACTGACAGGCATACAGCTCACTGAATTGGAAAGGTTCAACATTTTGATAGTTGTCCCCCCTTTGCACATCAGCACCTCATGGGCTTATGGCAGGATCACCCCAAAACGGCCCGGGCAATCGCTTCGTGACCTTTCGCAGCTGCCCGTAGCCGGGTGGCAATCATCCATAAAAAACCGATTTGAAGAAGTGCTTTTTGAGCATTATCCGCAACTGCAGACTATTCGCGATACGTTGCTGGATCACGGGGCTGTCTATTCCTCCCTGAGCGGTACAGGATCAGCAGTTTACGGACTATTCCCTTCTTCTCCGCCGGTGTACCGCATCCGGAAAAAATTTCCCGGTGCCGGTGTTTTTATCACCTCAAAGGCTGTTTGTTAAAAATCATTATTTTTGTGGCCATCCTAACTATAACCCAGTATTTATTGTATACACCAAAACCCAGAAATCATGCGTCAAATTGCCCTGATCTTTACTGTATTGATTTTGTCGGCCTCACTGGCAAAAGCCGATGATGTGCTGACCACCCACAACATGTTCGACCTGAGATCGGTCGCTGAGGTTGCCATGTCGCCCAACCAGGAGTATATAGCTTTTACCCTGCATGTGCCGCGGCCTTTCACACACTCAGCAGGAGGTGACTACCGGGAGCTGTATGTTTATGACATTCAGAACGATGAGATTCTGCCCTTTATGACCGGGCAACGCCAGGTTTTTAACATCGGGTGGACTCCCGCCGGCGATGCCGTTACTTTCAGAGCCAATCTGCCTGAAAACCCTTATGTGCAAGTATATGCAATGAGTTTGCGCGGAGGTGAGCCATACACTCTTACCGAACACACTTCTTCTGTGCTGAGTTATGCATTTATCGACGAGGCGTCGCTCGCCATTACAGCCACATCCGAACAAGACCCCATGCGCGGGGAGTTCCGTGACAAAGGCATAGAGATCGAAGTTTATGAAGAAGAATGGGTGCACCGCAACCTGTATGTTTATGAGATCGAAAGCCACGATACGCGCCAGGTAACAGAAGATATGACGGTATTTGATTTCGTACTGAGCCCCGGCGGGCGCTATGCGGCTGCAGCCATTGCACCCCGCAATCTCGTTGACGACAGCTACATGTTCAAGCGCATCCACCTGGTAGACCTGGAAACTGGTGACGTGGAAAAGATCATGGACAACCCCGGGAAGCTGGCCAACATGGAGTTCAGCCCCGACGGGTCAAAGCTGGCATTCCGCGGTGCCAGCAAGCTGGAAGACTCTGTTGAGGGGAGCCTTTTCGTGATGGACGTCGATACCGAAAAAACATTTGAAGAGCTGAGAAATTACGTGGAAGGCATGGAGCTCAGCGTGATCGACTTTGCCTGGAAAAACGACAACACCCTGCTCTATGCAGCCGAAGAGCGTAACGACATTGTACTGAGCAAGCAGCTGCTGGATGAGGAAGAGAGGACCATACTGATCGAACCTGAAACCATTGTTTTTGGCCGCTTCCAATACCTTGACGGGGTGGTGGTCATGGCGGCCAACACCTGGCAGCACCCCAGCGAGCTTTTTACCTTTACCCTCGATGACGAAGAGCTTGTCAGGCACACAAATCACAACGAATGGCTGGAAGATATTCGTCTCGCCGAGCAGAAGACCATTACCTATGAGGCCCGCGACGGCATGGATATCGACGGTGTGTTGCTATACCCCGTGGACTATGAAGAAGGCCAGACATACCCGATGATCGTCTACATCCACGGTGGCCCTGAGGCAGCCGTTCAGAACGGATGGGTCACGTCTTACGGCACATGGGGGCAGGTAGCCGCCGCACGCAACTACTTTTTGTTCATGCCTAACTACCGTGCCAGCTCAGGCCGTGGTGTGGACTTTACCATGGCAGGCTACGGCGACCTTGTCGGTGTTGAATACGACGACGTAATTGACGGCATCGACCATCTTATCGAAATTGGATATGTGGATATAGACCGCGTAGGTATTGGCGGCGGTTCGTATGGCGGATATTTTGCCGCCTGGTCGGCCACAAAGCATACCGACCGTTTCGCGGCCTCGGTAATGTTTGTAGGCATATCCAACCAGGTATCCAAAAGAAACACCACCGACATCCCTTACGAAGACTATTATGTGCACTGGGGATACTGGACACACGAAGACTGGCAGGACGTTTACAGCCGCAGCCCGGTGAAATATGCCCACCAGAGCCTCACTCCCACCCTCGTCCTTCATGGCGATGCCGACCCGCGCGTACACCCGTCGCAGGGACTGGAGATGTACCGTGCCCTCAAACTGCATGGGAACGCACCTGTACGACTCATCTGGTACCAGAACGAAGGGCATGGCAATGCAAGAAACGTGCATCGCCTCGACTATATCGTGCGCACCATGGAGTGGTTCGACCACTACCTGAGGCTTGACAAGCCGCGCGATGAAAAACCACCCAAATATCCCGAGTCGATCCTGGGATGGTAACCCTGGTATTTCAGAACCACACATTGATACGGCTTTGTTTTTTTAACTTCAAACCAAACATCTGAATGGCACTGACTAAGATCAAGAAGAGTACGAAGAAGGTATTTCGCAAGTCGCTTGACTGGATTGAGATCATAGGGAACAGGCTGCCGCACCCGGCCACCATATTTGCCATGCTGGCCGGAATAGTGCTGATTATTTCCGCCATCACCTACTGGGCAAATGTTTCGGCCACGCATCCGGTAGACGGAACGGTGGTCACTGTCAAAAATTTGCTGAGTGGTGATGGCATACGCTGGATATACACCAATATCCTGGATAACTTCCTCAGGTTCCCTCCCCTGGGATATGTGCTGGTAGTTATGGTGGGGATCGGGCTGGCCGAAGGCACCGGGCTTTTTGCCATCATGATACGTGCACTGGTACTGGGTGCCCCTCCCAAGCTTATCACAGGCGCTGTGGTACTGGCAGGGATCATATCCGGGCTGGCAGTGGAAGCCGGGTATGTCATACTCATTCCTTTGGGGGCCATGATATTCCATGGCATTGGACGACATCCCATGGCGGGCCTTGCCGCCGCCTTCTGCGGGGTAAGCGGAGGCTTTGGGGCCAATTTCTTCATAGGTTCAATTGACCCCATCCTGGCAGGGATCTCCACATCGGCGGCACAGCTGATCGACCCTGAAATGGTGGTTAACCCGGCAGTAAACTATTACTTTATGATCATTTCCAGCTTCGTCGTACTCTTTGTAGGTGTCTGGGTCACAGAAAGAATAGTGGAGCCGCGCCTGGGCAAGTACGATGGGCCTGCAGAGAGGTTTGCCATAGAGCAGCTTACCCCCCGGGAGAAAAAAGGACTGCGCTGGGCCGCTATCACAGCGATATTCTTCCTGATCCTGCTGGCACTAACAGTAGTGCCGGCCAACGGCATCTTCCGGAACCCGGAAACCGGCTCGGTGCTGCACTCGCCCTTCTTCGACGGCATCATCATAGGCATCATGCTCTTCTTTTTCTTTCCTGCCCTCGTTTACGGGATCGTGGTCGGAACCATCCGCAACGACAAAGACATGATGAAACATATCATCAAGTCAATGAGCGGAATGGGCGGCTATATCGTCCTGGTGTTCTTCGCAGCCCAGTTTGTCTACTTCTTCAACGAATCGAACCTGGGACTGATCATCGCCATCAAAGGTGCTTCCGGGCTAAGCGATATAGGGTTTACCGGCCCGGTGCTGATTGCCGCTTTTGTATTGCTCTCAGCCTTTATTAACCTTTTCATGGGAAGTGCATCCGCCAAATGGGCCATCATCGCACCGGTGTTCATCCCCATGCTGATGCTGCTCGATAACGCCTACCATCCGGGCATTACCCAGGCCGCATTCCGTATCGGAGACAGCCTGACAAACCTGGTAACCCCCATGATGAGCTATTTTGCCCTTATTGTGACCTTCGCTCAAAAGTACGACGAGAAGTACGGCATAGGAACCATCATTGCCACAATGCTGCCCTATACCGTGATCCTCGGGATCGTCTGGATTGCCACGCTGATGCTGTGGGTATGGCTGGGAATTCCGCTGGGACCGGATGGCCCGATTTACATCAACTAGACGAAGATACAGCAGGTTAGCGTACCATTAAGCCCCCAACATGCGGGGCTTTTTCCTTTTTGGGTAAAGCGTTATTGATGAGATTGTCTGTTGGCACGAAACAAATTTTTGTTGGATAGCCACGAATCAAGCGCCTTGATTAAAAGGTTGTGATCATTTGCCGGGGAGGCTTTTGTTAGTTCACGTTTCCAGAGGTTAACGATGATCCCTGGAAATACGTGTAGTCAGATCCACGGCAATACAGGGCCTTATGTTTTCCTTTTGTAAAAGACGCCCCTTTCAAGTCTTTCTGATTCGATGCGTCCACCAGCTTCGAGTGCGCTGAGGTATTTGCTGATCTCGGGGGAAGGGATGCCCAGGATGGAGATGAGGTCATCCACCGTACAGGGCCTTCTGGATATGGTTTCGAGGATGGCGTTTTCGTGGTCTTTTCGGTAGGCTTTTGTATCTTTCCTGTTGGCACTGGCAGCAATAATGCTCACGTTTTCAAGCCCCCACAGATCTGCTACATGCTGCAGTTCCTGTTTGGTGGCGCCGCGGAGTCCCTTTTCGGTGCCGGGGCGGTCGAGGGTGTTTAACTGCACAATCTCCGGGGCAATACGTTTGATCACCTCTTTCATGGCGAGCAACTCTGACCTTGTGTCGTTATACCCGGGCAGGATGAACACCTCCAGCCAGATCTTTCCCTTGTAGTCGTTGCTGAAGTCGATCAGGCCCCGGATGTGCTGTTTTACGGAGAGCTTCGTGGCAGGCCTGTTGATCTTGTGAAACACCTCGTCGGTAACGGCATCGAGCGAAGGCAGGATGAGGTCGGCACGGGAGACGGCGGCGCGGACTTCCGGGTCGGAAAAGAGGGTGCCGTTGGTCAGCAAGGCCACAGGTATTCCGGGTTTATGCTCCTTGATAAAGTCGAGCACATCGCCGATGCGGCTATTCAATGTCGGCTCCCCGTAGCCCGAGAACGTGATGTAATCGGGGTCGGGCTGGTGGGCGAAATAATGCTTAAGTTCCCCGGTGATCTTTTCATATGGGATGTATTCCTTCCTTTCCAGGGTATGATGCGTGGTTTTCCCTGCTTCGCAATAGACACAGTCGAGCGAGCAGACCTTGGCAGGCACCAGGTCGACCCCCAGCGACATACCCAGCCGGCGCGAGGGGACAGGCCCAAACAGGTACTTGTATTCGGTGGATTCTTGCTCCATCATGCTGAGGTTTAATACATTGCACCGGATCTTCAGTCACCCGGGGCGTCACAAGGTAAGCATATATCTGCGTACAGGCAAATCAGTTTTTGCATATCCGGATGACGGCAGTGGCGAATCGACCTGAAAGCCCCTGGCTGAGAATGTCTGCAGCGACTGACATCACCCTCCGGAAAAAATTCCTAAGTTTGCCTTGTGTAAGCCAAATCTGAGATGCCGGGGTCATTCTTCTTGCGCAAGCAAAAATAAATGGCTTTTCTCAGATTTATAATCCAGGAAACAAATGAAAAGATA
This sequence comes from Bacteroidales bacterium, assembly GCA_003556325.1. Classification (GTDB taxonomy): domain Bacteria; phylum Bacteroidota; class Bacteroidia; order Bacteroidales; family UBA7960; genus PUPG01. The sequence goes on along the minus strand of PWRF01000193.1, from coordinate 2,432 downwards.
CAGGCCTGATATATCGCATTCTGCTTTTGAAAGTAAAGAGCAGCAACTTGAGTTTCAGAGCACCATTGTGGATAACATCTCAGATTCGGTGATTGCCACCGACCTGCAGTTCAGAATAAACTATGCCAACAGGGCGGCCCTGGAACTGTTTGGTTATCATTTTGACGAACTTGCCGGGAAAAAACCAGATATATTTAATGCTGAACCCATGGCTGCCACCATCCAGCAGGCAATATACAATACCGTATCAGAAGGCAGGGTATACATTGGCGAATCTCTGAATAAGCGCAAGGATGGCAGCACCTTTCACTGTGAATACAAGGTGATGCCCATGGTGGATCAATCCGGGAAAACTACGGGCTATGTGGGCATTCAAAGAGATATTTCAGAACGCAAGCGTACGCAGGATGAGATCAGGAGGACCCGTGACCAGTACCAGTCGCTTGTAGAGAACATCCCCGGTGTTACTTACAGGTGCAGAAGTGATAAAGACTGGACCATGCTCTTCCTGAGTGATATCGCAGAAGCCTTTACCGGTTATCCGGTCAGCGATTTTATCGAAAGTGCAGTCCGCACCTTTGAAAGCATCATTCATAAAGAAGACCAGGCCTATGTGTCGCACCGCATTCAATCTGCCATTGCCGAAAACAGAGCCTGGGACATAGAATACAGGATTTGTCACAGGGATGGGAACATCCTTTGGGTTAACGAAAAAGGCCGTGCGGTTTGTGAGCTGGACGGTGAAGTAGGGTATCTCGACGGTTTCATCCTCGACATCAGTGAAAAGAAGAAATCTGAAAAAGCCATTATCAGGGCCAGGGAGGAAGCACAGGCTGCAAATAAGGCTAAATCGGAGTTCCTTGCCAATATGAGTCACGAAATACGCACACCCATAAATGCAGTGATCGGGTTCACTGATCTACTAAGGAACACTCCATTAAACACTCTTCAAAAACAATACCTGGATAATGCAAACATATCTGCTCACATGCTGCTGGATGTGGTCAGTGACATCCTGGATCTCTCCAAAATTGAATCAGGTAAGCTCGAACTCGAACCGGTGAAAACCGATATCGTTGTGTTAGCAGCCCAGGTCACCGATATTCTGAAACACAAAGCATCCGAAAAGGGGTTGGAGTTGTTGCTGAACATAGAACCGGATGTTCCTTCTTATGCTATAACCGATGCGATCAGGCTGAAGCAGGTTTTGGTGAACCTATTGGGTAATGCAGTGAAATTTACCGAAGAAGGTGAGATAGAGCTCAAACTGGAGTTTTCCAAAAAAACCAAAAACCGGGGCAGGTTTCGGTTCTCCGTGAGAGACACCGGCATAGGCATTGAGAAGTCCAAACACAAAAAGTTATTCGATGCCTTTTACCAGGCCGACTCCTCCCCCACCAGGCGCTACAGCGGGACCGGCCTGGGTTTGCAGATCTCGAAACTGATCGTTGATAAAATGAAGGGGACGCTTCAGGTGGATAGCGAGGAAGGCAAGGGCTCCACCTTCTTTTTTGAGATCGAAACAGCTTTTGAGCAAGGTGAAAAACAAGACACCAAAGACCTGGGCGAGATCAGGCGCGTCCTGGTGGTCGATGATAACGACCGCAGCCGGATGATACTGAGGCAGATTCTATCCAACTGGGGAATTCATTGCACATTCAGCAAAAGCGGCCTGGCAGCTTTGCAGGTGCTGGCGAAATCGAAAAACCGCTTTGATGTGGTCATAATTGACCATCACATGCCGGTACTCGACGGGCTGGAAACAATACGCATGATCAGGCAAAACCTCAACATCCCTGCCGGTCAGCAACCGGTTATTTTGTTATACAGCTCAGCCGATGACAACCGGGTCCATAATGAGTGCAGGAAACTGGGTGTAACCAGTAAGCTTGTCAAACCGGTAAAATCAGACGAACTGTTCTTTCATCTGCAACATCTTCAAAATGGCCCTTCAGATCCGGAACCCGCGGAAGTTGCTGAAGAGATTGCGGATCAGGCGCCTGCTATTGGCAAACAGCCTGTTTTGTTGCTTGCGGAAGATGTGCCATTGAACATGGAGCTGACCAGGGCTGTCATCGGGGAAATAATCCCAGGCGCTGTCATTTTGGAGGCTTCGACGGGAAAAGAGGCACTGGACATGTTGTCCCGGCGCAAACCTGTTGATATGATCTTTATGGATATTCAAATGCCGGTGATGGATGGTCTTGAGGCGACCAGGCGTATCCGGAGTAAAGAAAAGAAACAAGGCGGGCATATCCCAATAATTGCTCTTACGGCGGGTGCGACAAAAAAGGAAAAAGAGAAATGCCTGAAAGCAGGCATGGATGACTTCCTGGCTAAACCGCTAAACCCGGTTCTTCTGAAAAGAACCCTTCAGAAATACGCAAGCAAATATATGCCTGTTGAAGAGTCGCTGCAAGATCAGGCAGTAG
>PWRF01000106.1 GCA_003556325.1 Bacteroidales bacterium | reverse complement strand
CCCTACTATAATGCCCCTGTTGTGGATGTAGAAGACGGGGTGCCGGTATGGGGCAAAAACCGCGAAACGGGCAGGTACGAGATCATCAACCCCAGGGAGAACCTTGAACCGGTTTATGACCCTCAGTTTACCACACTTTTCCCCCGGATGTGGAGCAGCCGTGCCAACCATCCCGACGGTTATGAGCAATGGGGCAATGTAAGAGGGAGGCCCATACGCACGACCGACTTCAGAGGGCAGCCTGTGACGGTGAACAAACCGACTTTTGGTGAGAACCTCCGCTTTTTCTTCAGCTACCAGGTAGGCCATATGTATCTGCGTTACCTGATGTGGAACTTCAGCGGCAGGCAAAACGACATTCAGAGCCACGGAAGTGCTTTTGACGGGAACTGGATCACCGGAATTTCTTTTATCGACGAATGGCGCCTCGGGCCTCAGAGCAACCTGCCTGAGACCATGGCCGGCAATCCCGGGCGCAACACATATTACATGCTGCCCTTCATCCTGGGCGTCATCGGCTTTTTGTACCAGCTGAAACGACGGCCCGACAATGCACTGGTCGTGGGATTGCTGTTCTTCATGACCGGGCTGGCCATTATCATGTATCTTAACCAAACGCCCTTCCAGCCGCGTGAGCGGGATTATTCCTATATAGGCTCTTTTTACGCTTTTTCTATCTGGGTGGGGCTCGGTGTGCTGGCCCTCACAGATTGGCTGGCACGGAAGCTTGGCAAAAAAGATGACGACTCACCTGAAAATGCCCTGGCTGCAAATAAAACCGGCAAAATTGCTGCTATTACCACAGTCCTGGCCTGCCTGATCCTGGTGCCGGCGAACATGGCCCGGGAAAACTGGAATGATCACGACAGATCAGGCCGCTACGGTGCCAGGGATGTGGCTGTCAACTACCTGGAATCGTGTGCCCCCAATGCCATAATTTTTACCAACGGCGATAACGACACGTTCCCGCTCTGGTATGCCCAGGAAGTAGAGGGTATCCGGACCGACATTAAGGTGGTTAACATGAGCCTGCTTAACACAGATTGGTATATCGATAACATGCTCCGGCGGAAAACCTATGATGCAAAGCCGGTGCCGTTCAGCTTTGACCCCCTCGAATACAGGGACGGCACCCGTGATTATGTTCAGATCCTGGAGCGGACAGACCGCTATCTTGACCTGGGGTCAATGATCGAACGCTTTGTCAGGGGCAGGGAAGAGCCCTTCTTCCCCACAAGGAATTTCCGGCTGCCGGTTGACTCTGCAAAAGTGGTGGATAACGGCACCGTAGCCCCCGAAGATGCCCACCTGATCGTGGATGCGGTGGAGTGGCAGATGCCGGGAAGGGGAATGAACAAAAACCATATGATGGCGCTTGACTTTCTGGCAGAAAACAACTGGGAACGCCCCGTCTATTTTGCTATAACCACCGGAAGAGACTCCTACATGGGCCTTGAGGAATATTTCCAACTCGAAGGGATGGCCTACCGGCTTGTACCTATACGCTCCGAATTTACTCCCAACAGGATAGGAAGGGTAAATACACGTATCTTATACGACAATTTGATGAACAAATTCCAGTGGGGCAACATGGAAGACCCCTCCGTTTACCTCGACGAAGACCACCGAAGGCTAACGGTCAGCTTCCGTAACGTGTTCCAGCGTCTGGCCAATACCCTTATAGAGGAGAACAAACCCGACTCAGCTATTGCTGCGCTGGATAAAGCCATGAAAGTGATGCCCGAAGAAAACGTGCCCTACAACTATTTTACGCTCCTGATTGCGAAAAACTATTACAAGGCAGGGGCCTACGACAAGGGCAACGCAATTATGGAACGAATGACAGATATACAGGAAGAAAAACTGATCTATTTTGAACAGTTCATGCCCGAACGCTCCCAGTTGGTAAGGGAAAGATTGGGCGAAAGCATGGCTTTGATGCAGTTTATCTCCGAAACAGCTCTCGAATACGGGCAGGATGAAGTCGCCGACCGGGCGTGGGATATACTGAGCGAGCATTACGGGCATCTTGGGGGCCTCAGATGGTAGCTAGGCCGATAATACTGAGTTTCACAGCGTATCTGCAATCAATGCACTGCATCTTGCAGGCCCCAGATGATAATTCGGCAGACACCTGAAATTCTTAACAGTTTTTCGTGGTCTAAACCACTAAAAAACAGGTCGTTTTTTTTCAGTTTATAATAAAATTATTATCTTTGCACCGCAAATACGTTTAAAGCAAGACAGGAAGGGGGCACGATGTCCCCTTCTTTATTAGGTTTCCGGCTTATGATAAAGGAACAGGATATAGCTGAGATAGTCAATGCATACCTCCGGGATACGGATCAGTTTGTGGTTGATATCAAAGTTACGCCGCAAAACAAAATCGTGATCTATCTTGATGGTGACAGCGGAGTTACCATCGAAGACTGCAGCAAGCTCAGCCGGCACGTTGAAAGTCACCTCGACCGTGAGGCGGAGGACTTTGAACTGCAGGTTTCATCGGTAGGGGTCGGACAACCTTTGCAGCTTAATCGCCAGTTCAAAAACAACATTGGACGGCGCCTGGCCATAACCGACAAGGAAGATAAGAGCATCAAGGGAAGGCTTGCTGATGTGACAGAAAAGGGAGTCGTCATAGAAAAAGACAAGGAGAAAAAAGGGAAGAAAAAGAAAAAAGAGCCTGATACAGACGCAAATGCGCGCCTCTTCATAGCTTTTGACGACATTAAAGAGGCAAAAGTGCAGGTCTCGTTCCGCTGAGAAACAGAAAAAAAGTTTTTTAATACAACATAAACAGAACAGAGAAAATGGAAACTATTAACCTGGTTGAATCGTTTTCGGAGTTTAAAGAATTTAAAAACATCGACCGGTCCACGATGATGCTTATCCTGGAAGATGTTTTCAACAGCATGCTGGAAAAAAAATACGGTTCAGCAGATAACTTCGACATCATTGTAAACATCGACAAAGGCGATCTCGAAGTGTGGCGCAACCGGACTATCGTTGAAGATGGGGAAGTGACAGACGAAAACTCAGAAATTGCTTATTCCGATGCGATAAAGATAGAGCCCGACTTTGAAGTGGGAGAGGATGTATCCGAACCAGTGAGGATGAGTGATTTTGGACGGCGTGAAATTCTTGCTATCCGGCAAAACCTGTCCTCCAAGATCATGGAACTGGAAAAGGACAGTGTGTACAAAAAATACCAGGACCAGATCGGCGACCTTGTCACAGCAGAGGTATACCAGGTGTGGAAAAAAGAGATCCTCACCCTGGACGACGAAGATATCGAACTGATTCTTCCAAAAACAGAGCAGATCCCTTCTGACTTTTACCGCAAAGGAGATACGGTCAGAGCGGTGGTGTCGCGGGTAGAGATAAAAAACAACAACCCGCTGATCATTATCAGCCGGACCTCGCCCGTTTTCCTGGAAAGGCTTTTTGAACAGGAAGTCCCTGAAGTATATGACGGGCTGATCACCATCAAGAAAATCGTGCGTGTGCCAGGCGAACGTGCGAAAGTGGCGGTTGAGTCCTACGATGATCGCATTGACCCCGTGGGTGCCTGTGTTGGCATGAAAGGGTCGAGGATCCATGGGATCGTGAGGGAGTTGAGAAACGAAAACATCGATGTTATCAACTACACAACCAACGCAAAACTCTATATCTCAAGGGCACTTAGCCCGGCAAAGATATCTTCCATCGAAATCGATGAAGAAAACAAAAGAGCCGAAGTGTACCTGAAACCTGACCAGGTGTCGCTGGCCATTGGCAAAGGAGGGTTTAACATCAAGCTTGCCGGAAGTCTTACCGGCTATGAGATTGATGTGTATCGTGAAACGGATGTTGACAGCGAAGATGTCGATATCATGGAGTTCAGCGATGAGATAGAAGACTGGATCATTGACGAATTAAAAAGAATAGGCTGCGATACAGCCAAAAGCGTGTTGTCTTTAAGTGTGAATGACCTTGTGAACCGCACGGATCTGGAACAGGAAACCGTTGAAGAGGTGATGCGAATATTAAAGGCAGAATTTGAATAAAATACCCTAAATTTGCAAGATTTGTGGTGCTGAAAAAAGGGTAGATAACCGAAAGGATTATATGACTGAAGGGACCAAAACAAGAAGATTAAGTAAAGTTGCCAAGGAGTTTAACATTGGCCTGACTACTATTGTGGATTTCCTCAATAAAAAAGGGATCTCGGTAGCCAATAACCCCAATGCCAAGATTCCGCAGGAGGCTTATGAGCTTCTTTTCCAAGAGTTTCAAAGTGAGAAAACCCTCAAGGAGGCAACCCGTAAAGCCGGTCTTGGAATACTTAAAAGAGAGAGCATCTCCATCGATAAGGACAAAGAAGATGAGGATGCCAAAACCCAGCAGGAGGAAGAGAAGGATGCGGATGAAGATGTGGCTGATGTAAAGGCAACGGAGAAACCTGAGGAAGCGGAGGAGAAAAAGGAAGAGGTCTCTGAAGATGTTACACCTTCTGAAGAAAAACCCGGCCTCAAGGTTGTCGGCAAAATCCCGGAGGAAGAGCTCGGGGATAAAAAAGCTGCGAAGAAAAAGAAAGAAAAGGCAGAGGAGGAGGAAGCGGCAGACGTGCCGAAGCCGGAGGAAAAGCCGGAGGAAATAACCCCGGAAGCCGGCGACCCGGATAAAAAAGAAGGGGTCCCGGAGGAGGCAGAGGGCGGCAAAGAAGACGTCAAAGAAGAGGAAAAAGAACAAGAGAGCACCATCAAAGTGGTAGGCAAAATTGATATAGAAGAGCCTGCCACGAAGAAGAAAAAGGCAGCTGCAGGCAAAAAGAAGGAGGACGCGAAGGAGGAAGAGCCTGCCGCCGGAGAGCAGGAAGCCAGGCCAGGAGATAAAGCACCTGTGGATGAAGAACAAAAGGAGGCAGAAACACCTGCGCCCGGCAAAGAAGATGATGTGGCTCCCGCCGGCAAAGATACCGGTGAAGATGTGCCAAAAAAGCTGCAGAAAGACGAAGAGGAAAGCAAAGAAAAGGAGGCAGGGTACCACAAGACCCAGTTTAAAAAGCTGGAAGGCCCTACTATATTGGGCAAGATGGATCTGCCTGACCCGAAAGAGGCCTCCAAAAAGCCAGTTGCCTCATCATCAGACCCCGGCAAGTCGAAAAAGCGCAAACGTAAGCGCATCAAAAAAGAAAAAACAGCTGAAAAAGCTCAGCCGGATAAGAAAACCGGCAAACCCAGGAAAGCCAAAAAAGAGCAACAGCGCCCTGAGGTCTCCGAGGAGGAAATCTCACGCCAGATCAAGGAAACGTTGGCCAACCTCAGTGGAACCGGGAAATCCAGGGCTGCCAAACATCGCCGCCTGAAGCGGGAAATGCTGCAGCAACAGAAGGAAAAAGAACAAGAAAGGGCTGAAAGCGAACAGAAAATGCTTAAGGTGACAGAGTTTATCTCTGCATCTGAGCTTGCGAATATGATGAATGTTTCTGTTAACGAGATCATCTCGACTTGCATGTCGCTCGGGCTCTTTGTTTCCATTAACCAGCGCCTGGATGCGGAAACCATAACCATTGTGGCCGATGAGTTTGGTTACGATGTGGAATTCGTGAGTGCCGACAGCCAGGAAGTTATTGAAGAAGATGAGGATGATCCCGCTGACCTGCGCGACAGGGCTCCTATCGTAACGGTGATGGGGCACGTGGACCACGGAAAAACATCCTTGCTCGACCAGATACGCCACGCAAATGTTATTGCCGGTGAGGCTGGCGGAATAACCCAGCATATCGGGGCCTATGCCGTAGACCTCGACAACGGCAAGCGGATCACCTTCCTCGACACCCCGGGCCATGAGGCCTTTACCGCGATGCGCGCAAGGGGTGCAAAAGTCACAGATGTGGCCATTATCGTGGTAGCCGCTGACGACAGCGTGATGCCACAAACAGTGGAAGCCATTAACCACGCCCAGGCGGCAGGTGTTCCCATTGTCATTGCCATCAACAAAATTGACAAAGAGAATGCCACACCCGAAAAGGTAAAGGAAGAGCTGGCAAACATAAACATCCTTGTCGAAGACTGGGGCGGTAAGTTCCAGAGCCAGGAAATATCAGCAAAAAAAGGCAAGAACATCGACAACCTGCTGGAAAAAGTCCTGCTCGAATCGGAACTTCTTGAGCTGAAGGCCAATCCCGCGAAAGATGCTTCCGGTACCATCATTGAATCGTCGCTCGACAAAGGGCGCGGTTACATCTCGACAGTACTTGTGCAAAACGGCACGCTGAAAATTGGAGATATCGTTGTTGCAGGTACCACGCAGGGAAAAGTGAAGGCCATGTTTAACGAAAGAGGCCATCGCATCAAAGAAGCCGGCCCGTCAACCCCCGTTCTTATTCTTGGCCTTGACGGAGCTCCGCAAGCCGGCGACACCTTTAATGTCATGCAAAGCGAAAGCGAGGCAAAAGCAATTACCAACAAAAGGCAACAGCTTATCCGTGAACAGGGGCTGCGGACGCAAAAACACATCACCCTCGATGAGATTGGACGCCGTATCGCAATAGGCGACTTCAAAGAATTGAACGTGATCGTTAAAGGGGATGTGGATGGCTCTGTTGAAGCACTTAGTGACTCGCTTCTCAAACTGTCGACCGACGAGATCCAGGTGAATATCATCCACAAGGCGGTAGGCCAGATCACCGAAGGCGATGTGTTGCTTGCCTCAGCCTCCAATGCCATTATCATTGGCTTCCAGGTCAGGCCGTCGATGCCGGCAAGAAAACTTGCCGAGCAGGAACAGATCGACATAAGGCTGTACAGCGTTATCTATAACGCCATTAACGAACTGAGGTCGGCGATGGAAGGCATGCTCTCTCCCGAAATCGAAGAGAAGGTAGTGGCAAACCTCGAAGTGCGCGACGTGTTCAAAATCTCCAAGGTTGGAACCGTTGCAGGCTGTATTGTTCTTGACGGGAAAATCAACCGCAATTCCAATATCCGGCTTATCCGCGATGGCATTGTAGTATATACCGGCAACCTTGGCTCACTGAAAAGGTTTAAGGACGATGTGAAAGAGGTTTCTTCGGGCTATGAGTGCGGCCTGAACATTGACCGCTTTAATGACATAAAAGTGGGGGATGTGATAGAAGCCTTCGAGACCGTTGAGGTTGCGCGCAAGCTTGATTAAACCGGATCAGGAAATACTTTCCCGGCCCGGCCGACCGGATATACGCCAGGGCATTTCTTAATTTTTTTTCATAACCGCATAAGGACGTAGTGATATGACCCAGATCAAAGTTCATTACCAGCAAGCCCTATCATTGATAAACACATCGGAAATAGGGCTTTTTGACAGCGAAACCAAGCTTCACAGGCAAAAACTCTACGAAGGGACGGGCGCGGGAAGTGATTTTCTGGGCTGGATAGACCTCCCGGACAACACAGGCAGCGGTTTGCTGGAACGGATCGAAGACGATGCTTCCATCATTCGTGAAGAGTCCGATGCGGTTGTTGTTATTGGCATAGGGGGGTCTTACCTGGGTGCCAGGGCAGTCATTGAAGCCCTGTCCGGGCCGCTGCATGCTGCACCAGGTCCGGAGGTGCTCTATGCTGGGCACCACCTGGATGAGGAATATCATCATGATCTGTTGTCTTATCTTGAGAATAAGGAGTATTCCGTAATCGTAATTTCCAAATCTGGAACCACCACTGAGCCTGCCGTTGCCTTCAGGCTGATCCGCAGGCAGCTGGAAGAGAAATACGGGCAACAGAAGGCTGCACGAAGGATTTTTGCGATAACCGATGCCAGGCGCGGAGCCCTCAAGCAGCTTGCCACAGAACAAGGGTATGCCAGCTATGTCATCCCTGACGATGTGGGCGGACGCTACTCGGTACTTACCCCGGTAGGCTTGCTGCCCGTGGCTGCAGCCGGCGTGGATATCAGAGGCCTGCTGTCGGGGGCCAGAGACATGGCAGCCCACCTGAGAGAACACCACGACGTTTTCGAAAACCCGGCGGCACTTTATGCTGTTTTGCGCAACCTGCTCTATAAAAAAGGCCGTACAACAGAGATCCTTGCCAGCTATACGCCATCGCTGTTTTTCTTTACAGAATGGTGGAAGCAGTTGTTTGGCGAGAGCGAAGGAAAGCAGGGGAAAGGCATTTTCCCCGCAGGGGTCAGTTTCACGACAGACCTGCACTCTATGGGGCAGTTTATCCAGGAAGGCACAAAAAACAGTTTTGAAACTGTCTTAACCCTGAAGAAAAACCGTAAAACGCTTACAATCCCGGAAGATAAGGACAACCTGGACGGACTGAATTACCTTACAGGCAAAAGGCTGGGCTTTGTCAATGAGATGGCAGCCCGGGGTACTATGCTGGCCCATGTGGACGGCCATGTGCCCAACCTGGAGATAGAGCTGCCCGAGCTGAATGCCTATCACCTGGGAAGCCTGATCTATTTCTTTGAGATGGCCTGTGCGTTAAGCGGCTATATGCTGGGTGTCAATCCTTTTGATCAGCCCGGTGTTGAGGCGTACAAACGCAATATGTTTGCTTTGCTCGGGAAGCCCGGATTTGAAGAGGAAGCTGCCAAACTCAGGCAACGACTGAACTCTTAAGCAGGGTAAAGCACTGTTACAGCCTTTTCTGTTGCACCGCTCAGGTGCCGGAGCCTGCCACGATGATGGTGATCTCGCCTTTTACATTCCTTGTAGTGAAGGTATCGGCAAGCTCTGCCAGAGATCCCCGAACGTGTTCTTCGTAGATTTTGCTTATCTCGCGCGACACGCAGGCCCTGCGGTCGTCTCCAAAGATGTCGCGGAAAGCGCTCAGGGTTTTAACCAGGCGGTGAGGGGACTCGTAAAATGCCATGGTCCTGCTTTCTGCAGCCAGGGATTGAAGCCGGGTCTGCCGCCCCTTTTTTACCGGGAGGAAGCCTTCAAAGACAAAACGGTCGCAAGGGATGCCGCTGGCCACCAGGGCAGGGAGAAAGGCTGCGGCTCCCGGAAGCACCTCTACATGAACGCCGTTTTTTACGCATTCCCTGACAAGAAGAAAACCCGCATCTGAGATGCCCGGCGTACCGGCATCGCTTACCAAGGCTATTTTTTCTCCTGAAAGCAGATGTTGCATGATCCTGTCAAGCACCCGGTGTTCGTTGTGCTGATGATAGGTCACCATGCGGGTGTCGATGCCGTAATGCTTAAACAATTTCCCGGTAACCCGGGTGTCCTCGGTGAGAACGTGGTCGGCTTCCTTCAATATGCGGATAGCCCTGAATGTCATGTCTTCAAGATTGCCGATGGGGGTGGGGACCACAAAAAGAGCTGCCATAACAGGATTTTTGCACAGGCTGCCTGCATCCCTTGCGTTAGCTGAAAAAAGGATAGCCAGCTGTTGCCATTTATTTTACATACCTCCTCTGAACCAATTGGGCCAGCTTTTCAATGGTGTCCGCAGACCTGGCGGCATCCCATGAAAACTCAATGCCCAGCGCACCCAGGTAATCGAAAGCCTCTCTGCTGTCATTCATGGCGTTGAGCCTGGAGATCGCGTCGTTGTATGCCTGGATGTTGCCGTCAAAAAGTTCGTTGATAAACAGGAATTTTTCGTTGACCCCGATCGCTTCTTTCAGATTTGACAAGGGTTGTTTCTGCATTCTTTCGCCGATGCTCCTGTCTTCCTTGTTGAGCGAAATACGGGTGTGCAGGCTGCTGTCATTCTCTTCCAGGTAAGTGTCCCCTATGGTTTTGTTTCCGTATTCCGAAAGAATGTCGATCACCGCCCTGTTGCCGTTCCCTTTGCTGGGTTTTTGCTTTTGTTTTTCGGGCTGGTCAACGGAATGCCCTGTTGGGGGCTGATTTGCAGGTTTTTCTGTGTTCTGCGATGAGTCTGTGGTGTCGCTGTCAGAAGCTGTCGGCGGCACACTTTCCCGGTCTTTGTGGCCTGTGTCTTCTCCGGATACTTCCTGTGGAGTTGCCTGCCTTTCCGCAGATTGTTCTCCGCTGCCTTGCTCCCTGATCGTTGCAGATGTTTCAGGGGCAGGTGTGTCAGCACCCTGCGCCGGAGCTTCTGTGTCGCCAGGAAGTATTTCGGTTTGGGCAGCGCCTTCTCTTTCATCCTTTTGCTCTTCGCCCGGGGGCTCATGAGGGGCTGCAGGCCGGCTGGCCTCGCTGCCGGAAACGTCCTGACCTTTTTCTGCCGGGGAAACCGCCGGGGGCATCTCCGTGTCTTGCGCCATTACAGAGCGCAAAGCCTCCAGGCGCCGGTACAGATGCCTGATATCGTCCTGAACCAGGTCAATATCAAGCAAATTATCCCCGGAAAATTGTTTCTTGTTGATCGCTATGGTCCTTGTTACTATATTATCCAATAAGTTATTGATGTCATGCATAATTTCCTGTGGCTTCATCATCTTGGGAAAATAATTTATAGATCGTGGTCTGAATTGAAAAACGGTGTAAAGTTATTGTTTATTTTTGTGATAAGCAGCCATTTTGAATCAGAAGCAAAATGGCCATCGCAAAGGAAGAAGAAATTATTACAAAGCACTGTTGACCCATGTTTCTTGAAAACGATGTGGAACGCTCCCGGGAGAAGGGATGGATTGAGGTGATCTGCGGGGGGATGTTCTCCGGTAAAACCGAGGAGCTTATCAGGCGGCTCAAGCGCGCCCGCATTGCCCAATTGAAGGTTGAAATATTCAAGCCCGGTGTGGATACCCGCTATGACGAAGAAAAGGTGGTTTCGCACGACGAGAATGAGATCATGTCAACACCGGTGCCGGCGTCTTCAAACATCCTCCTGCTGGCCAATGAAGTAGATGTTATTGGTATTGATGAAGCCCAGTTTTTTGATGCGGAGCTGCCCAATGTTTGCAATCAGCTGGCCAATTTGGGCCTCAGGGTAATTGTTGCGGGCCTCGACATGGATTTTGCCGGAAAGCCTTTTGGCCCTATGCCTGCCTTGCTTGCTACGGCAGAGTATATTACGAAGGTGCATGCCATTTGTGTGCGCTGCGGATCCCTTGCCCAGTATTCCCATCGAAAAGTGGCAGACAAAAACCTGGTGCTCCTGGGAGAAACGGATGCCTATGAACCGTTGTGCCGCAATTGTTACGACAGGGTCACCAAATAAACCATAGCGGCCTGTTTTACTGCCCTGAAAAAATGCAATGAAAACAGAAGGTTTCTTATTTAACTCCTGCAGGTAATGTGCCCTTTAGCTTATGTCTCCTGAAACGATTGCAGATGGAGATGAGCAATAAGCCAGGGAATCCGGAATGCCGCAATGGCAAAAACCAGGCACTATGATTTGTCATCGAGTTTGAGTACCGCCATGAACGCCTGCTGGGGAACTTCCACATTACCCACCTGGCGCATTCTTTTCTTCCCCTTCTTCTGCTTTTCGAGCAGCTTTCTTTTTCGTGTGATGTCGCCTCCGTAACACTTCGCCGTGACATCCTTGCGCAGTGCTTTTACCGTTTCACGTGCGATGATCTTTGAACCTATCCCGGCCTGAATGGCAATGTCATATTGCTGCCTGGGGATAAGTTGCTTTAGCTTCAGGCAGATACGCTTGCCGAAATCGTAGGCATTCTCACGGTGAATCAGTGCAGAGAGTGCGTCCACGTGGTCTCCGTTCAGCAGGATGTCGAGCTTGATAAGGTTGGAAGGCTTGTAGCCTATAGGATGGTAATCGAAAGAGGCATAGCCCCTGGAAATGGTTTTCAGCTTGTCGTAGAAGTCGAAAACGATCTCAGAAAGAGGCATCTCAAAACTAAGCTCTACCCTGTCGGTTGTGAGGTAGACCTGGTTCTTTACAATACCTCTTTTTTCGAGGCACAACGACATTACGGGGCCTACAAACCCGGCTTTGGTAATTATTTGTGCCGATATATAGGGTTCTTCAATGGACTCCAGCTCGTTGGGCCCAGGCATGTCTGACGGATTGTTGACAACCTTCAGCTCTCCCTGGTTCGTATAGGCATGGTACGAAACGTTTGGCACCGTGTTGATGACAGTCATGTCAAACTCCCTCTCAAGCCGCTCCTGGACGATCTCCATGTGAAGCATTCCAAGAAAGCCACAGCGAAAACCAAAGCCCAGCGCGGCTGAGGATTCCGGCTCGTATGTCAGCGATGCATCGTTAAGCTGAAGTTTCTCCATGGCGGCCCTTAACTCTTCAAAGTCGTCGGTGTCAACAGGGTATATGCCTGCAAAAACCATGGGCTTTACGTTTTCAAAACCCTTAACAGGCTTGTCGGTGGGCTCCTTTACATGTGTGATGGTATCTCCAACCTTTACCTCGCGGGCATCCTTTATGCCTGAAATGATATACCCCACGTCGCCGGCCGAGATCATGCCACGAGGGTGCTGCTTGATCTTCAGCACGCCAACCTCGTCGGCATGGTATTGTTTTTTGGTGTTCATGAACTGAACATGGTCGTGCTGATGGATCTTCCCGTCATACACCCTGAAATATGCTACCACACCCCTGAATGGGTTATAAATACTGTCGAAAATCAATGCTTTTAACGGAGCATCCGGTTCTCCAGCCGGCGGTGGAATTCGTTCGATAATGGCTTTCAGCACCTCCTCAACACCAAAGCCCATCTTACCACTGGCGGGGATCACCTCATCGGCACTGCAACCAATAAGGTCAACGATTTCATCAGTTACTTCCTCGGGCATCGCACCCGGGAGATCCATCTTATTCAGTACAGGAATTATGACGAGATCGTGATCCAGGGCCAGGTAGAGGTTCGAAATGGTTTGTGCCTCAATGCCCTGCGAGGCATCAACAATAAGCAAGGCTCCCTCACAAGCTGCAATAGAACGGGATACCTCGTAACTGAAATCCACATGACCGGGGGTGTCGATCAGGTTAAGCCTGTACTCTTCACCCTCATGTGTATAGTCCATTTGTATCGCATGACTCTTTATCGTGATGCCACGCTCACGCTCAAGGTCCATGCTGTCGAGCATCTGATCCTGGAAGTCCCTGTCAGTAATAGTGTTGGTCATCTGAAGGAGACGATCAGCCAGGGTGCTCTTGCCATGGTCGATATGAGCAATGATACAAAAGTTGCGGATGTTTTTCATAGCCTGCAAAATTACAATTTTTAACGATACCGGACCCAGTATTGTTTGCTTTTGAATGTTCAAAAAAAACCTCATTCCCCTCCATTAAAAGCATGAATAATCCAGGTTAAGTGTAATTTTAATTAATTTTGAAGCCCGGTAAGAAAATAAAAAGCCGTTAACGTACGTATGTTCTGTATGTTTACCGTGTTGACCAGCTTGTAATGGAACCCCCTAAATATGAAACACATACCACTTTTGTTTTTGCTCTTCGTCCTGACCAGTATCTCCGGCGCATTTGCCGGTACAGATTATCCTATAGATGAGTACGATGGGGAGGTTATTGAAACCTGTTCGGGCATTTTTATTCATGGGGGAGGGGATGACCAGGATCATTACGGCCCCAACGAAGAATTTCAGCTCACCTTTACAAGCGACAGTGCCGATGAGCCTCACCTGGGCATTCGTTTCGACTTTTTCCAGCTAGGACAAGACGACGTGTTATCCATATATGACGGTGACAGCAGCGCAGCGCCCCTGATTATGGAAGCCACCGGGCAGGCACTGCTCAACCAAACCATTTATTCCTCAGGGGCAAGCCTGCACTTTCATTTTCAATCCTCTGATTTCGATCCTGACGACCCGCAAGATACTGCCGGCAGGCTTGGGTGGTTTGCCCCGCTGGCATGTGTGAGCTTTTGCGACCTGTTTTCAGTCACCATCGACCCGATCGACGGCCTTGAACAGTGCCCTGAAGAGCCGCAGGAGGTCCGGTTCACCGCAGATGCCACCTACCTGGCCGATGCGATTGATTTTGACGACACAGCGGTTGAATTCACCTGGACCATTGAAGAAACCACCCTGGAGGGTGACACCATATCTTACCTGTTCG
This sequence comes from Bacteroidales bacterium, assembly GCA_003556325.1. Classification (GTDB taxonomy): domain Bacteria; phylum Bacteroidota; class Bacteroidia; order Bacteroidales; family UBA7960; genus PUPG01. The sequence goes on along the minus strand of PWRF01000106.1, from coordinate 20,430 downwards.
GGGAACCCGGGGCATATACCGTAAGAGTGCAGGCCTATGACCCGGTAAACGACTGTACGGCAGAGTCCTATGAGGTGTTTATGGTGGCCACACGGCCCCATTTTGAAGGAACACATATTTCGGCTGACGTTGCCTGTGCAGAGGAAAGCTTCACCTTGTTCGGCGCAGGTAATGCAGTCCCTTGGACAGGGTTCCCAATTTCTGTCGACGAGGAGGTGCCCTGGCTTATTGGCCTTGATGATGCCGGGCTGTACGAGTCGAGCCTCGTATTTGAAGTGTTTGAGGAGGGTGCGGAAATAATGTCTGCAGATGATTTTGACAGGATCTGTGTGCTGATAGAGCATGTGGATCACACCCAGATAGCCATCGAACTGGAGTCGCCGCAAGGTACCGTGGTGCAACTCAAAGAAGCTGCCGGGCAAACGGCAAATCTGGGCGAGCCTGTTGTCTGGGAGGATGACATCCCGGGCACCGGATACGAATATTGCTTTTCGGCCACGCCTGCATTAGGTACTATGGCCGAAACAGCCCCGGATTTTCACGATTATACTGATAACGCCGGAAACTACTACGCATGGGCAACCTATATGCCCCCCGGCAATTATACACCCGCAGGAAGCCTCAATGAGTTCGCCGGAAGTACGTTTAACGGCGAGTGGACGATCCGTGTCGAGGATATCATGACCGGGGAAGGCCAAACAGGCCATGTCTTCGGCTGGAGCATGCTTTTCGACGAACAATTTTACCCTGACTCGCTGATCTTTACACCTGACATAGTGGACGGACAGTGGTACCATGAAGGGGATCCAATCGATACAACAACGGATGAGTTCGGAAACTTCAGAGCCACCACACAAATGGATAGCAAGGGGTTGTATGATTTTCTTTTTGAGATCACCGATAGCTTTGGCTGCTCATACGACACCACGCTGACGATCGAAATTCTCCCCCTGCCTGAAGCTGAAATACTGTCGGACTTAGACCCCATTGATGGCAATAACGGCTTCCCGGATCGCGGTACGCTCAGCTTTTGTGAAGGTGACTCGATCGTGCTCGAGGTCCATCCGATAAATGATTTTGGGGATCACTGGCTCTACCAGTGGCAAGCCGAGGGTGTGGATCTGCCCCAAAGAACTTATGATACGCTGCATGTTTCAGAATCGGCGCTTTATACAGTAGCGATAACAGATACCATAACAGGGTGTGTTGCCTTTATCGATCAGTCGGTTCAGTTTCAGGATTGCGAACTGAACATCCCCAATGTATTTTTGCCTAACTCGGGCAACACGCGGCACCAGGTGTTTAAAATTGACGGGCTGGAACACTATCCGGGTTCACGCATGGTGATATACAACCGTTGGGGAAAAAAGGTGTTTGAACACAATGATTATTTTGGAAACTGGTGGGATGGCGACGGGTCCCCCGATGGCACCTATATGTACGTGCTGCGGTATACCCGGATGGGGAGGACAAGGCATACCGAAGGCACGATTACCATTATCCGCTAATCTGTGGCCCTGCCTGCCTTATTGAAACGGAACAGACACAGCGGCTGCAATAAACCTTTCAACTTTTTTTAATGATTCATGCTTCCCTCACCTGCCTCATTTTTGAACAAAGGCTGTGAGCCGGATGCACTTACTCTTTCTATGCCGTGAAATGCCGGCTATGCTTTCGTATACAGCTTGTCACACACCATTCCTCCTGTTGTATTGTAGTGTTTGACAGTCAATATTATAATAATAATTTTTGTGTTTACCACGAATACATTATTTTTGGCCTCTGTTTTCTCAGTTAGTCAAACAATAATTTCATAAACTTATGGCCAAAAAGGACGAATCCAAAGGGGGTGTTTTCAAGCGAATACTTGACAAGGTAGAGATTATCGGTAACAAGCTGCCCCAGCCGGTAACCTTGTTTGCAATTTTGATGGGCGTTGTGCTTTTGCTGAGCTGGATCTTCAGCGGGATAACTGTTTTGCGACCCGGTACCGGCCCTGACACAGGTGTTGAAGCCGAGTATATAATGGTCGAAAACCTTTTGACCAAAGAGGGTATACAGCGCATATTTACCAGCATGGTTAATGTGTTTGCTACCTTCCCGCCCTTAGGCCTGGTGCTGGTTGTCATGCTTGGTATTGGCGTGGCTGAACATACGGGGATGATCTCCGTTGCGCTGCGTGTGTTTGTCTCCAAGGTGCCTAAATACCTGATCACTTTCTCCATTGTTGTAGCAGGTATGGTGAGCTCCGTTGCTGCAGATGCCGGTTATGTGGTTCTGATACCGATGGGTGCTGCCATATTCATTGGGATGGGGAGGCATCCGCTCGCAGGTATTGCCGCTGCCTTTGCCGGGGTGTCCGGTGGCTTTGGCGCCAACTTCCTGCCTACCGGTCTCGACCCGATGATTGCAGCATTTACCGAGCCGGCTGCCAACATCATTGACCCTGCCTACACAGTGAACCCGCTGTCGAACTACTACCTGATGGCCGCTTCCGTTCCCCTTGTTGGTCTCGCAGGCACATATATCACTGAAAAGATAGTGGTGCCCCGCCTGGGTGAGTATCGGCCAACCGGTGATCTTGCCGAGGCAGATGCCACTAACGACGTGAAACCCCACGAACGAAAAGCTTTGAAGTGGTCGCTGTTATCCATCCTTATAGTGATCGCGCTGGTTGCCGTAGCGGTGGTTCCGGAAAACGGCCTTTTGCGCGGCGAATATGATGAAGTTACCGGTTCAGCAAGTTTCCGGCCTTTCTACGACTCGCTCGTACCCATCATGTTTATTATCTTCTTCGTGGGCGGCCTGGTCTACGGGATCTCTTCCAAAACCATTAAAACGGACAAGGATGTATACGACATGACCGCCAAGTCGATGTCAACTATGGGGCTCTATATCGTGATCGCCTTTGTGGCCGCTCAGTTTGTGGCATATTTCAACTGGTCGAACCTAGGCAGCATCCTTGCCGTAAAAGGATCCGACGGGCTTGAAGCGATTGGCTTCACCGGAATACCCCTTCTTGTAGCATTTATTATCATCGCGTCTTTCGTGAACCTGATCATGGGAAGCGCCTCGGCCAAGTGGGCATTGCTGGCACCCATCTTCGTCCCGATGCTCATGCTCATGGGATATTCACCCGAGGTCACGCAAGCCGCCTACCGTATCGGCGACTCCTATTCCAATATCCTTACGCCACTGCTGCCTTACTTCCCGCTGGTGATCGTTTTTGCGCAGAAGTATGATAAAACAGCAGGTATAGGAACCCTGATATCCATGATGTTGCCTTACGCCATTGCCTTCATGGTGGCAAGGATCCCTATGTTCATCATATGGATCCTTCTGGGCATTCCGCTCGGCATCGAAGGCCCCATCTACTATCCGCCTGAAGGTCACGGACAGCCGGAGGAGGTCCGCCTGGAAGAAACATACATTTCAGAAGAGCAACTCGCAGACAACACATTGTATATTGACTCTTTCTGAAAAGATCGCTTTAGTTCCGCTGAATCCATTCCGGTGATGAGCCCCGGGAGTGGATTCAGTGTGTCAAAGCCAGATGACTATACCTGGCCGCCCGGATGAAGACGCCCGCATGAACTTTTCCGGGAAATCGCCGGGCAGTTAAGTGAAAAGGCTTTTGGCTATTAGCTATTGGCTATTGGCAAGAAAGCCAAAAGCTAAAAGCCAATAGCCAATAGCGGTCCTGTTAAAAACACAAACATCAGATAACCAATAAGTTGAAAAAAACAAACACATGAACCGAGCACTTGCGAGCCCGGCGAAGCCAAACCCCATGAAAATGTTTTTGACACAAAGGAGGATGATTATTGTGACCTTTCGACATTTTGACGTTTCGACAATTTGACACTTGCAACACAACCCATGAACTTTTGACAAGAACATAAACACCTCAATAAAAATTAGTTGAAAAAATATAAACAGAAGAAAGGCAGTTCAGACGATCATTGGCAGTGGCGTTTCGACATGGCTCAGGCCATTGCCGGGTCACTCGACATGGCTGCTTTTGGTGTACATGCCCTGTATCTTATCGGCAGTGTAAAAACAGGAGAGACAGGGCCGTGTTCGGACATCGACTTGCTGGCCCATTGCACCGGCGACAAAGAGAAACACAGGCTTCTGCATGCATGGTGCGAAGGATGGGGGCTGGCACTGGCGCATATAAACGAATGCAGGACAGGGTACGAGACGAAAGGCAGCTTGGTTGATTTGCACATCATTACCAATGAAGACATTAAACAAAAAGACAGCTTTGCCGTTATGCTGGAGTCGGTAACCAACAAGCCCAGGCTGCTCAGAAAATCCGCCGGTAATGAATGATCTATTCTTTTTTGTATCTGATCTGCACGGCAATGCGGTAAAGTATGAGAAACTTTTCTCTCATATCGCGGCGAAAAAGCCCCGTGCTGTCTTTTTTGGAGGAGATCTCCTGCCATCGGGCCTTACTTACAAGGCCAGCAGCAAGGCCCTGCCTGTTCCCTTCGTAGACGGTTTTCTGGCTCCCTCATTAAAAGCGTTAAAAGATAAGATGCGCGACGAGTACCCGGATATATATATCATTCTGGGTAATGATGATCCGGGAAGCGAAGAGGCCTCTTTCGTCAGATACGACCTGGAGGGACTGTGGCACTATATGCACATGAAAAAGATGCCCCTGGATGATTTTACCGTCTACGGCTATGCGATGGTACCTCCCACCCCCTTTCTCCTTAAAGATTGGGAACAGTATGATGTCTCCAGATATGTTGATCCCGGGTGTGTGCACCCGGGAGAGGGATACAGGACGGTAAAACCCAAAGGAGACATTGAATTTTCGACGATAAAACAAGACCTTGCCGTTTTAAGCGGGGAGGACGACCTGTCAAAAGCCATATTCCTGTTTCACTCTCCTCCTTACAAAACAGCCCTTGACAGGGCGGGGCTGGACGGCGTAATGGTAGATCATGTCCCTGTGGATGTACATGTGGGAAGTATTGCCATCAAAGAGTTCGTGCAATCGCGCAAGCCGATGCTTACCCTGCACGGCCACATACATGAGTCTTCCAAAATTACCGGCAGCTGGAAAGAACAGATCGGCGACACCATGGCCTATACGGCAGCCTACGATGGCCCCGGACTTGCCCTTGTGCAGTTTACCAGCAAATGCCTCAAAAGCGCAGAGCGCTTTATTTTATGAGATATGGCTTTTTGCTGTCTTTCTTGTAATTTTGTACGTAAAACATACCCCATCTGACAATACGATGTGCCTCTGACACGGCTGGATCAGGATGCACGCAATCATGCACGTACTATTTACCTTCCGGTAAGTGACAAGACTTCCGGGATAATTGCCCGTAACCCTTCAAACGGGTTTGTTGATTGATACCAAAAGATCTATCTCAGAACCAAACTTTGAAACAGATGCCTGCAACAGATATCAACAAGAAACACGAAAATACCTGCAAGCTGATACAGCGCCGGCGTTTATCAGATGCCATCGTTGTTCTGCGCCAGATGATCCATGATACAGGCAAGGAATACCTTCATGACCGCCTGAATGAACTTCAGGAAACCTATACCCAGTTGCTGAAACACTCGTTCACAGGTGTTGAGGACCCTGAAGGGGAAAAAGTGTATAAGTACCTTATGCGCAGCATGCTTGAGATGGCCGATCAGCTGCGCGAAACAGGTATGGTGGAGTCGGGCAGGGGACAGGTTTATTTCCTGAAAAAAGAGCTTTACCAAACAAAGGCATCTGAGCAGATAGAAGCCATGCAACTCCTCGAAGATCTCACTTTTGACGATGAGCTGGCCGGTCTGCTCCGGGATGTAAACGTAGGTGAAGCCGACAAGTCGGGGGAAAGGGAAAAAGCCCTCAGTCAGCTGTTCCATATCATCTGGCTGGCAGACAAGTATTCTGACCAGGAAAACAAGCTGCTTCAAACGGCCTGTGACTCCGATTCGCTGCCATGGCACGACAAAGCACTTATTGTGAGCGCCCTCACCCTAAGCCTGCTCAGATACTTTGACCTGAACAAATTCATCCTTCTCTTCCGTTTCGTTGAAAAGCAACAGGACCTTGTGTGGGAGAGGGCACTTACAGGGCTCTTCCTCTGTTTTCTTAAATATAACGACAGGCATAAACTGTATCCCGCCCTGGAAGAAAAGACCCTGCAGCTGCAATCGCTGCCCTATATCGAACAGCATATGGAAGCCATACTGGTGCAGTTCATAAAATCGCGCGAAACAGAGAAGGTGCAAAAGAAATGGGAAGAGGAGATCATGCCGGAGATCATGAAAATGCGTCCCAGGATCGAAGAAAAACTCGACCTGGACAATATCTTCACCGATCCCATGGAAGAAGAGAAAAACCCTGACTGGGAGACCGTATTTGAAGATGCCCCCGACCTCCTGAATAAGCTCCAGGAACTCACAGAAATGCAGATGGACGGGATGGATGTTTTTATCAGCGCCTTTTCCCGGCTAAAGCATTTTCCGTTCTTCCGGGAGATCAGCAACTGGTTTTTGCCATTTTACAGCGAGAACCCACAGATCAAAGAAGCTGTCAAAGGCAAAGATCACGACGGGCCCGATCTTACACCCCTCATCGAAAAACTGGAAAACACCTATTTCATGTGTAATTCCGACAAATACTCCTTTTGCCTGAACCTGGCCATGGTTCCCGATCAGCAAAAGGCTATGATGATGAATATGCTTAACGCGGAAATGGAAAACATCTCCGAGCTGGAAAAGGAAAAGGATGCTCTCAGCAAGCCTGCAAGGGCAAAAAGCATTTTTACACAGTATTTCCAGGACCTCTACCGGTTTTATAAATTGCACCCCTGGCGCGCTGAGTTTGACGATATTTTCCAGCTCGAAATTGACCTGCACGGCATCACTTTTGTCAACAACCTGGTCTCGGAAGACAAATCCATTAGGAATATTGCTGAATTTCTTTTTGACAAGCACTTCTATGATGATGCCCTGCGGATATTCCTGTCAATTATTGAAAAGGACACCAGCAACATCGAACTGTTTGAAAAAATTGCCTTTTGCTATGAAAAAACCGGAGAGGTTTCCAAAGCCTACGAATACTACAAAAAGGCCGACTTAATTGAAACCAACCGGCTCTGGATAATAAAAAAAATGGCCTGGTGTGCAAAAATTCTGAACAAATGGGATGAAGCACTGGAGCATTACCTCCAGGCAGAGAAAATGACTCCCGACGATATGCATATTCAGGCTAATATCGGGCAGTGTCTTATCCATCTTGAAAAATATGAGGAAGCGCTTGATTATTACTTTAAAGTGGAAGTGCTGGCGCCTGAAAATCATAAGATCAGAAGGCCCCTGGCCTGGTGTTCCTTTCTGCTCGGGAAATTTGATACAGCACGCGATTACCTTGAAAGGCTTTTGGAAAAAGAGCCCTCCAACCATTATGACCTGATCAACCTGGGCCATGTGCTATGGTGCCAGGGACATCCGATGCAGGCCTTTAAGAAGTACGTGCAAAGCATCTTTGCCTGGAAAAGTATAAAAGACTTTGAGCAATCTTTTAACGAAGACAGAAAACATCTTTCCCGTAACGGCATCAGGGAAACGGACATGAACCTGATGCTGGATTACCTCAAGCTGCAGGTCAGAAGCAAGCAAAGCCCTAAAAAATGAGGCTTATAACAATCCTGTAAAAATATACAGTGATACGCAGCGTTTTGCCGGCCAGCTTCGTCTTTTTAATGTAAGTGTCGTGTGAATCCGGCATCACGCTCTTTTTTTATTGTTTGAATACAACACCGTTAAACGTTTCCCGGGGGGCAACCGCCGGGTGTTTTTCTCCTTTTTCCAAATAACTTCATTTTTTTAGGTTTTGTATTCGTTTCAGGGGATACGGAAATGGCCGCCTTCTTGCTTCGGAAGCTGCACCAAGGCTGAAGCCCAAAAACAACATCAACCGACAACAACTAACCGGGCGGTCATTTCCCTGAAACGCTTTTTGTGATGAATGCCAACCAATTAACCAAAAACACCCCCGTTTGAGCGACCCAAGAATATTCAGCTCAAACGGGTTTTTTTATGAACCGTTTTGACGACACCCGGCTCTCTGAAAAGATCTTGTTTTTGGGGAATATGGGATAAACAGGGTTGTAATGAGGGTCTGGCAGCAGGCTCTAATTAAAAAAATGCAAACATATGATCCGTGTTATTTCTTCTGTGTTCTGCGGGGTATGTCTTTTTTTGGTGCTGGGGCTGTCAGCATGCCAGAAGGAGGATGAGGTGCGCGATCTTTCCGGCGTGGTGATGATCGAATTACGGGAAGTATCTGTTGATGCAGAACGTAAGATAGCCCTGTATGCGGAAACCCGGGAAATATACCCTTGTTTGAATTTTTTTATCGACTATGAAGTTTCAAAGCTACACTCACATACATATGTGCATTTTAAAGGCCTCCAGGTGCCAAAAATTTGTCTTACCGCCCTGGGGCCGGCAAAAGCACTCATTCACCTGGGTGCAATGGAGCCTGGCAAGCATCCTGTTGACTTTCTTTTGAATGAGGACGGCCTGGGGACCCTTTTTCATGTTTCTGAAGAACATCTGCAGGTCGAAACAGAGTCCGGCAACGCAGAGTACCTGGAGTTTCTCGAACTGGAAATGCATCGGCTTAGTGACAACCGCTTTTGGGGATATATCCAGGTCTTACAAACAGCCCCGGACAAAGGCACGGAAGCTTTTCTGAACGACCTGTGGGCAGCAGGAGCGCAGCCCGTAAGCTATGATCCCGGAAACTACGGGTTTTTCAGAATTAAAGGTGACGACACCATCCTCTTCGATGGCATCCATCACCGGAATGTTAAGAACCCCCTGCTTTTTGCCTTTGACGGCGATGTGGAAACGCTCAAAGAGATAGCTGACGACTATAAGGAGAACCTCGCTGTTTCTTTTTCAAATCCCAGGGGAGAGCATTATCACAATCAGAGATAACCCTGAATTGTTCTTTGATTTCGTAATTCATCACAGGTTTTTTAAAAATGGGAGAGATTCCTTATCTTTGTTTGCACAATCCCTTTTTTTGTGAAAGACCTGAAGAAAATAATCAAAGGCTGTCTTCAGCAGCGCCGGACAGACCAGTACCGGCTATATGCCCTGTATTCCAAAAGAATGTTTGGCATCTGCCTGAGGTATGCAGCCAGTTATGATGAAGCGCAGGATATTCTGCAGGAGGGCTTTGTCAAGGTTTTCCTGAACCTGTCTTCATACAAAGGCCAGGGATCATTCGAAGGTTGGATACGGCGTATTATTGTAAATACGGCTATTGAAAAGTACCGCGCAAGGCTGCACCATCTGCCGGTCGACACAGTGATCGATTATGAGGAGCATGTGCATCACAACTGTGCGCTGGATGCCCTGCATACAAAAGACATTCTGGGCTTCGTCCAGAAGCTGCCCGTCCAGTACCGCCTGGTTTTTAACTTGTATGTGCTGGAAGGCTATTCACACAAAGAGATAGGTGAAATGCTCAACATTTCTGAGTCCACATCAAGATCGAATCTCGCACGGGCAAGAATGCTCCTGAAGGACAAATTGAGCCAGGAGATGGAATTGGTTGTCAGGGCAATATAGCCTGCATGAATGTTACAGGATAGTTGTTTGTCATGGAAAAGCACTATATCGACAAAAGGATCTACGAGGAGCTTAACGAGCTGGATGCCAACCCACCTGTTGAGGCCTGGCTGAACATCTCGGAAGAACTGCAGAGGCGTCGCAGGAAACGGGCTCTGCCGGCCTTTCTGGGCATTGCAGCCTCATTGGCGGCACTGGTAGCCATCGCTGTTTCTGTCTGGTTTGCTACGGATCTGCCTGTGTCCGAAGACATTGCCTCTGGCAGCCAGCCGGCCGCAGACCTGCTTCCGCCTATTGAACCGCAACTTCAGGGAGTTCAGTTACCAACCGGCATTCTGGCCCAAAGCGACCCTGCAGCCATCCCGGCAGAACTTCCGCTGTATGCTGACCCCACGGCCCCCGAACGTGTTCCCGCTGCCCGTCTGCATGCCATTGCCGGCCATCTGACCCGGAACCTCTCGTTGCCCGGCATCCATACAAGAGGACAGGATCCGGGATATGAAAGCCTTGCCCACATGCATCACGCACCCTCCATTCAGGACCATAACGAAAAAATGAGCAGGGAATCGCAGGGAAGGCTAAGGCTGGGCGCCCATTTTGCCCCTCAGCAGAATCACAGGCTGTTAGCCAGGAATAGCGATTTTGTGACCAGCAGCATCCCGTTTGAATCTCTTGAAGAAGGCATCCTAACATATTCTGCGGGTTTTAATCTGACTTACGCCATCTCGCAGTCTCTCTCTATTCAAACCGGGCTGAACTATATCAATACCGGTCAGTTCGTCAGCGATATCCATGCATATAAGCATCCGGGAGATATCCCCCTTTTTGAAGCAGACCGGAACTCCGGCCTTCTCGTTCACCCGCAAACCATTCTTACTTCGCAGGGAAGCATCAGATTTCATGATCCCTACCATTACTTTGCCGATGTGCAATCCCACAGGGTAATAACCAACAAACAATCTATGGATGTAGGTGACATCAAAAGCCTGCGGCAGACCAACACAGGGCTTACACAGGTCTTCCAGTTTGTTGAGCTGCCCGTTGCTTTCCGTTATGAAGTGGTGGGTGGGTTTGCCAGCCTGCACGTTAAAGGCGGGCTTTCGGTTAATTACCTGCTGGGCAACGACGTTTATGCGGGTACGAACATCTTTCAGTCTTCCATAGGGGAGACCTATGGTGTCAGGAAGCTGAATTTTGCCGCCATGGGCGGGTTCTCCCTGGATATCCCGCTCGCCGGCAACCTGAGGCTGCACCTCGAACCCACTGCGCAAATCTTTCTCAACCCCATCCTGCAGGAAGGTATGATGATGGGCCACGCCTATCCGTATAATTATTCGCTGCAGACAGGAATATCCTATGGCTTTTAGCCGGCCTCAGAATGCATCATGAAGTGCGGTGCTTGCGTAACATCCCGGAGGCGAGTGTTACAGGCGGCCAACGGGCATAAGGTACAAGACCCTGTAATCCTCTCCCAGCTGCAATACATCCTCAACCTCGTCGTCGCGAAATGCCCCTATCACCACCGTTCCCAGGTCGAGGGCAGCGGCCTGCAAATGGACATTCTGGCTGGCATGGCCTATTTCGTTGTGTACATAGCGTACACCCCGGTCGCCGTACCTGTCGGTAGTGCGCTCAAAAACCGCTGCAAAAACCAGAACGGCGCCGCCATCCAGAATCATCGACTGACTGAGGCATGCCCTGAACAACGGGGATGACACATCTTCCTCACGCAGAAGCTCCAGGCGGTGTTCGTGGGGGTGATAATGATAGATGCCTGTATTCAGGGTTTCTACATTATTAGCCACTACAAACATTTCCAGGGGGAAGGTGGCGCCGGCCGACGGTGCCGTTCTGAATCCCTCGTCGCTGGTAATGCCCTGGGCCGACCACAGGAGCTGGGCCAGCTCATCGAGCCCGAGGGCCTCGTCTTTGTAACTGCGTATGGAACGACGGAGTGTCAGCGCTTCTTCTACACTCATCTGGCCGTCTTTAACGGGATCTGGTAAATCAATCATGTCTCCGGATTGTGTTAATGGATTGTCTGAAACAACCTCACGGGCATGTACCGAGCAGCTGGCACCCTCTCCTGCGGGAGTCAGCACCCGTGACCCAACCGTGAAAAAGATAGCTGCAACGCCCAAAAAGGCAAAAACTGCGAATACTGTGATGTATTTTTTCATGGATTTATATTTTTTCAACTAAATGTTATTGAGGTGTTTATGTTTTTGGCAAAAGTTTGGGCGTTGTGTTGCAACTGTCAAAATGTCAAAATGTCGAAAGGTCGGAAGCTTATGGGGTTATTTGAATGCTACTAGTGCACAAATAAACACAAATGGTTTTCACAAATGCACACAAATGCCCCGGGCCGCTTCTTAACCCCATAACGCGTTTAACAGCTTCAAACGGTGTAGGCAACAGAATCCCGACGTTCGTTCGGAATGACGAGGCTTCAAACCTCAAACCCTATATTTTTCATCCTGTACTGTATACGAATATAAGAAAAACAGGTACACCATCCAAGAAAAACAGGGTTTTTCCCGGCTTTCTGCAGCTCCTTCTCCTGAAGCCTTCCGGGCTGTTTTTAGAATCTTTAAAAAATACCGCTCGAAGATTTTCACATTTTTTAAATAATTACCTTTGTTGCCAGCCTGTTAAAAGCTTCCGGCCAATGATCGTTACGGCATGATGCGGTCTGATTTTGACCGGAAAAGCCGGACAGGGTATTTACTACTGATTGGTTATCAATAAGAGTTGTTGAAGTTATGCATAAGATCCACAAACATCCCATTATAGAGGTTACACAAGCTGAGAAACAAAGGTTTCATTTCCAGGGCAAGGCGGTTGAAGGAGAGAAGGGGTTCACCATTGCGGCGGCACTTCACCGGGCGGGCTACCCGGTACACAGCCACAGCCTTAAAAACAGGCGAAGGAGCCTGGAGTGCGGCATCGGGAAGTGCAGCGCCTGCGAAATGCTTGTCGACGGCGAAGTAAAGAGGATCTGTATCACCCCCGTAGATGGTGTGCAGACTGTCGGAGAGATCCCAAAAGGTTTTGTTGCAGAGCCCGGCATCTATATCAAGCCGCAAGGTTTCAGAGTATATAAAACAGAAGTGGTAATAGTGGGGGCGGGTCCGGCAGGGCTGGCCGCCCGTGAAGTGCTCAACGAACATGGCATAAGCAATATCGTTGTCGACAGCAATAGCGAGATCGGGGGCCAGTTTAACATGCAGACCCACCAGTTTTTCTTTTTTGAGAAAGAAAAAAAATACGGCGGGATGCGGGGGTTTGAGATCTCAAAAACCCTGGCGGGGGATAACCACGAAGGCATCATGCTCGACAGCACGGTATGGGACATCTTTGAGGGAAACCGTGTGGCAGCGAAAAACTTCTCCACAAACGAAATATTCTACATAGACTGCACTCATTTTGTGGTTGCAACCGGTGCAGTTCCCTTTCTTCCCACCTTTTCGAACGACGATCTTCCGGGCGTATATACCGCGGCCGTGATCCAGAAGATGATGAACACGGAACTCACCCTGCTCGGCAAAAACGTGCTTACCGTGGGAGCCGGGAATATTGGTTACCTCACCAGCTATCAGCTTACCCAGGCAGGCGCCCGGGTGAAGGCAATTGTCGAGGCAATGCCCGCAGAGGGTGGCTTCCCGGTTCAGGCGAACAGGGTGCGGAGGCTGGGGATCCCGGTGATGCTCTCGCACATGATCCTTGAAGCCGTCCCGAATAAACAGGGAGACGGCATATCTGCCGCAGTGGTGGCCGAGGCAAAAAACTTTAAACCCGTCGACGGAACAGAAAAGATCATATCGGGCATCGATGCCATCAATATCTGCACTGGCCTTATGCCTGATGATGCCCTGCTGGAAAAAGGCCAGCAGATGTTTGGACGGTTCTGCTACGGGGCAGGAGACGCCATCCGCATCGGCGAAGGCACCAGCGCTGTCCTGAGAGGAAAACAGGTGGCCTACGAAATCCTTGAAAACAAGAAGGAGCGGTTCAACTACGACGATTACCTGCGCATTTCCAAAGAATATATCGATTCGCAGCAACACCCGGTACAAGTGCTCGATGAGCCATTATTGCCACCGGAAGAGCGCATGGATAAACCTTTTGTGCTTATCGACTGCCTGCACGGTTTTGCCTGCAACCCCTGTGCCTTTGCCTGCAGCTACGGAGCCATAACAAAATCCTCCACCAGCACCGCACCTCATATCGACTTTGACAAGTGCGTGGGGTGCATGGATTGCGTTTACCAGTGTCCGGGACTTGCCATTTTTGGCTATAACCTGAAAAGGAACATTTTTTTCCTTCCCATCGAATTTGATATGGAAGCAGGTGAGGACGTTTACCTTGTTGACAACGATGCAAATGTGCTGGGGAACGGACACATACAGCGCGTGCTGCGTAAGGAGAACCTCACCCACGTGGCACGTATCAAAGGCGAAAGCATGTCTTATGAGGACCAGCTCAAAGTGCGCGGGTTCATCCTGAAAAAAGAATACCCGGCACCGCTCGACATAAAGCCATATAAAGACAAAGGCCTTGAAGAAGTTTTTATATGTCATTGCGATGATGTGGTTTTTGATGACGTAATGAAGGTTATCGGCGACAGGAAGTTTATCTCGGTTGAAGAGATCAAGCATACGACCCATTTGGGCATGGGCCCGTGCCGGGGCAAGAGGTGTATTCAGAGGCTGAAGATGAACTTGAACCCCCTGGGGATTAGGCTTATAGGAGGCTCCACGCCCAGGGCTCCCATGTCGAACCAGATCACTATCGGTGAGCTGTATCCGGTGAAAGAGCACGACAGGGTGATGACCGGTATTGGAAAAGGAGCCCGAAAAAAGGTGGAGACAAAGGCCCTGGTTGCCGGGGGCGGAATAGGGGGGAGTGCGCTGTTCCGTTTTCTTGCCGAAGAGGGATATGACCCAACTATGATCAATTACGGGTTTGGCAGCTCATGGCGCAATATTGCAGGCGGCAGACCGGCATTCAGCCTGCCCGAGCTAACAGATATTGCCAGGCACAACCTCGAACTGTTCAGGGAGCTCGACACCCGGGGGGATATTGACTACCGGCCTATCAACTACCTGACATTTGCCCACGACGAAGCCATGTACAATGCCCTGGAAGAGTCAATGGCATGGCAGAAGGCAAAAATGATCATGCCCGGCGATTTCAAAAAAGAGATCTCTCCCTATTTTAACGATCAGAACAAAAAATACCTTGCTGCACTGAAAACGGATGAATGCTGGCAGGCAACACCGGGAAAAGTCATTGAAATGCTCAGGCAACTCGGCATCAACGCGGGCGGTACTGTGCTGGAAAACACCGAGCTTGTCGATGTGCGGAAAAATGGCGGCACCTATATTGCCATCGTACGCGACAGCAGCGGGGAGTATCTGGAATATCACACGCCTGTGTTTGTCAATGCACTGGGCGATAAAGGGGCCGATTTTGCTGCAAAGCTTGACATAGAAACCGGTTTGTTCCCTGTCAAGCACCAGGCCTTCATTACCCGTCGCCTGCCCATGCTGGGTGTCGATGGTGCGCCGCTGAACATGCTTATCGACAGGCGCCACTATAAAGGATTTACAGCCGTATACGGGCAGCAGCTGGGCGATACCGGCCAGGTGATTGGATGCGCCTCACCTGCTGTAGAGCCTATGGAAACAGATAAAGATGTGAAAATCAATTCGCGCGATTTTTCTGAAATTGTGTCTGAGGTTTTCGTAGACTGGATACCCGAGATATCGGCAGTCGGCTTTCAGTCATTATGGGCAGGCTACTATATTGAACCAAGAATGATCGTGGATGTGGAGAAAGGCCTGTTTCTTGGTCTGCGCGGACAGGGCTTCATGCTGGGCATGTACCTGGCACGCCTGTATGTTGACGAACTCTGCGGAAAAGAAGTACCGGCCTATTTCAGCAGGCTGAGGCTCGGTGGCGATGCCTTGCCGGAGAAAGCTTTTAAATAACACGTTTATTGCATTCTAACCCACATATATGCGCCTGAAAAGCATTCGGCGCTCTAAAAAGCAAAAACACTTTTTTTTCTCAGACATTCGTTTTATCTTTGCAGCCTTTATAAAAACGACGGGTATATTGGAAGAGTTGAAAGCATACAAAATAGAATTCATGGGCCTTCCAAACGGGAAGCATACATTTTCGTTTGACATTGGCAGTGAGTTTTTTGATTGTTTTGCGCATTCGGAGATCAGGCACGGGGATGTACATCTCGACCTGCACATGGAAAAAGAGGAGAACATGCTTGTTTTCGATTTTAACTTTCATGGGTGGGTAGAGGTTTCCTGTGATCGATGCCTGGACATGTATCGTGAGCCTGTTGACTTTGAGCGCCGCATCTACATTAAGTTTGGCGAAGATCATTCAGAGCAGGCTGATGATATTATTGTGATTCCGCATACAGAGACCTACGTGGACATATCGCATTATGTGTATGAATTTCTGCACCTGGTGCTTCCGCTGCGTCGTGTGCACCCTGATGATTCCCAAGGGCGCTCAGGGTGTGATCCGGACATGCTGGCGAGGGTGAAAGCCCATTCGGCCGGAAACACGGATCCCTCTGCAGACAAACCACTCGAAGGCGCTCCCTTTGAGGCTCTTAAATCCCTTCGGTTCAAAAAGAGTAACTAATGTAATTTTATAAAACCATAGTAGTTATGGCACATCCAAAGAGTAAGATTTCAAAAACACGCAGGGACAAGCGTCGCACGCATTACAAAGCAGTTGAGCCGTCGCTTACCAACTGCTCCAATTGCGGGGCTGCCAGGCTCATGCACCGTGTTTGCCCCGAATGCGGCTTTTACAGAGGCAAAATGGCAACCGAAAAATCATCTGCTGTTTAGTTTTTTCTGCTGGTTTTTCTCACCAATACAACTAAAATGAATATTGGTTTTGACGTTATGGGTGGCGATTATGCCCCTGAAGCAACTATTGCCGGGGCTGTCCTTGCCAGGAAGGAGCTTCCGGAAACGGACCGCCTGGTATTGATTGGCAACGAGAAAGCTATTCATGAGCAGCTGGAGTCAAGTGGCACCGATGCGTCTGATTTCGACATTGTGCATGCACCTGAGGTGATCGAAATGGGCGAATCACCGACCAAGGCTTTTGCGAAAAAGCCCGGGTCAAGCATTTCATTGGGCTTTAAAATGCTTAAGACAAAAGAGATTGACGCCTTTTCCAGTGCCGGAAATACCGGTTCCATGCTGGTAGGGTCCATCTACAGCGTCAACGCCATCCAGGGCATACTCCGGCCGGCCACCACATCCATTATTCCCAAAGAGAACGGAGGCGTGGGCGTGTTAATCGATGTGGGTACCAATCCCGATTGCAAACCCGATGTCTTGTACCAGTTTGGCCTGCTGGGTTCCATCTATGCAAAATGTGTGTATGGGATCAAAAAACCTGCCGTTGGCCTTCTCAATATCGGCACCGAGGAAGACAAGGGAAATATCCTTTGTCAGTCGGCCTACCGGCTTATGAAAGACAACAGCGACTACCACTTCATAGGAAATGTGGAGAGCCGTGATCTCTTTAAAGACAAAGTTGACGTGGTAGTGACCGATGGGTTCACAGGAAATATCGTGCTGAAAAACATGGAGACCATGTTTCGGCTGATGATAAAGCGAAACGTAATGGATGATTTTTTCGCCCGGTTCAATTATGAAAAATACGGCGGCACCCCTATCCTCGGGATCAACTCAACGGTTTTGATAGGACACGGGATATCCAACGACGTGGCTTTTAAGAATATGATCCTGCATTCAAAAGAAGTTTTTGAGGCAGGCATTGCAGAACAGATCAGAAAGGCAATGGATCAGTATACCCAGGGTCGCTTCTTCCCCGAGAACGAAGAAGACTAATCGGATTATGTTTTAAATCTTTTTGTCATGACACAGATTAAAGCAGCTATCACCGCTGTTCATGGTAACCTGCCAGACTATATCCTGACAAACAAGGAGCTGGAGCAGATGGTTGACACTTCAGACGAGTGGATTTCAACACGCACAGGCATCAGGGAAAGAAGAATATTAAAGGGCGAAGGGCTTGGCACTTCCGATATGGGTGCTAAAGCAGTTAGCGGCTTGCTGGAAAAGCGGGGAGTTGATCCTTCAGAGGTAGATATGGTACTTTGCGCAACCGTAACCCCTGACATGAAGTTCCCTGCTGCTGCCAATCTGATCAGTCACAAAGCAGGCATAAAAAATGCCTTCAGCTATGATATGAATGCCGCCTGTTCGGGCTTCCTTTATGCACTTGTAACTGCGGCGAATTATGTGGAGTCCGGGAATTACAAAAAAGTGGTCGTAGTAGGGGCAGATAAGATGTCTTCCATTGTCGATTATACCGACAGGCAAACCTGTGTTCTTTTCGGAGATGCCGCCTGTGCTGTTCTGTTAGAGCCTACGCAGGAAGATGTTGGAGTGCTGGATCACAAGTTTGCCACCGATGGTGCCGGATGGATCCATCTTCACATGAAAGCAGGGGGATCGCTGAAACCACCCTCCCACGAAACTGTGGATGCCCGTGAGCATTACATATACCAGGAAGGACAGCCTGTTTTTAAATTTGCCGTTACCAAAATGGCCGACGCGTCATTGGATGTGATGAAAAACAATAACCTCAGTACCGGTGATGTATCCTGGCTGGTGCCGCACCAGGCCAATATGCGTATCATCGAAGCCACAGGCCGGAGGATGAACATCCCTGCCGAAAAGGTCATGGTAAACATCCATAAGTATGGCAACACCACGAATGCCACCATCCCGCTTTGCCTCTGGGATTACGAGAATCAACTCAACAAAGGCGACAACATCATCCTTACGGCTTTCGGAGGCGGCTTCACCTGGGGCGCCATCTGGCTTAAATGGGCCTACTAGGGCCAAGCCGGGCACTCAGTATCCGCAGTACCCGGGCGGGCTGCGTCGATGAAGCCATGAAACGCTCATGACAGGCTTTTTGACGCACAGGAGGATGATTATTGTCACGGGGCGGGGGCGTTCAGATTAAGCAGGCTTTTGGCTATTAGCTATTGGCTATTGGCAAGAAAGCCAAAAGCTAAAAGCCAATAGCCAAAAGCAGTCTTCCTGAAAACATACACACCAGGTAATCAATTAGTTGAAGGGCTATAAGCGCTATTGAGTTCCTATTCTTTATTTTTCGTATCGATGGAGATGGTGACGGGTCCGTCATTTATCAGCAAGACCTGCATATACGCCCCGAATTCTCCTGATGCTACCTTGCACTGACTTTCCTGGGCAAGTGCTTCAATGAATTTTTCGTACACAGGAATGGCATATTCTGGCCTGGATGCCCTGATATAGGAAGGGCGGTTGCCTTTTTTGGTGCTGGCATGCAGGGTAAACTGGCTGATGACCATGATTTCGCCCTTTACATCCATTACAGAGAGATTCATCCCCCCGCCGGCATCGTCAAAAACCCTTAAACGGCTTATCTTCCCTGCCAACCATGAGATGTCTTCATCCGTGTCGGCATCTTCCACACCAAGGAAAACCAGCAATCCCTGTTTAATGCCGGCGTGTGTGTTACCCCGGATCTCAACGGAAGCCTCTTTAACTTTTTGAATTACTGCGCGCATATCATTGGAGTTTTAATACTGTTTTCGCCGGGTGTCTTCTCCGAGCAGGATGCCCAGGTAGTTGGCATAGCGATCTTCGAATATTGTCCCTTTTTCCACCTCCTCTTTGATGCGGCAGCCCGGTTCGTTGAAGTGGGTGCAGTTGTCGTAGTGGCACTGGTTAAAATGCCTTCGCATCTCGGGGAAATAATGGCAGAGCTCCCACGCTTCGAAGTCGACCAGGCCGAACTCCTTTATGCCGGGTGTGTCAATAATGTGTGCTCCGTTCGACAATTTGAACATCTCTGCAAAGGTCGTGGTGTGCTTCCCTTTTTTATGGGCTTTCGATATGGCTTGTACCTTGAGGTTCAGTCCTGGTTCAATGGCATTGACAAGTGCCGATTTGCCAACGCCGGAATGCCCGGCAAGAAGGGAGACCTTATCACGCAGGAGAAGGTCGAAGGCTTCAATGTTGCTGCGTTCTGTCGCGGAAACGGCATGGCACGGATAACCGATGTCTTCGTACATTGCCATCAGCCCGGCAAGTCGCTCAATATCCTTTTCGCTGCGCAATAAATCCAATTTATTGAAGACCAGTGCTGCCGGAATGCTGTAAGCCTCGCATGTGACCAGGAACCTGTCGATGAAGCCGGTTGATGTACGCGGATATGCCAGCGTGGCAATGATCACGGCCTGGTCGATGTTGGCCGCAATCACGTGGGTTTGCCTGGAAAGTTTGGTGGCCTTGCGTATGATATAATTTTTCCTGTCGAGAATTTCGTGTATAACCCCGGTATCGTCATCCGCAGGTATGGAAAACGAGACCTTATCACCCACCGCCACGGGATTGGTGGCCTTCGACCCGGAAATTTTCAGCTTTCCCCTGAGCCTGCACTCCACTTCCTGCCCTTCCGGAGTTAATACCCGGTACCAGCTGCCCGTAGATTTCGTTACAACTCCTTCCCGCATATGTCTTTCATTTTTACCCGGATGCCGGCATATCAAAAAACCGGGCCTGTGTAATTGACTTTTTCCATTAGCTGCAAGTAACCCGGCAACCCCATAGCCCAACCCTCATTCTGTAACCTCATCCTCATCTTTAACCCCAACCTCAATCTTAATCTTATCCTCAACCGTAACCTTAACCTCAATCTCAATCTCAATCTCAATCTTAACCTTAACCTTAACCTTAACCTTAACCT
>PWRF01000052.1 GCA_003556325.1 Bacteroidales bacterium | reverse complement strand
CACCCACAGCAGCCGAAAAAGCTGCTTAACTCAGGTGCCATCTACCTTGACACATAGCGCTCACACACTCAGGGAACGTGCACACTATCAATCCATGAGACCACCCGTAGTTCCGTGCCGCCCCCAAGGGCCCTACTGGCTGTATCTAATCCGTCAAAGCTATACCGGACGTTTGGTGTCCCGTTACCCATAAACGGATCGTAGTCAGGCCCACACGTCTCGCCGGTGTCAGTAACCGTATCAACTATGATCGCGCCGTAAACAAACGAGGTCCCGCCCATATTGAGTTTGGCGCAGTTTCTCAACACAATGATGCCTTCAAAAACAGTGGTGCCTCTAAACGTCGCGTCCACCCCATCTGGGAATTCCGCAACTACCTCTTCCGCAGGATTGTCCAGGGATTTAATGCCGTCGACGACAAGTATTCCCGCGTAATTTCCACCGCCGGCTTCCCGGAAGGGTTCATCCTTGTAGGTTATCTTAGGCGGGTTGTCCGCCCTTTTCCCTAATTCCGACTCACCATCCGTGATATGGAATATTCCACCCTCATCATCCCCCTCCGGCGCCCGGAAATACTCTTCATGGTCGGGCTTTCCATCCGGGGGGTCACGCAGATCACCGACGAAAATTGAATTGTTGCAGCCATCACTTGGATCGGTCCACTCGGTCTCAGCACCTGCTCCAGTCGGAAGTCCGGTGTATTTGCAGTCGCTAGTAGCACCGCGAGCGTCACTAATCATGCCCGGCGAAGGATCTCCTGACCTGGGTTTTTCGATGTAGACACCGGGTACCCGAAACCTCGGGAAAGCTGGATCAACGTCATTAAAGCAGCTATCCCGCCCGTCACAGAATTCCGGCGGAAGATCGTAAGCGTGCCCGTCAATAACGGATTGCCCCTGACCGGCCGCGATCGTGCAAACGTTTTCACCAAGGCATGAGACGGCCGCTGGGGGATCGATCCAACCCGGGGGGTTGCCGCCCGGCGCATTAATCCGAACACGCACTAGCGACTCTGCGAGGCCCTCCGCACTGCCCACCGAAACAAAGGTCACAAACGCTCCGTCAGGATCCCAGAACATCTCGTTGTTGTTAACGGGGAACCAATATTGTCCGGACACTCCGTTGTTTGCCGCGGAAACAATTGTCCCCGGACTTTCGCTCGGAAGGTCGGAATCGTCAAAAGCAGCTTGGTTCGGCCATCCCCCATCATCAAGTTCTTCTTGAATCCATGCCAGGAAATCTGAAGCCCCAGCCTCAGCCGCCATATAAGAAATCGCCTTGTTATTCAAGTTCGATGTCATCCGCTCCTGCATCTGTGTTCCACGAACGCCAGCGAACACAACGAGCGTTGCGACCAGAAGCAGCACTAGTCCCACGATAAGCGTTGCGCCACGTTCGTATTTTCTTTGTGTCTGATTCATTTCGCCTGCCCTCTTGATCGGATAAGACCTGCCATATCCTTGGAACCAATTTCCATGGGGGACCCCCCCTTCGGCACAGACGCATTTCTTTCGATGTCGAAAAAAAACCGATTCTGGCCTTTTATGGACCCGCCACGTAGCCCTCTATCACCTGCTTTCTAGATGTGGCCACAAAGCTCGTAGCGATTAGATCGCCAACCGTGGGATCCCGAAACGTCAGGGCTACTCGTACGCTCACTGCGTCCGTTCCATTTGTGGAGATCCAGTCCTCTCCGTCGAGTGATTCGTATTGAACGCTAAAGGCCGTTATGTTTCGTGCAAGTACTTGTGGAGCGCCACCGTCAACCGAGCACTCAAGCTCTGGGCGGTCTGGGTGTAGAGAATAAACCACTTCTACACCGTCGTCCTCGCCGGTTCCCCCGAGACAATCCGGCGTGGCATCGCTGCGGTTAAAAATTATGATCAATTCGCTGCCATCACTCGCCACATCAATCTCCCCGATCCTCACCATCCGCGAAATACTCTGATGCGTATACCGCAAGGTCTCTTGCGCATTGTCTAGAGCGCGTTTGGTTTGCGAGGTCTGTTGAGTGGATATGAATACAGTGCCAACCCCCGCGAGCAGGATGAGCCCGATAACCATCGCGATCATCAATTCGACGAGCGAGAATCCTTGGTATCTTGAGACAGCCGGTCGGGTATTGCTGTTCATCGAGGGAACCTCACTAGGAGTCGCACGCAGGCAGAGCGGGAAAGCGCGTGAAGAAGACAAAGTTCTGCGGACCGCCACCGACTCGGGTTTCATCCCACCCAATGTCGATCTGGTAAAGCCCCGCATTGAATACTGGATCAGGAACATTACGCCCAGGAATCGATCCGGCATGCGCGGTATTCCACGCGTCTTCAATGTCCTCTCTGCGGTCGACATCATCTAAGTCGCAAACATTCGCCCACAACCGCTCCACGAGATCATTGGCTTGAATAACGGCGATCGACCGGTGAAGGCTCGTGCTGGACGATTGCAAGGCGACCACTTGAAGTGCGGCAATGCCAAGAAGCCCGATGGATAGCACAAGCAGAGTGACCATCACCTCAACAAGGCTAAATCCCGATTGTCGAGCGCTGCAGGGTCGCGAGTTTCTTGAACGATTCGTGATCATTCGCACGCCTCCCTTGCAACGCGAGCGCTACCGGTCATTTCCACGCAGATCCAGCGATCGGATCCCCCCGCATTGTCAAGCTGGAATTCCGCCCGTGCCGCGATGTCACCCGCCGGTCGGAAAGCCATCGGTGCTGCGGGTCCGGAGGTAAATGTGAGTTCTTGGGCCATGGCT
>PWRF01000046.1 GCA_003556325.1 Bacteroidales bacterium | reverse complement strand
GGCCCGCATCATTCATTCTAATAACGTACATTCCTGACTTCTTCGTCTGCAAAAACCATGCAACATGAAAAAAGGCCCCTCCAAAATGGAGAAGCCCTTTTCAGTAAAATGCCCAGAGTAACCAGAAACGTGCAGAGCAAACGGCTGAAAACCGCCTACTTCAACACAACGACCGCTGCAGGGTCAATCACCTGGAAGGTGAACGACTCTGTGAAATACAATTCAACGGTCTTATTATTGTGTGCTTCGTATCCTATAGAGAGATCCTGGCCGAGTACCAGGCGGAAGTCGCCGCCGCGCTCAGAAACGAGGAAAGCTTCTTTCACATTGGGTGCCAGGATGATGCTTCCGCCCAACAGGTTTTCAAGCTGGCGGCGAAGCGGATAACCCCGGATGAAGGAATTCACCTTTTGCCAGCGCTCGGTGTTCAGCACCAGGGTGTATGGCCCTTCGATGGCGGCAGTCTTCATCTTGCTGACTCCAAGGGAGACGGCATCGAGAATGTCTTCCGTGGCATCCGGAAATGGGATGGGGTCGTAATCGGAGCTGTCTTTCAACCCCGCAATGTTAGCTTGTTTAAAGCCTTCATAGATGGCTTTTTCCTCGAACTTTGCGATTTCACGCGCTGCATCTTCCATGGCCTCCAGGTCGATGTCTTCGGCACCGCGCACGATGTTATCGAGCTCCCAGATATTCAGTTTAAATGGAACCCGGGCCTCTACCAGGGGCAATACCTGGTGTGTGCCAAATTTCACGGGTCCTTTCTGGTTGGCGGGCACGTGAAGGCGCCCGGTGTTCAGCGCAGCGTAGCCCCATCCTTTAGGGCCCTCCACATCCAGGAACTTACGCCCGGAGAGGTCTGCGGTAAGCACTTCTTTCGCTGTGTCATTTATTTCTTCCCATGCTTCTTCAGAAATGGGAGCCATTGATTTTCTTAAAATATCCATGTTGTCCTCCTTATTCGTTTTTGGATTTAAACTTTACTGAAAACAGGGCAGTTAGCAAGAACCGCAAAAGCAATCCCGGGTCCGGATCACTTGTCGATCTTACCAATACCCAGTGAGTCGGATGCGCCGCCGCCGTCGCCGTGATCGTCGTCGTCATGGTCGTGGCCATGGCCACCCATGATGTCTCCTTCCTTGAACAACCAGTTGCGAAGCTCCTCATCCCAAACAGGCATGTTGCGCCTGAGCCATTCCAGCGACATGCACGCGTGTTCGATCTCTTCGTCACGGTTGTGCGCCATAATCGCGGCAAGGTCTTTGTCTTTCGTTGTGACCACACGCTGGTGGTACCAGTCAACCGCCTCGATTTCTTCCTTTAAACTCTTCAGTGCACGCGAAAAATTACGCGCCTCTTCTGATAGTTCATCTACTGGTTCGTGATAATCAGACATAGCTTTTGTTTTTATGATTCGACGTAAATTTGTTTCCAAGAACCAAAAAAGTTCCCGGTATCTGCAAATATAGGGTTTATCTTCGAAAAGTAAAACAAGTTCAGGCCTTTATTGTTTGTTTACAGAGGGTTAATTTGGAAAATGGGCAGTGGGCAGCTAGCTAAGAAGGCTTTTGGCTATTAGCTATTGGCTATTGGCAAAAAAGCCAAAAGCTAAAAGCCAATAGCAGTCCTGGTGACAAAACACTAACATCTGATAACCTGTTACTTGAAAAAAACAAACAGACAAAAACAAACAAAAAAAATAGTAACGGGGGCTGTGATGCCGGTTATCAGAGGATATCCGGCAGGTGGCCCGAAAAAGGAGAAACAAATGAGTACACTACCACAAGCTACCATGGAGGCGGTAAGCAAGGAACTGATTGAAAAGCACGGCAAGGACCATAGCGCCATGATATCCCGTGGTGTGCAGCAGTCTGCAGCGCTTTGGCGCGATGAGGACGGCACACCGGAAGAGTTTGCAGCATTTTGCAGGGAAAACTATCATGCGGGAGACGAGGCCCGGGAAGGGCTTTTTAATACTTTGTCGCGCAATTACCAATACATCTGGGGCCATTTCAACCAGATGATGCTGGAGCTTAACAAGCCCCTTCACCTCGACCTGGGCCCGATAAAACCCATAGATGTGATGTTTGGCGGCTTTGCACCCGGCGCCCACCTGGCCGAAGATCTCTATAAGAACAAAATTGCCTTTCTCACCATCCTGAATTTCCCCTTCTTTACCCTCGAAGAAAAAAACGAAAAAGGCAGCAGCTGGAGCAGAAAAGAGTGGGCTTATGCCCGCATGGGCGATGTTTTCACATCGCGCGTGCCGGCCGATGTCAACCAGCACATATCCCGCGTGGGCACCGAAGCCGACACATACATCTCCGAATACAACATTGTGATGGCACAGCTGGTCAACGGTGAAGGCAAGCACATTTTCCCGGAAAACCTGCGGCTGATATCGCACTGGGGGCTGCGCGACGAGCTGAAGGCCAACTACGACGGAACACCCGGAGGCCTCGAAAAACAACAGATGATCTACCAGGTGATGCAGCGCATCATTGACCAGAGCATCCCGGGAGAAATGATCAACAACGAGGAGCTGACCTGGAATCCATACACTAATGCGGTGTTCCGCGACGGGAAAGAAATTGAGGCTAAGGGCGAACCCCTGACACGTTATCAGCATTTGCTAAACAACTTCCACGCACACAAACAGGCCGACAGATGGTCGCCAAACTACCCCACCTACAAGGAGCGCGCCTTCCAGGAAGGCCTGGAGATGAGCATGGACGAGGTGGAGTCCCTGTTTAAGGAATTG
>PWRF01000333.1 GCA_003556325.1 Bacteroidales bacterium | reverse complement strand
TAAAAGTCGATAAGGCTGTTTGACCTCTCCTGGTCGTATTCTCCTATCGATCCGCCGGACACGTAAGCCCATGCAGCGTAGTCGGGGGTGAAATTGGTCCCCTCGGAGCTGGAGTAGTCATAGGCCACGTTCAGGTTTGCTCTCAGTTCCGGCAGCCAGTGCAGCCTGTAGTCGAGCTGGGCGTTGCTGATGAGACGGTTTACCGTAGACTCGTTGTTTGTAAGGTCCAGCATAGCTACCGGGTTGTCGGTGGCGACACCCTTGGGTGTGCCGTCGCTTTCCCATGTGAAATAGCCTCCGAACTTTTCATGTTCCTCACTCATAACGGGTTGTGTGGGGTCAAAAGCAACTGCAGCTCCGATAGCTCCCTCGTTGGCAAACTGGTTCTCGATGTTCACACCGCGAACCCTGAGATCAACACGCAGGTGCTCGTCAAGGAGGATGGGGTTCAGGTTGAGCGACATGGATGCGCGTTGCAGGTGGTCTCTCTCCAGAACGCCTTCCTCTTCCTTGAAGCCGATGGCTATGCGATAGGGAATATCGCGGTATGCGCCTGATGCGCTGAAGCTGTGGTCATGGGCGATCGCATCCCTGAAAATTTGGCTTTGCCAGTCGGTGCTTGCTCCACCTATCATGTTCATGACGGCTGGCCTGTCGCCGTAGCGGTCTTCCATGATGCTGCGGTACTGGTCAGCGCCAAGCACATCTACCGTCCGGATGTTGGAAGAAAGCGAGAACGACCCGGTATACTGCAATTGCAGAGGCATGTCGCGCTTACCCTGTTTTGTGGTGATGAGGATCACACCGTTTGACGCCCTTGAGCCGTATATAGCAGTGGCCGAAGCGTCTTTCAGCACGGTGAAAGACTCAATGTCATTAGGGTTGATGGTGGATAGCGGGTTTCTCAGCCCGGGCACCCCTTCGCTTTCAATCGGCACCCCGTCGATGACGATGAGCGGGTCGTTGTCGGCACGCAGCGAGGAGCCGCCGCGGATACGGATTTGTTCGCCGCTACCGGGAGCACCGCCGGCAGATGTGATCTGAACACCGGGCATACGACCACGAAGCAGCTCGGCTGGCGTGGTGATATTTCCCATGTTGAAATCACGTTCGCCCACTGTGGCTACTGACCCCGTGGCGTCTTCCCTGCGCTGTATACCGTAGCCAATGATCACAAACTCTTCCAGGGTCTCCACATCAGGAACCATCAGAAAGTCGAGTGTCATTGTTTCTCCCTCTCCTACAGTGATGGTATGCACTGTAGGATCGTAGCCAATAAATGTTCCCACCAGCGTAATCTCTACATCGGCAGGAACCTGGAGTACGTACTGACCATCAATATCGGTTACGGTACCTGTTGTGGTACCCCGGATCACTACGTTTGCACCGGGTAAGGTCTCGCCGGTCTCGGCGTCGCTGACAACCCCGGTCACCGTTCCTTGCTGCCCGAATGCTGCAACACTGAAAAACAGCATCGCCAGCATTGGCAAAATGTGTTTGAATAGTTTTCTCATATTTCTAGCATGTTTGTGATTAGAATTGTTTTTGTACGTAGCCTACAAATTTAAGAAATTTTTTGGCATTCCGGCGTTTCTTAATGTTGATTATCAGTTTTTTCCAAGTGTTTTGCGCGCAAACGTTTGCGGAAAGGTTTGCAACAACATGCCTCTGCAAAAAAGGGTAACAAATAAACCTGGAAATGGTTTTATTCAGATTCTGCTCAAAGATTTCCATTATACATTTACTTTTGTTATCTTTAAACTATGGGTCCGGAGAAGCAACCGCCTGTTGCAGCAACCCCGGACAATTCGACTTTTTGACTTTTTGACATCATTTATTATGAAATCTACCAAGGCTTCTATCCGGGATATTGCAGATGCGCTTAATGTTTCAGTTTCAACAGTTTCAAGGGCGCTCAAGAATCATCCCGACATCAGCGATGCCACCTGTAAGAAAGTGCAGGAGTATGCGCGGAAGGTACATTACCGGCCTAACGTGCTCGCGCTGGGGTTAAAGCATCAGCGATCCATGACGATCGGCGTTGTGGTGCCTGAGATTGTCCATCATTTCTTTTCCTCTATCATCAGTGGCATAGAGGACCTTGCCTATGGCAAAGGTTACAGGGTAATGATCTGCCAGTCGAACGAAGACTACCTGCGCGAAGTGATCAATGTGCAGGCCCTCATGGATCATTGCGTAGACGGAATGCTGGCTTCTATCAGCAAAAGCACGCTGGATCATAAGCACTTTGCAGATCTTGTAGAGCAGGGTGTTCCTTTGGTGTTAATGGATCGCACCTGTAACGACCTTACAACAGACCAGGTGCTGACCAACGATTTCGAGGGAGCCCGTATGGTGGTTACGCACCTGTTAAAACGTGGATGCAGGCGCATCCTGCATCTCGCCGGCCCGCAGCACTTATGCGTAGGCCGCGAACGCCAGGAAGGATATATCCGCGCTCTAAGAGATCATCAGCTTGAGTTTCAGGACGAGCTTGTGATCCGCTGTGACACGCCCGCTAAAGTGAAAAGCCGGGAAAAAAAGATCCTGGGAATGGCAGGAAAGATTGATGGGATCTTTTGTGTTAATGATTTTACGGCCGTTGCTGTAATACGCATGCTGCAGGATCATGGATATGATGTGCCCGGGGATATTGCAGTAGTTGGATTTGGTGATGATCCCATCGCTTCGATGGTGCGCCCCATGTTAACGACTGTTGAGCAAAGAGGCTATGATATGGGCAAGGAGTCGGCTCGAATGCTTATTAACC
>PWRF01000262.1 GCA_003556325.1 Bacteroidales bacterium | reverse complement strand
TATAACCTTGGCCCCAGCAGTGCGGTAAATTCCGAACTCGACATTCAGTTCAGCGACTATATCGAATACACGGATTATTCAGCGGGCTTGCCGGGCACATCATTTGACAATCCTCTTGAGATTGAATACCTGGCCTATGGCGACAGCATCACATTCAACCTGCATTCTCGTGTAAGCAGCAGTGCCCTTGACAGCATCCGGCAAACAGCTACAATTTCAAGCCAGACTTATGATCCGGACATGTCCAACAATGTGGCCGAAAAGACCAATCAAGTTAAAACGATCGCCGATCTTGCCCTGGTAAATGCAGTAAGCGATAACCTGCCTATAGCAGGCCTGAATTTCGAATACGTAATCACTGTATTGAACAAAGGGCCAAGCGATGCCCAAAAAGTAGAGATCATGAGCCTGTTCCCGGACATGCTGGATTATGCCGGCTCAAATCCGGATATGGCTAAAACAGACAACGAACTAAAATGGACTATTCCCTCGCTGGAGGCACACGATGAGATAGATATCCAGGTCGAGGTAGGCGTGCCCAGCTATATAGAACAGAACACCTTAGCTTCCCTGCCCGCATGGGTGCTCTCAGCAACAAATGACCCGGACTACGGCAACAACCACGATACCGTATCGGTTAGAGTGCGGACACTGGCCGATCTGGCCATCCATAAGTATCCTCATAAGCCCATAGCGCAGGGAGCGGACCTTGTGGAATACACCATCAGGGTGAATAATGTTGGACCGAGTTATGCAAGGGATATCACTATTGTAGATGAGCTTCCCGAAGGATTGACGTTTGTCAGCGCCAGCCACAATGGCCACTACATCAATTATGACCACAGCATCATCTGGTCACTGGGAGACCTTCCTGATGGAGAATCCATTGAGCTTATCACAACGCTCAGGGTAAGCAGGGAAGTGGCAGGGGGCACCAGGCTGACAAACGTTGCCATCGTTAACAGCTTCACCGATGATCCTGACGACAGCAACACGAGGACAAGCGCTGATATCTTCATAGAAGCGGCGCACGAGTTGTTCATCCCCGAAGCTTTCTCTCCCAACAACAGCGGTTTCAATGACTACTTTGTGATCGGCGGGTTGCTGGACAAGTATCCCAACAGCTCCATAAAAATTTATGACCGGTGGGGTACATTGGTGTTCGAACAGGATCCTTACGAAAACAAGTGGGACGGCAAGGATATGAACAACAGGGATTTGCCTGTCGGCACCTATTATTATGTGCTGAAGCTTGAAAGAGGCGAAGAGCCTATCAGAAGCTTCATCTATCTGACAAGATAATCAGACACTAAATAAATGAAATCATGAAAAGGCATCTGTTTCTTCTCGTACTGTTTTTTCTCGGAAGCATACATGCGACCATGGCTCAGCGGGAACCTATGTATGCCCAGTATCTTGACAATATGCTGGAGATCAACCCGGCATATGCAGGAAGCAGGCATTCTTTGTCCGTCATATCGTTGAACCGGTCGCACTGGACCGTGGTATTTGACAGGGCACCCATGACACACAGCCTGAACCTGCATTCACCCACAAGAAGTGACCATATCGGTGTGGGCTTATCTTTCAGGACCGAGACGGTTGGACCGGAAAGAACAACTTCAATTTACGGGGATTACTCCTATCGTGTCGACCTTACACCTGAGAGTACGCTCACCTTTGGTCTGAAGGCGGGAATCAGCTTTTTTGATCTGCCACTTACTTCACTGATAATTGACGACCCGGCAGACCCGGCCTTTGCTTCGGACATCCTGAGCATGTGGCTGCCCAATTTTGGCTTTGGCGTGATCTACCGGATGGAAGACCTGTTTGTCGGACTCTCTATTCCAAAGCTTCTTGAAGTGAACTATTTCGACAACACGATGTTTGGCGGTGCAAGGCCTGCGTTAATTGACAGGAATTATTACCTGACTGCGGGTGCCGTATTTCACCTGGGACCTGAGATCTTTGTAATGCCAAGTACCTATGTCAGATACCTGCCAGGCACAACCCCGGAGGTAGACCTGAGCGCCAGGCTGGTTCTCTTTGAGAGGTTTTCGGCTGGTGCCATGGTACGCCTGCAGGATGCCATGGGCTTTAACATAGGCATCGACCTCTCAAGCAACCTTACCTTTGGCTATTCATTCGACTGGGCCATTTTGAACCGGGTGCCGAGTTTTAACTTTGGAAGCCACGAAGTGATGCTGCGCTACGAGTTCCAGATTTCCGACCCCCGGGATCATCGATGGCCCCGGTACTTTTAACAGAACAAAGCAGTTACAATGTAAAGCCAGCGTAACTGCTTTTTTATTATGCTGTTCCGCCAGTGGCCAAACCCTGACCCTTCAGATCCTGAGCAGCAACAGACGCTCCTGTAATATATTCTGTTTATAATACTTTCCTTCGTTTATAAAGATCACATCCAGCCGCAAACTATTTGCACTCGCATTGGGAAAATCGCTTGCTTTTTCCTGTTGTAACCCGGCTTCGGGCATAGACATAGAATAGACATCCTGCATTGCTTGTTTTTTAAGGCCTGTGGGATGATGCCCAAAAAAATTGTCTATGTTTTGTCCATGCAGGAAATTCGCACTGTATAGATTTCATCCCTACTTTTGGTTATCATCCTTTAACAAATTATTGCTACTGAATCCGGATATGAGAAAGCATATCCGGATCACCATTCACCTAAACCAAAACTTTACGAACATGAAAAAGACGTTGACTGTATTGTTGTTCTTGTTGGCCCTCGCAGGCCTGCATGCGCAGAACGATGGGATTACC
>PWRF01000187.1 GCA_003556325.1 Bacteroidales bacterium | reverse complement strand
CTTGGTCAATTTTGGGAATGGAGTTGATGGAAAGCGCAACCTGGTCGGATGATTTGCTATACAGCTGGGGGACATCTGCATTCAGGCTGAAAAGCTTGGCTGCATCCTGCCTGTCGCGGCTGAACTCACTGCCGCCGCGGATGCGGACAGTGGTTTCATCCCAGTATGCATTGGATGCCAGACGCAGTGTAAGCTGATCAACTGCAGGGGCATCTTTCTTCATAAAATCGCCTCCGTGTGCGCGCATGGCGTTGGTGAAGGGAAAGTCTTCGCCATCTTCCGTATCTTCAACCAGGGCAAAAAATCCCTGGTTTGCCGGAATGATGGCTCCGTGCTCAATGTCAACATATCCTGCACCACCGTCTTTATTGGGATTGTATATTGCTACCGCATTCTGCTGAAATTGGGTTGCATAATCATTATGCCACTCAATAGCCGAAGGATAGGGATTACCCAGCAGGTTCCAGCCCGACCAGACCTCTTCGGCAGTGCATGCCAGCGTGTATTCAATATCGCCGGTTTGCATCGTGCCGGTAAACTGAAACGTTGTGATTCCGTAGTCATGATCATAGGCTACAAGATAGCCTTTGCCCGGAACAAAAAATTCATCAAAATCTTCATTCGGGGTACCGCCGTGACCCCTGATATTGATCCACGGTAAAGCAGACGACTCATCGAAGTAATAAAAGTCGAAATTGCCCGGCAAGGGTTCATCTTCAGGCACAAAATCCGACCCGATGATGGTCATCCCGCTAACGGGTGCGGAGAGGAAATGCCAGGCAAGCCCGACGTCGTCGATCTCACGTTCCATAATGAAATCGCCGTGGATGGTGAGGTGGCCGTTATCCAGAAGGCTGGCACCGCTTTCAATCGTTAGGTCATTTACCTCGGCCCCAGCACTTATTGTAGGATAATGGGTTGTTCCTGAGGGAATTATGGCATCATCTCCTGATCCTGGCACGTCATCCGACCAGTTGCCGGCACTGTGCCAGTCGCTGCCTGCCGTACCCAACCAAATAGTGTGGGTGGTATGAAGGGCACTGATGCCAACATAATCCACATACCAGCCATGGGCATACGTCCCTTCGTAAAGAAACGCAATGTAAATCGTTTGTCCTCCATAATCATCGAGCGATATAACCGTTTCCACCCATTCCTCTTCGACCGACTCCGGGGTCCAGACTTCAACAAAACCTTCATCGGCAGGGTCGCTGCTGCCGGTGCTAATAAGCACGCTGTTTTTGCCATAGTCCTCGGGATAATAAACAAGCGAGGAAAATGCGAGTTCGAATTCTCCTCCTGCGGGTATGGCCACGGGCGGAGTAATCAGCCATCCTTCCTGGGCTTCACCAAACGAGCCCCATTCATGGCCTGCACTTGTAGGATAACCATAATAAGTGTATAAATACCAGGTACTACTGGATCCTTGTGCGTTGACAATGCTCCATCCTAATGGAGGAAATCCTTCGCCTGTGAAATCTTCAAGCCATGGAAATTCGGTAATGGTCGGATCTATCCCTTCTCCCACTAATGGTATGACAAAAGCTTCTTTTTCACTGTTACCGGTTGCAATCAATAATTCAGCATTTTTCTCCCCTTCAGAATCGGGCGAAAAAACAACTGAGATCGTTATTTCTTGACCCGTTTCGAGTTCTTCGGGATATTCGTTTTCATCAGTTAGGATAAACATTGCTTGATCATTTCCACCCAGTTCCACGCCATCGATTGTTAGAATACCGCTGCCAGAATTAAATAGCCTGAATGTTTGAGGTGCGCTTTCCTGACCAATCAAAACCCCTCCAAAGTCATGCGCTTCGGGATCTACAGCCAGGGTTGGCGGAGCCTGGTTCAGGGTAACCCCGATCATCTCTTCGTCTCCCTCCACCACAAATGTATCGGACTCATCAAGATACCCGATAAGTGATGCCGTGTACGAATAGGATCCGTCGGGTAACAAGACATCGGCCTGGCCGTCTGCACCGGTATGCAGCAACTGGCTGAATGCGACAGGAGCATCATCGTACCCCTGGTAATAGCCTTCAATGGCAAGCTCCACATCCATCAGCGGAGACTCGTCGGCATTCTGGACCTCAAAGCCAACCTGGTACAAGGGCTTCATAGCAATGGCATCCACATCCACATCATCGCCATCCACTGTAACACTTCCTGCGTATTGCAAAAACCCATCCGCAGTGATGGTAACGTCGTATTCGCCGTCAGGCAGCAGAAAGGCAGCCAACCCATCGGCGTCGGTAAGCTCCATTCCGATGCCGTCAACGGCTATCTCAGCATCTTCAACCGCCCCCCCTGTTGCTTCATCCGTTATGGTGAAAGACATCACATACAGCAGTTCAGCAGAGAGGTTAAGGGTAAAGTCGGTATAATCCGGGGTAGGCCAGGTGGAAACGATCGCAAAATAGGTGCCGGCTTCCAGTAACAAGTTGTTTATGGTGCCCCCAAAATTGCCTATTGCCAAGCCTAAGCGTTCAGCCGGGTCTTCCTGATCCGGGCAATCCTGGAGAATAATCAGGCCTGTCCAAGGGCCCTCAACGCTTCCGGTAAGCAATGCCGGTCTGTCAAGTGTAAACCGGATCACAAAGTCATGCCCGTTAAGAAAATCGCTTGGTGGGTCAATCCAGGAACTTTGGTAATCATTCCCGTAGGCAAAAGTGTTGTCCTGATAATCAACCAGGGGCAGGTCAATTACGTATGGGTTCTCGCAAGTGGATCCTGGGGGACGGATAAAGCCTGTGCCTTCGAGTTCAACCGTGAACGTTTCTTTGGTTGCGT
>PWRF01000261.1 GCA_003556325.1 Bacteroidales bacterium | reverse complement strand
GCTTCGACACCTGCTTCTACCGCCTCGGCATCCGCAACGTGGAACAGGGCATCACCTCCAACCAGCATACCTCTACTTTCGATATCGATGAAAGCGCCCTGGAGACAGGCATGGGCCTTATGGCCTGGACGGCGCTCAAAGAACTGGAGCACATTAAAAACAAGGAATAGTTACTTTTAATCTGATCATTGTTAATGAACGCGCGCACAGAATACACCCGCCCAAGGCTGATATTGTTGGTCGCCTTGCGAGTTGCCATCGGATGGCATCTAATGTATGAAGGCCTTGCCAAAATATTTCAATCGGGCTGGAGCTCTTACGGGTACCTGATGGACTCCCAGGGGCCTTTTTCCGGCTTTTTTCATGACCTGGCATCCAACCCCGGCGTACTAAGGGTAGTTGACGCTCTCAACATTTATGGTTTGACCCTTGTTGGGTTCTCCATGATCATAGGGCTGCTGTCGCGTTATGCGAAAATGGCAGCCATATTGCTGCTGCTGTTTTATTATGCAGCTCACCCACCCCTGATAACTGCCGAATACCTGTTCCCGGGTGAAGGCGATTACCTGTGGATAAACAAAAACCTCATAGAGATGCTTGCCGTTTCGGTATTGCTGGTATTTCCCACAGGACATATTATAGGTGTTGACCGGTTAATTCAGAATTTTAAAAATGAACGAAGAAAAAAATAACATCCCGGAAAAGAAAAGATCCACTTCCCCTAAAGACCCCAGGCGCAGGGAGGTGTTAAAGAGCCTTGCAACCCTGCCATTTGCCGGTGCTTTGTTTTATGGTGCTTTTCGAAAAAAACAGTTTGAACATTATAAACACAACAAGCTGCTTCAAACCTTAAGTCTGGGCACCAGGGAAGATCAGCCGGTTTATGCTCCTCCTGTACGCAAAGAAGGTGAGTCGGTCCTGGGTATTGGCGTCATTGGCACCGGCAGCAGAGGCATCGACCTGATGCGCTCCGCCGGATTCATTCACCCATCTTTAATGGATGAATGGGTAAAAGAAAAAAGGATCAACAGACAGGATAACCGTCTGGACATTTTTATGGGTCAGGAAGACCTGAACATTTGTGTCAATGGCGTATGTGACGTCTTTACCGTTCACCAGCAAAAGGCCCTGGATGCCTCTGCAAACATTTACCGAAACGGGAAAGATGGCAAAAAAGGCAGTCCTGCAAAAATCTATAAGGATTACAGGGACCTGCTCAAAGCCAGGGACATTGATGCGGTGATCATCGCCACGCCGGATCACTGGCACGCACAAATGGTCATTGATGCGGCCAAGGCCGGCAAGCACATCTATCTTGAAAAGCCCATGAGCCTCACCGTAGAGGAGACCCTTGCAATGGAAGAAGCCGTCAGGGAAAACGATGTGGTTTTCCAGGTGGGACACCAAAACCGGCAAATTGAAAGCCATGAAAGGGCCAAAGAAGTCATTCGCAAAAACATTCTCGGTAAAATTACCCTGATCGAAACGTTTACCAACCGGAACTCGCCCGAAGGAGCGTGGGTGTATGACATCGACCCCAGGGCCAACCCGCATACAGTGGATTGGCAAAGATTCCTGGGCAGTGCACCACCGCATCCATTCAGTGCAGAGCGGTTTTACCGCTGGCGCTGCTGGTGGGATTACAGCACGGGGCTAACCGGGGATCTGTTTACGCACGAGTATGATGCGATCAACCAGGTGATGCATCTGGGTATTCCCGATTCGGCGGCAGCCACCGGAGGCATCTACTTTTTCAAGGATGGACGTACAGTGCCCGATGTGATGCATGTCAGTTTCGAGTATAAAAAACTGGATCTGAACCTGCTGTACAGCGCAACATTGGCAAACAGCAGAAACAGAAAGAAATCTTTTTTTGGTAATGACGGGTTCATGGAGCTGGACCAGGATCTTGTGGTGTATGCCGACAGGGATTCAATAAAATACAAGGAAGCCATAGATGATGGCGTGATTCCCACGGAAAGGCCCATGGTAACCCACATCCCGGGCGAAAGCGACATCGATGCGATCACCTCCGCCACACAACAATACTTTGCCAGCAGGGGACTGCTTTTTACCTACAGAGGTGGCCGGCAGGTGGATACCGCCCATCTGCACATCAAAGAATGGATTGATGCCATCAGGAATGGCAGCGAGGTAAGTTGCGGGATCCAGGAAGGAGTGGAAGAGGCCATTACGGCTCATATGGGAACCGTGTCCTACCGAAAAGGTCAAAAAGTATTCTGGGATGCAGACAAAAAACAAATTGTCACATCATGACTTCCGTGGTCATCATCTGAAAAAAAACATTGCCACCGCATGCTTTTTTTTAACAAACTGGTTTATCTTTGTTTAACATGCATGAATAATACAAGTTAGCCTCCATCGGGTAATATATCCCCCTGATTATCAAATCTTCCGCGTGGAGGCCACGTCATATCTCTGCAGTCTTTTTTTTTAGAAAAGATTGGCAATTTGGAGGGAACTTACTATTAACCAAAACAACGAATCATGGATAACCTTATGTCAAGAAGAAAATTTATGGCCAATACGGCATTGGCTACGGCCGGTCTCACGATTTTGCCCAGCACCGTGGTCAGTGGTTTCGGTTACCGGGCTCCCAGTGATAAGCTCAACATCGCCGGCGTGGGAGTTGGTGGTGTCGGATTCAGGCTGTTGCGCCAGATGGAAAGCGAAAACGTGGTGGCACTTTGTGATGTCGACTGGCGATATGCCAAAGGCTGTTTCGACCATTTCCCGAAAGCTAAAAAATACCGGGATTGGCGCAGGATGCTCGATGAGATGAGCAATGAGATCGAT
>PWRF01000285.1 GCA_003556325.1 Bacteroidales bacterium | reverse complement strand
GGACTATATTGTACCCCCAGAAGTGACCATCGTGGAGCCCGTCGATTTTGATGCGGACATCATTACGCTTCCCATCGACGCTGACGGTGTGGTTACAGTGCCCCCCGTGCTGCCTGGCGATTATCCGCTGCCGGACGAGGTATTGGTCGTTGCAAGCTCGCCTCCTTTGCTCTTTAGTTCCAGCGATCCACCCCTGGATGAACCTGAAGATGACCCGGAAGATGATATTGATTGCATCACTAATATGATTTTCGAATCTGACGATCCTGATTTTGACTTCGATCTTTCAACACGCTGGGAGGACGTTGCAGATAGAGATAGTATTGAAAGGCAGAGTATGCGTGGGCTTGAAAACTTTGTAAAGACTCTTGCCACCGGACAAGATTACGATGAGGAATTTGGAGTGCCTGACACACCTTTGTCTGCGCAGGCCTTCTGGGTGCCCGATGTGGTTGGCGGACAGGCTAATGCATATGCCTGGGCTTTGATGACACGACCTGGCCAGACCAGCCGGTTTATCACGGCGACGGAAGACCTGGAAGCCACAGTAGACGGCAACAGCACCTTGACAGTGACAGCGCAGAGTGAGGATTGTGAAACTTTTGTGGCGATTGTTAAAGCCAGCCGCATCGAAACCTATTCGTACGCATTTGACCCGGTAGCCGACCATGTGGAGGTGCTCAGGCCAATCGCACTTATAGGCAACGTTGCGGTGGACTACCTGCTGGGCATTGCCCGCGGAAGTGTCAATACTCTCAGATCCTTTCTTCTGGACCGAGCCAAAGAAGAAGCTAAAAAAAAGATTGATGAATGGTTCGATGAAATTGAAGAAAAGATCCGGGATATTGCTAAAGACTACATCGAAGAAAATCTTGGCGATGAGGTTATCGATGGCCTGGAAATCATCGATTGGTTGCTGAACGAATACCAGGAGAACCCTGAAAACGAAGTGCTTGAGAGGGTGAAAGAGGAGCTGATCGAAAGCCTGGGCGAATTTTTGGGCATTAACCTTGGCGAAAAGTTAGACAGCATTGAAGATCTGCTGGAACAAATGGAAAAACCACCCTTTGAAGCCATTCTTGACAACATCCCCGATCTGGATATGAATAAGATTAATGCTGCATCCGGATATGCTCTTGCGGAGGGCCGCATCACCCACACGGTTGGCGGAAGCCAGGGCACTGCCCTATCACGTAGTTACGTAACATATGAGCGTGAGGGTCTGGAAGACGGCTCAGAGACCATAAGCGGGGGAGGAAGATACATCTCTGAGGTGATCGTATCAGACACTCACCCAAGCAGACTGCAAGCAGAGAGTGATTCGGAAGGCAAAACCGGAGGCAAGGCCTCAGGCAACGGTCATGCCAAAGCTTCGATGGACAGCTTTACAGTTACTTTTGCTGTGGCCATCTGTGAATGTCCTGATGGTACAGATATCGATGTTTTTTATAATATGAATTATTCAAACAAGAATAAATACGGTCATTTGTCCGCTTTTTTCAAGCAAACAATGGACAACGTTCTGGATGATATCACCTCAATAACCAGGCCGGAGGAGGTTGAATCCGCGTTAAAAGATGGAGTTGAGCAATTCATGAACGAAAGCCGATGAAGCTGGGGACAATAGACACTTGTGTGTATCGGGTGCATTGATCAGGCCCTGGTCCGGTCTGGTTTTTTCAGTGCTCCTGGCGGGGTAAAATCTTCAGCAAATCGTACCATAGGTAAAGATAATATTCACTGTTTGGCCATTTGTCTCCAAACGCCCTGTTTGTGCTGCAAACAACATTGAGTTTGTTGTGTAAAAAACATATCCAGGGGGTTGTATGTTTTAATTAAACAAGTGTTTTAATTTGCTTTAAGTGTTGAATTTAATTGGCAACTGTAATGTCATAGAACATACAACAAAGTAAATTTTGAAAACAATCCTGCTTACATGACGGATGCTGGTCTTATGCATGGTCTGTTTATGTGCCGGATCCATCCAACACCTGGTATGCGGGAAAGAAGACAGGAGGTTCGCCACACGGCTGATTGATATAAAGGGGATGTTTGTTGGGAGACATGAGAGACTTCAGAGACATAAGGGAAGTAAGAGACTTGAGGGAATTTAGGGGCTTGAGGGTTTGCCATCAAGCTACTGCAAGTATCGGCCTTTTAGACTTTTCAACATTTTGTCCTTTTGTCTTTTCGTTCTTTAAAAAATTTTTGATTTCAACATAAAGCAAAAAAACATGAAAACCAACCGTCAACGCACCCGTTATGCACAGCATGCCAGCCCGCGCTGCATGCACGGTGCCAAAACAAAACCGGCAGACAGGGGCGATTATACTGTTTGTGCTGCGAAAAGACCCTTGCGGTCGTTGTTGCTTGTGCTGGCAATCCTTACCTGGATGCTTGCACCCAGCGGCGCCGCCGGTCAACAGGTCACAATACAAATGAACCTGCCCCCTCCCGGCACGTTAAACCCGGAAGATGTCATGGAGATCATCTCGTTTAACAACGTCACACCCAACACCCTGCATGTGACGATGATGGTTACCGTTGGAGAATGGGACCAGGAGCTGGTCTTCAGCGGAACATCGTCGGTTTTTTCTCTTCCCCCCGGTGTTTCGGTTCCGGACTATACAGCCTTTGAGCCGGTGGAAGTGGAGTATGTCGACCCGGTAATCGAAGACTATGTCATACAAACCAACAACATGCCGGGCGGTGAATACGTGATCTGCGTTACGTTGCTAGAAGCCGAAACGGGCCTCGAAGTGGGGTACAACTGCGTTTCCCATACCGTGTTCCACCCGTCGGCCCCCATGCTGGTGTTTCCGGC
>PWRF01000224.1 GCA_003556325.1 Bacteroidales bacterium | reverse complement strand
TATCAAATATAAGAAATCTTTGATTTCTTTGCAGCCCCGCTGCCGGGTTTTGAGCTGCAAACACAGCCCTGTTGCCTGGTTTTGCACTGTAAATACCGTCTTGCTGCCGGGTTTTGAGCTGCAAACACAGCCCTGTTGCCTGGTTTTGCACTGTAAATACCGTCTTGCTGCCGGGTTTTGAGCTGCGAATACAGCCCTGCCTCCGGGTTTCAGGCTATGGATGCACGGGAGGTAAAGGGTTTTAGATAGCCGGTGCCTGTTACCGGTGTTTCAGGATTGATTTTATGTTACCTTTGCCGCGGCCGTAGCAACCAACAGCCTGTTGACAGGCCCGGGCCGCGGGTTTGCGGCCAATAGTCAGTCGCTTGACACATTTTTAACACATATACCTGCGAACATACCGACATGAACACTATGCAACAGGATTTCAGACCCCGCGGCATTCACTGGCTTGCGCTGGCACTGCTGGTGTTGGTATGGGGCAGTTCCTTTATCCTGATAAAGAGAGGGTTGGATGCATTCAGCAGTTTTGAGGTCGGCGCCCTTCGCATTGCCATTTCTTTCCTGGTACTATCTCCGTTGTTGATATGGCATCTGAAAAAGGTTCCCCGGAAAAAACTCATGTATTTTCTCCTGGCAGGCATTATTGGCAACGGCCTTCCACCTTTTTTGTTTGCCATAGCTCAAACCGTGATAGACAGTTATATGGCCGGCGTTCTGAACTCGCTTACGCCATTGTTTACACTTGTTTTGGGTGTTTTGTTCTTTGGGATACGTACCCGGTGGATCAATGTGCTGGGCGTTATACTGGGCCTGGGAGGTGCCATCGGTTTGCTTACGGTTGCCAACGGAGGTGAGCTTAACAACATGTGGTACGGTATGCTCGCCATAGCAGCGGCGGTCTGCTATGCTACCAACATGAACCTGATCAAGCAATACCTGTCCGGGTTCAGCGCTCTTACCATCACATCCGTAGCTTTTATGTTTATCGGCATTCCCTCGCTGATCTATCTTTTTGCGGGAAGCGACATGATCCATGTGCTGACATACGATCCCCGGGGATGGCAAAGCCTGGGATATATCGCCATCCTGGCGGTGGTCGGAACCGCCCTGGCCATGATCATTCATAATTGGCTCATCAGGCAAACCTCAGCTTTGTTTACCTCAACCGTTACCTACCTGATGCCTGTGGTTTCCATTATGTGGGGCGTGGCCGACGGCGAAGTCTTCCTGCTGGTTTCCCTGCTCTGGATAGCCCTCATTTTGCTTGGGGTATATCTGGCCAACAAAAGAAGAAACAAAGGCGAAGGGAAGGAAAAGAGCTGAGGTTGAAGACATAAAATTTATTTATTGAAGCCTTGTAGCTTCATAATTTTTATTTATCTTTGCACCCCAATTATTCGATTGAACCATTTAATTCATTATAAGAAATGTACGCAATTGTTGAAATAGGTGGCCAGCAGTTTAAGGTGCAGAAAGAAGACAAGCTTTTTGTGAACCTGCTGGAAAACGAGGCGGGCAGTGATCTGGAATTTGACAAGGTAATGTTGCTTGCCGATGGCGACAACATCCAGGTGGGCATGCCTGTAGTTGAAGGCGCCAGGGTGAAGGCAAAAATACTTGACCATGTGAAAGCCGACAAGGTGTTGGTTTTTAAGAAGAAGCGCAGAAAAGGCTATCAGAAGCTTAACGGTCATCGCCAACCCATGACCCAGATACAGATCGAAGAAATTACCGTCTGAGAAGCTTTATTGGTAACAGCAAAAATTTAGAACTATGGCACATAAGAAAGGAGTGGGTAGCTCACGTAACGGTCGCGAATCGCAAAGCAAGAGGCTGGGCGTTAAAATCTTTGGCGGCTCTGTGGCTACTGCAGGAAACATAATTGTAAGACAACGCGGCACCCGCCATTTTCCCGGTAAAAATGTTGGCATGGGCAAAGATCATACGCTCTTTGCACTTGTCGACGGCAAGGTGGTATTTACAAAAAAAGCAGGCAACAAATCACACGTTTCTGTTGAACCTATGGTGGAAACGGTGGCTGAACCCAAAGCCGCTCCGGTAAAAGAAAAAGCTGCACCACAAGCTGTTGAAACGGATACCGCGGTTGCCGAGGCTCCGGCAGAGGAAACGGCAAAGGCCGAGACCAAAAAGGCCCCTGCTAAAAAAGCCGAAGCCAAAAAAGAAGAGCCTGCCAAGGCTGAGACCAAAAAGGCCCCTGCCAAGAAGGCCGAAGCTAAAAAAGAAGAGCCCGCAAAGGCAGAGACCAAAAAGGCCCCTGCCAAGAAGGCCGAAGCTAAAAAAGAAGAGCCTGTTAAGGCCGAGGCCAAAAAGGCCCCTGCCAAAAAAGCCGAAGCTAAAAAAGAGGAACCTGCCAAGGCTGAGGCCAAAAAGGCCCCTGCCAAAAAAGCCGAAGCTAAAAAAGAAGAGCCTGCCAAAGCTGAGGCCAAAAAGGAGGACACAGCGAAAGCTGCCGCAAAGAAAACGGAAGCTGCTAAATCAGACGCTGATACCGGTAAAGAAGCCAAATCAGAGAAGAAAGATTCGGGCAGCACCGAAAAAGATACAAAGGCCGAATAGCTCAGGACAACAAGTTCCCGTCCGGACGGGATATATCAATAAAAACATAAATCCTGCCCCGGCAGGATTTTTTTTATGCCTCTATTCTTTCTACTTTTGACGTTTCGATCTTTTGAAAACCTAAAACAATACCATGATTGATATACAGCGCATTCGTGACAACAGCCAGGAAGTGATCAGGCGTTACAAGGTGAGAAACTTTGAGGCCGGCGAACTGGTGAACCGGATCAAAGAGCTGGATGCCC
>PWRF01000236.1 GCA_003556325.1 Bacteroidales bacterium | reverse complement strand
TGTATGCAGGCCGTTGCACATAGGTCTCAAACTCCCGATTCCAGTAGTTCCATTCCTGAAGGATCTCAAGTATTGTGAGTTTTGATAGTTCCCGCATCATGTACCTCTACGATACCATTGTGCCGGGAGGCGATAAACTTATAGTATACTAAAAGTTTTTCCAGATTTTTGTTATAGTATACTGTTATAGTATACTATACGTCGCTTCTCGGCAAGCCCCCAACAATAATTATACCCATAATAATTATATCCATAATAGAGGCTGTCGCACGACTCACGACACATGAAAGATAAAATTAAATTTTAAACAATATGTTTGACATGTAATAGTACTATAAATTATTATGTCAGACTTTCATAACAGGAAGTTCTTCCCTCACACAC
The DNA here is from genome assembly GCA_003556325.1 of Bacteroidales bacterium. Lineage (GTDB taxonomy): Bacteria > Bacteroidota > Bacteroidia > Bacteroidales > UBA7960 > PUPG01. Next base: position 2,441 of record PWRF01000236.1, on the reverse strand, counting down.
AACAGCTTCTCCTCCCTGTCGATATGACAGAATGGCTCCAACCCAATGATGACGTCTTCATCTATCAAGAGCTGGTACAAAACCTGGGTCTCGGTCCTTTTCCGATCATTATCGAAATAACGGAGAAGGCGGTCCTTTATAAAGGAAAGTGGCACTTTTGGTAAAAGAGGGATCAATTTGGATCGTCGCACCTATATAAAGGGGGGATCAAAAGGAACCGGCGAAAACAAAGGAATTCGGATGGCATCTTCATGCCCACTGTGTTTTAACCGGGAGACGTGGCCTGTCACCTGATTTCATCATTACAAGCCCTCACAATGTTACAGGAATTCATTAAACCTGATTTATTGTTAATTACCCACACCACACCATCCAACAAACCCGACTACTGGGATACATTCAGAGCCAGTCTTCAGAATTCTGGTTAAGAAGAATGAAGTTAGAAAAGATTTGAGAATAGTCCAGGATCAACCTGAGGATATTCTCTAAAATGATCGGACGTCATCTATCGGTTTTCTTCTGGAACTGCCAATTATGGTTGCCACCTCCCTTCTCACGCGGACACTGCCCCCCAGGATACTCATTCCAGGGAGTCTTTGATGTTTTCTTACAATTGATGCACTTCCAGTGGGAGTACCAGACAGGAGCGTCATCCTTCAGAGGTGTATATTCTTGGTCTGAGACCTGATCAGGGCTGTCATCAGGTGGAATCATCTTCTGAGGAGGATAATATAGCTCGTTGAACATCTCTTCAAATTCCTTTCTCTTCTCAATCAATCGTTCTTCAACCATCTGAATATGTTCTTTCGCCTCCTTTTCATTCATGCGGTGGATTTCTGTGAATCTATGAGCTTCCTGTTTCAATCTTTCTTCTTCATCATCAAACGAAAGTCGCCAGGCGATCCATCTTGCTGCCTCCTGCAGTCTTTCGCCACATGCTCCAGTTGCATAATGTTCCAGGATATCTTTGTATCGTATTTTAATCCCCAACAGTTCGTATAGCTGGTCATAATCGGGCAGCCATATCTGGAATTTCTCTTTAGCAATATTTTCTATCAAAGATGTAGCTTTCCCAGCTTCCCATCTTCTCATATTGAGGAAACAATCTAATAAATTATATAATGTTTGGTCTAAAAGCGTGAAATTTATGCTATCATTCATCAAGATCTCTTCGTACTTGAGCATCAATGGTATCATGTAGAAGGTCTGATCCAGAAATGCGGTATTGCTTTCCTTGTAAGCTGTATAATCAAAGTCATCGATCTCGTTAAGTCCACGCTCGAACTCCGCTTGATGCATTAATTCATGCATTGCTTTCACAAAATGAAGCCAATTTTCCGACTCACGTGAAGATATTATATCGAAAGGAAGACACACTATATTTTTCCAGTCTCCCGGCAACCCCCATGTTCTTATCGGGATTAACCAAGTATCTGATGATCTGAGCAGATAATTGATCTTACCGACAAGTGCATGGGAATCAACGGGTGAATAATTTATTTCTAATATTTGTGTGGTGATATCAAAAAGGTAAAGTTTGTCGGGATCTAGGGTTATTCCAACCTTCTCTTTATCACCGATCGACACGACAGCCTTGATGCCTCTCTCTGCTTGGAAGTCATCGATCTGTCTATATATCATTTGCTTTAGTGCGAGAAACCGAAGTTGTTGCTCTGATGGGGAAGTATAATACCCGATATCAAGGGTGTACCCGGTCACTTCTGTTTCAGGGATATCTAAATCCTCCAGGGATATGATATCTGGCAGAGACGGAAATAATATAAGTTCCGTATCATCGGGGGGGATCTTACATTCGGAATGATTATGTACCTCATTATTGTCTGCCATTTCGGGCTCCTCCTAATGTATAATATAGCTTCGCAGGTGCTGGAGCCTCCCTGGAACGGCTTAGATCTGTGAAGGGGAAGGGATGACGGTTATGTCATTATTACCCTGTGAATTAAAGTAAGTCCAGTACCGATTACAAGGTGTGATCGTCAGAGTTTTTAAAAGTAACACCCTCTCCCTATTCGACTATATTATTAAAATTATTCGTAAACCTATCACTCCTGCTAAACAGAACCATTCTCCTCCACATCAGATACCTTCTATCGCCAGGGATCACCACAATCCTACCTTTAGCCAGCTGCTGGGAATCATTATGATCCGAGGTAGTGATGATAACCATGGTAAAAAGATTTCAATGGCTTTGTCATATAGGACGTACACACTTCAATAGTTGAACAAAAATATCGATATATTAGTAATGCATAAAATAATGCGTGTCAAAAACGTATCAGGTAACCAACACGGATTACATACATTTCCTCGCTGCAGCTTACTGTGATGTATCCTGTCTGAAAGCAGCAGATTGCTACTCAAAAGCAGGAATCGTCGTATCTCATGACAAATTCAACCGATTTCTGACAAGACAGTCTCTT
>PWRF01000022.1 GCA_003556325.1 Bacteroidales bacterium | reverse complement strand
CGCAAGGTGTTGTGAATTCCGCCTTTGGCAGACCACAAGGCCCAATTCAGATCGCTCAAGGTGGCATCCAGAGTGCTGCCGGTAGAGCTATGGGTGGTAGACTCGGAGGGGGCGGAGGAGGAGCCGGAGCCGCACCACCAACCCCAACGGCGGAGAGTGACCAAAGAACCATCAATAACAACCAGACGGTAAACAACTACGGCATCCTATCGGCTGATCCCCGACAACTAAATGGAGCACTGGCCGAGAGGGACGAGGACGCCGAGAGGACGGGACAAAGACTATGAGCGATTTTCAAAGCACAGCCTACACAACACCGACGATAGCGTGGACCGTTGAAACCGACCAAAGCCTGCGCCTGAACTTTGGCAATGGCGTTGAATTTGTCTGGCAGGAGGATGGCGAACCCAGCGAACCACTATTTCCGAAACTTGCTACTAGTCTTGAATCGTTTTTGCAAGCCGCATACGGAACAATGGATATCTGGGTGAGATGGGTTTATGGGGAGGGACGCAGCCCAGACACATTTGACGGCGATCAAAAACTAGATCCTCGTCTGGAGATATATTCCACCTCCGCTAGTTTCACCCCTCAGAATAACGAACTGGATGTTGTCGGTCCCATCGAGGAACTTGCCACCGACAATTACAAGCCACGCAATTGGATAGGTGCCAACAACCAGACTATGGCGTTCAATTCTGTCATAGACACTAAGTGGCTAGCTATGCCCTATTCTCCGTGGGGAGTGTGGAACCCCGGCGTGATAGCATTCGATGATCGCAGGCACACCGAGAGAGCCCTAGGAGCCTCGACCAACTCCTATTCGGGCCGCAAGGTGGTTACTCGCTGGGGTGATCACGTTGTTCGAGAATTAGGATTAGAGTTTACGCCAGTTACTCAAATGTTTGCACATCGGAGGGTTAATCCTATTTGGGAGTCAGCACCCGTCCGCAGGAGCAATCCAAACAATCTGTTTGAGAATTTCTCCGAGGCAACTACACAAGACAGAGTTTACTGGATTTATGATCGAATTCCAAAACCTGATGAATTCAACTTTGCCGTAGACTACCTAGAGGGATTCCGCTATCGCAAGGCCAGACACTTGGACAGTTGGACCTCTGATGACAGAGCACACAGCGAGCGAGGAAACACACGTTATTACGATGTGACAATTGAATTTTCTGAGTGGGATGATCTCGACCAAGATGGAGGAGGATATTAATGAGTGATGGGTCCAACAAAGCGTTTGTAATCGAATGGACAGGATTGGGAACCTCTATCCCTTTCGAGCTTGCAGAGGTAAACCCTGTACAGCAAGCTCTTTTGGAGGTAGCATCTCGTGCCGGAAACAAACCACCTCAGGACAGATTGTGGTCTGTGGATTTTACAGCCTTTACCTCTGATTTGCCGGATTGGACTACCGAGGGCGTTTTCCTTGACATTTGGTTACGTGGCGACAACGAAACAAAGGTACGCAAAGTAGGAACGTTCGTGGACGTAGGTCCTAGAGAGGAATCCAGCGCACCCCTATTCGAGCGGGCTCTGCGACCTGTTTCGATTGATGCCGCAGGTTATGAGATCTGGCGAAAGGGCGTGGTAACGCCTATAATTCTAGTCCATCCCTATATCCCACGCCTAAGCTGTTCTCTGAAACTCTCAGGCGCTCTCAGCGCGGTAAATGACAAACTCGCTCAGTCTGATTTCCCCACCGTAACAGAGGATCAGTGGGACACTACCGTTTATTCGTTTAGTGGGGAGGTTGATCAGAGGATCAAGACCAAAGGTGGCCTGTTATCCACGTCCGGGCTCACCACTAGCCACCTATATGGCGGCAGAGATATTCGCGTAGGCGGAGAGATAGTTGATTCAACTACGCAAGCTGGTCGAGATATTGAAAACCTGATCGCCCAAGACAAGATCGCGTGGGGCGTGGATGAAAGTGATCCCGATTACCTTGTGAACACAAAAGATGCCTACCGACTGCAAGCAACGGATTTCGAATTGGATTCACAGGGTGTACAAGAGTTCAAATTCCAAGCCTCCGGGGTGACGAATAGACAACGGGCCATTGTTTATGCCGGAAACGAAACAACCGTAGCCGAATACAACAGAACCCCTGATGGCGACGACGACACCTACGCTACTCTGTGGGGTCTGTTCGGTTCCAGCGAACTACCACGAAACGATGTCCAAATTCAGAGTCAACTCTACACTCGACCTCCGAGTGCCATTGGCCGTTACGCTCGTCTGTGGATCGTCGATCAAGACGATCCTAACCCATTTGCTACGGCGGAACTGGTAGACGGTTTCTATTTGGGTGCGTATCAAATCAACTCAAACCACACCGGCGTAGATTTTCAGTGGGAATCATTGGAGCAATGGACCCGTAGACAGAACTCGGTCCCGGATGTTGAGATAGAAACCCCCGACCCATTGGCAGGAACATCGGAATCTTTCAACAGACCTTTTGATGTAACAGCTAATCTGGCTTGGTTAGGGCGGACAATCTCAACCACGTCCAATACGAGAGAGGTGATAGACAGTCTATGGGCTCAGATAGGATCGTTCGCTTTCCCGCGAGCGGAACTAGTGGTAATGCCCCAGAGTGAGAGCATCGTCCAGAGATTTCCTACCCTTGAACACTTTTCCCTCTGTAATCTAATCAGTCTAGAGAACTACGAGTCCGTGAGGGCCGAATGGGAAATCGACCTTGGCAGAGGAGAGAATTACAACGGGTTTGAGTGTTGGAATGGGGGCAACAGAACAGCAGACTTGGTAGAGGGAATCCCCGACTCTACACCCAAGGTGGTTAGGTTATTTTGGGGGGTGG
>PWRF01000147.1 GCA_003556325.1 Bacteroidales bacterium | reverse complement strand
GACACCCTGCACCTGGGCAGGCAGTTTCGCCGCCTGCAAACCACCCATGAAGAGTATGTGAAGCAGGCAGAGGCCGTCATGGAGGGCAAAACCGAAGAAACGCGCCAGATCCTGGCACGTATGCAGGCGGTGCAGGAAGACCTGCAACGCCGTGAGGATGAGCTTGCAGAGGCCACCCGCGAGATGGAAACCAAAGAGCGTGAGCTCAACAGGCTGATGGCAGAGGTACAGGAGAAAGAGGCACGTGTCGACGAGCTGGAAGATATACTGCACAGGCAGGATTCGATAGTCCGTGACCTGCGCAACACCTTATCGGATGCTTTGATCGGCTTCCTCGACGAAGGGTTGTCGGTTGACATCCGTGGAGGGAGAGTATATGTGTCGATGGAAGAGCGCCTGTTATTTGAGACGGGAAGCACCCGCGTAGACAGCCAGGGCAGGGAGGCTTTGCTGGAACTTGCGAATGTGCTTGCAGAAAAACCTGAGATCAACATCATGATAGAAGGCCACACCGACGATGTGCCTTTCCGGCCCGGAGCCGCCATTAAAGACAACTGGGAGCTCAGCGTGCTGCGGGCCACGGCCGTGCTGCGCATCCTTTTGGAGCATGGCGACATCGACCCGGCACGATTCATCGCCGCAGGCCGCGGCGAACACCACCCAATTGACCCCGAAGACAGCCCCGAAGCACGCCGCAGAAACCGCCGCACAGAAATTATCCTGACCCCCGAACTGGATGAACTCTTCCAGATCCTTGAACATTGATTTTTTTGTCCCTCCCGCAAAATATCATATCTTTACATCGAACCAAACCAAAACCACCATGAAACACCTAAACCTCACCCTTGACAATCTCGAAGAACTCATTCCCGAATCATTTTCGCAGGAGCAGAAAGCGAAGGTCAAAACCCTTTTTTACAAGGAGCTGGCGCTTCGTGCTCACCGGTTTTACGGGGGGAAGATGCAGACCCTTCCCAAGGCACCGGTGATGGGCTTCAACTGGTTTAACGCCTGGTACACGCCGGGGGTGTCAAAAATATCCACCACCATCCGTGATGACAACGACACGTCGTATGAGCTTAGCAACCGGGGAAACCTGGTAGCTGTTGTCTCCGACTCGACCCGTGTGCTTGGCGACGGCGACTGCACTCCCCCGGGAGGTATGGGCGTGATGGAAGGGAAGGCCTTCCTGATGAAGTACCTGGGAGGCGTTGATGGTATCGCCATATGTGTTGACAGCCGGGGGCCTGATGGCAGGAATGACCCCGAAAAGATCATCGACTTCGTGAAAATGTCACAGCACAGTTTCGGAGCCATCAACCTCGAGGACATCTCACAGCCCAACTGCTACCGCGTGCTGGACGTCCTGCGTGAAGAGTGCGACATCCCCGTCTGGCACGACGATGCACAAGGCACCGCATGTGTCACCCTGGCAGGCCTTATTAACGCCCTTAAGCTGGCAGACAAGAAGATAGAGGACGTTAAGATCGTATACAACGGAGCGGGCGCATCCAATGCCACCATTGCCCGTATTGTGAATGCTGCCGGAGCCGATCCCGCCAGGTCGATACTGTTCGACTCAAAAGGAGCCCTGCACAGGGGCAGAAAAGATATCGAAGAAGACAAACGCTTTTATCGCAAATGGGAGCTTTGCCTGGCCACCAACCCTGACCGTATCGACACCATGGAAGAGGCCATCAAAGGAGCAGATGTGATGATCTCCATGTCAAAGCCAGGCCCCGACGTGGTGAAGAAGGAATGGATACAATCCATGGCAGACAAAGCCATTGTCTTTGTATGTGCCAACCCGGTGCCGGAGATCTACCCCTACGCTGCAAAAGAGGCAGGCGCCTTCATTGTGGCAACCGGACGCGGTGATTTTCCCAACCAGGTAAACAACTCTATCGGGTTCCCCGGGATCCTTAAAGGAGCCTTGCTGGTAAGAGCCCGCAAGATCACTGACAACATGGCCATAGCGGCTGCCGAGGCAATTGCCCGCTTCTCTGAAAAACGCGGCATTACGCCCGAAAACATCGTTGCCAAGATGGACGAACACGAGGTGTTCACCTATGAAGCTGCCGACGTGGCTATGCAGGCCATAAAAGACGGCGTGGCACGCAGGGAAATGAGCTGGCAGGAAGCATACGACCAGGCTAAAAAAGATATTGAACACGCCAGGGCAACAACAAAGGCACTTATCGAAAGCGGTTCGATCGCCCCTCCCCCGCAGGACATGCTGAACGATGCCATGCAGGCGGCTATTGACGCAGTTAAATAGCAGCCTGCAGCCTGCTGAAGCCATGGAGGCCAGACACCCGCCATAATGCACCTTAGTGACAGGCAGGCATTTACAATACTGACATCAGGTAATTTTATTAACGGTGTTAAAGGTATAATTGACGGTTTTCTATTACCTTTGACACCGTTTTTTTATCCTGCCTGCTGACAAGGCAGATGCTGTCCTGCATTATGCATGCATTGCGCCCGGGGCAGGTGCATGGAGCCGCAATCCGGCGGCACAGCATTTTGCCTCAGGCGTTTCACAGCAAAGCAGCCGGGATGAAGAAACAGCAATGATAATGCAGGCTAAAAACAATGCATGACGATGATCTCATTTCTTGAAGGCAACCTGGAAGAAAAAAACCCTGCTTACGTGGTGGTCAACTGCCATGGGGTGGGCTACATGGTACACATAAGCCTGAACACGTTCAATGCACTGCCCGACAAGGGAATGGTGCGCATTGCCACGTATCAGGTCATCCGTGAAGACGCGCATATATTGTATGGATTTGCAGGCGACGAGGAGCGGGAGCTTTTCAAGCACCTCATATCTGTCAGCGGGGTTGGACCCAATACCGCACGCATGATCCTGTCTTCCATGTCGCCCCCGGAGATCAAAAACGCCATCCTGGGCAACGACATCAACATGCTTGCCTCTATAAAAGGAATCGGGCAAAAGTCTGCCAACCGTATCATTGTCGACCTGAAAGATAAGGTAGGGAAAGACGGTGTGCTAAAGTCTGAAATTTTAGCAGGCACAGACAATACTATACGGGAGGAAGCGTTATCTGCTTTAGTAATGTTGGGTTTTGCCAAATCCTCTGCCCAGAAAGCCATTCATTCAATTTTGAAAAAGCATCAGGGCGATGTTACGAGTGCAGAATACCTTGTAAAGGAAGCGTTGAAAAGTATTTGATTCGATATTAAAGATTACAATTGGTGCTAATAAGGCAATTACTGACTTATTTTTCGTTTGTTTGGTGCATTTCCCTGTTCCCTGTTGTCGCTTCAGCCGGTACGGCTGTTTCCGATAATGACACAGTGCCTGCCGGCGATGCTTCCCCTTCCGGGCTGATCATGGAAAGTCTTGTTCTCTACGACTTTGACAGGTTTCCGGTTTCCGGGATCACCATGACGAATCCGCAGATTGTCACCACGCATTATGAATACGATCCCGATTCGGGTAACTTCATAAAGACCCAGCGTATCGGCGATATGGTGATTGGCCGTCCTGTATACATATCATTTGATGAGTTTCTGGAGTACGATATGGACAGGAGGCTGCAGCACTACTGGCGGGAGCGGGCCGAGCCGCAGGATTTCCAGCGGCGCGACGGGCTGATCCCTGAGATCCATATCGGCAGCGAGTTTTTTGACAGGATCTTTGGGGGCAGCACCATTAACATCCGCCCCAGCGGGTCGGCGGAGCTGATCTTCGGGGTCATGTCCAACTACCGTGAAGACCCTTCGCTGGATGAGCAGCGCAGAAGGACCACCAACTTCGACTTCCAGCAGAGGATACAGCTGGCCATAGAAGCCGACATTGGAACCAAGGTGACGCTGGGAGCCAACTACAATACCGAGTCCGCTTTTGACTTTGACAACAGGATGAAGCTCGAATACCGGGGCACCGAAGACGAGATCCTGCAGCTTGTGGAGGCCGGTGACGTGACCCTGCCGCTTCCCGGAAGCCTTATCAGGGGAGCCCAGGGCCTTTTTGGCTTCAAAACCGAAATGCTGTTTGGCAACACACGGGTGACGACTGTCTTCAGCCAGCAGAAAACGGAGTCGCAATCCATACAGGTCACCGGCGGAGCCCAGATGACAGAATTCAAGATACGGGCTGACCAGTACGAGGAGAACAGGCACTTTTTCCTGGCCCAGTATTTTCGCGACCGCTACGACGACGCCCTCTCCACCCTGCCTACCATCTCTTCCAGCATAAACATAACCCGTATGGAGGTTTGGGTTACCAACGTAGGTGCCGCCACCGAAGACAACCGCAACATCGTGGCCTTTGCAGACCTGGGAGAATACGATCCGCATCATAACAGCGTCAGCGGGCCGGGTACTTCAGCGCCTCCCGACAACAGGATTAACAACCTTATTTTCAGCGGCCCAAACGGAGGCACTGTTGTTAACCCGGACGATATCCGTGTCATCAGCAATGTAAACAGTACGCTCGGCGGACTGGACTTCTCATCGGGCAGCGACTATGAGAATGTTGAGAACGCCCGGCGCCTCAGGAGCAACGAGTATACGTTCAACCCCAGCCTGGGCTTTATTTCCCTGAACCGCACCATAAGCCCCGACCAGGTCCTTGCCGTCGCCTTCGAGTATGAGATCATCGGACAGGAAATCACCAACCAGGTGGGTGAGTTTTCAAGTGATATCAGCGCTCCCGACGGCATTGTAGTTAAGCTGCTTAAAAGTACAACCATCGAAACCGATCATCCCCGGTGGGACCTGATGATGAAAAACGTTTACAGCCTCGACTCTTACCAGGTCAGCCGCGACCAGTTCAGGCTGAACGTCCTTTACGAAAGCGAAGATTACGGGGTTCCGATCGGGTTTCTTGAGGAAGGCGTTATCGAAGGCAAACCCCTTATCCGCGTAATGGGCCTTGACCGCCTCAACACACAGATGGACCCATATCCGGATGGTGTGTTCGACTTTATCGACAACGCAGCCACCCGGGGCGGTACGATACAGTCGGACGTCGGAAGGATATATTTCCCCGTGGTGGAACCCTTCGGCGAGCACTTGCGAAAAATGCTCGAGGACGAAGACCTCGGCGACAAGTACGCTTTTGATGCCCTGTACAGGAAAACCAAAACCGACGCACAGCAGTTCCCGGAGCAAAACCGCTGGCTGCTTGAGGGCCGTTTTCAGTCGGATGCAGGAGCCGAAATACCTCTTAATGCGATGAACATCCCACCGGGATCTGTCGTGGTGACTGCCGGAGGGGTTCCCCTGACCGAGGGTGTGGATTATTCGGTAGATTACTCCCTGGGAAGGGTGAGAATCCTTAATGAGGGTATTCTCAACTCAGGCACACCCATCAACATCTCCCTGGAGAGCTCCGACCTGTTCAGTCTTCAAACGAAGACACTTATGGGAACGCATGTGGACCATCGCATCAGCGACAACTTCAACATCGGGGGTACCATTTTGCGTTTGTCGGAGCGTCCGCTGACCCAAAAGGTCAGTTTTGGCGACGAGCCCATTGCCAACACCATCTGGGGATTAAACACGACCTATTCGACCGAATCGGAGTACATCACCCGCATTCTTAACCGATTGCCTTTTTATGAATCCAATTCCGTGTCGCGAATCACCTTCAACGGGGAGTTTGCCCATCTTATTCCTGGTCACTCGCGTCACATAGGCAGTGCGGGTACTTCGTATATCGATGATTTTGAGGCCAGCAAGTCGGCAATTGACCTGAAAAACGTACAGCGCTGGCACATTGCCAGCACGCCCCAGCATCAGACCACGCCAGGCCTGTTTCCGGAGGCTGCACCTGTAAGCTTTTCCGACACGCTGGCCACCCTGGCGTTCCGTTACAACGTGGCACGCCTTGCCTGGTATACTATTGACCCCCTCTTTACCCGCAACAACAACCTGACTCCTTCCCACATCCGCAACGATCCCGATCAGCGGTCCAACCATTTTGTCCGCGAAGTGCTGGAAACGGAGATATGGCCCAACAAAGAGAGTCCTACAGGTGTGCCTTCTCCCATCTCTGTCCTGAACATGGCTTATTACCCTTCGGAGCGGGGCCCCTACAACTACGACACCGGGTCGAACTTTAGCAGCGGGATTGCCCAGGACGGCAGCCTGATAGATCCTGAGACACGGTGGGGCGGTGTGATGCGTGCGCTTCCGACAACGGATTTTGAGAGTGCAAACATCGAGTACATCGAGTTTTGGATGATGGATCCTTTCGTATACGATGAAGGCCATAGCGGCGGCGATCTTTATTTCAACCTGGGTGATGTGTCTGAGGATGTGCTGCGCGACGGCCGCAAAAGTTTCGAAAACGGCTTGCCGATAGATGAAGAGGTTGTAAACGTTGACACTACAGCCTGGGGCAGGGTGCCCACAATACCTGCTGTCACCAATGCTTTTGACAACAACCCGGACTCACGGCAGTACCAGGACGTAGGGCTTGACGGGCTCAGCACAGAGGACGAACGATCGTTTTTCAGCCACTTCCTTGATGCGCTTGCCGCTCAGTACGGTGAGGGTTCCCAGGCTTTCCAGGATGCATGGGAAGACCCCTCAGCCGATAATTACCAGTATTTCCGGGGTTCAGACCTTGATGCGGAAGAGGTCAGCATCCTGGAAAGGTACAAGCGGTTTAACGGCCTGGAAGGAAACAGCCCCACCTCCGACATGTCGCCCGAGCCTTATCCTACGGCTGCAACCAATGTTCCGAACACGGAAGATATCAACGAAGACGGCACCCTCAACGAAACGGAGCGCTACTATCAGTATCGCGTCAGTTTGCGCCCGGAAGACATGGAGGTAGGGAGCAACTACATTACCGACATGGTGGAGGCCACCGTGAACCTGCCCAACGGGGAGACGGAAAACGTAAAATGGTATCAGTTCAAGGTGCCCTTGCGTGACCCCAACCGCCAGGTTATAGGCAACATCCAGGACTTCACCTCCATCCGTTACATGCGCATGTTCTTCAAGGGCTTTGAACAACCGGTCATTACCCGTTTTGCGACGCTTGAGCTTATCCGCGGCGACTGGCGCACCTACGACAGGGAGCTTTCGGCACCCGGCGAATACGTTCCGGGAAACACAGAAGAGACAACCTTTGATGTCTTTACTGTAAACATTGAAGAGAACGGGCAGCGCTACCCTATCCCCTACGTCTTGCCTCCGGGGATTGAGAGAGAGCAGGATCTTGGAACCACCACCATGCACAAACGCAACGAGCAGTCACTGGCAATGCGTGTAAGCAACCTGGAAGACGGTGATGCCAGGGCCGTCTATAAAAACGCCAACCTGGATGTAAGACAATACCACCGGTTGAAGATGTTTGCCCATGCCGAAAAGCTTCGGGAAGACGAAGACCTGCAGGATGGCGATCTCACCGTGTTTATTCGCCTGGGATCCGATTTCACCGGAAACTACTACGAATACGAGGTGCCTCTTACCATAACTCCATGGCACCCGCGAACGTTTAACCCGGAGGTTATCTGGCCCGAGGAGAACAACTTTGATGTTGAGTTCAAAAAGCTTCAGGAGCTGAAACTCGACCGCAATGCCCTGTCCAGGGAATCCGGCAGCGGCGTATCCCTGACAAGGCCCTTTACCCAGTACGACGGCGATAACAGGATGACCATAGTGGGTAACCCCACGTTAAGCAACATCCAGGTTATCATGATAGGGATACGGAACCCCAAGAAAACGGCCGACACACCCCAGGACGACGGGCTGCCGAAGTCGGCTGAAGTATGGGTTAATGAGTTGCGGCTGTATGACTTTAACGACCAGGGAGGCTGGGCTGCCAATGCCCGTATAAATGCAACCCTGGCCGACCTGGGCAACATCAACCTGGCCGGATATATGAGCACGCCGGGATTTGGCAGCATCGACCAGCGTGTTAGTGAAAGGCAGATGGAAGAGGTTATCAACTATGACATCGCCACAAACCTGGAGCTGGGGCGTTTGTTCCCGGAAGCTGTCAATATGCGTATCCCCATGCACTTCAGCTTTTCGGAGTCGATCAGCAACCCGCAATACAGTCCGATGAACCCCGACCTTTTCTTTGATGATGACCTTGAATCTTTCGACACGCAAGCTGAGCGCGATTCGATAAGACGCATGTCGCAGGATTTGGTAAGGCGCCGGAACCTGAACTTCACCAACGTTTCCTATACCGGATCGGGGGCAAACCGGTTTTACAGCCCCGGAAATTTTGATTTTACCTATGCCTACACAGAAGTATATGCAAGAAATGTAGATATAGAATACGACAGGCAACAGTTTTGGCGCGGCGCGATAAATTACAATTATACCACCAGCCCTACCAATGTGACTCCTTTCTCAAACTTCTCGCTGTTCCAGCATGACCTGCTGCGCTTGTTCAGGGACTTTAATTTTTACTACATGCCGCGGTCGGTGACTTTTCAGACCAGCATGGACAGGGGCTATGCCGAGTCGCTGATGCGAGAGAGAAGCGCCGGCCTGATCCGGCTTGACCCTAACTACGTAAAGTCGTTTGACTGGGACAGGATGTATGATGTCAGGTGGGACCTTACCAGGGCTTTGCGCCTGGAGTTCCAGGCCACCACGCATGCCAGGATTGATGAGCCGGAAGGGCCCATTGACGACGAGGCACGGGACATAATCATGCAAAACATACGAAGCCTTGGCCGGACCACTTTTTACACTCACCGGGCAAACCTGACCTACAACCTGCCGTTAAACAGGCTTCCCCTGGTAGATTTCATCAATGCCAATACCAGCTATGGCGCTGATTTCGACTGGGTGGCAGCGCCCAGGGCGGCTGAGGACCTTGGCAACACGATCGAAAACTCGCAATCCATCCGCTTGAACGTAAATGCCAACCTGCTGAACCTGTACAACAAAGTAGGTTTTCTGCAGGCAATCAACAGGGCTGGCGGTGGCAGAGGCGGCGGTCAGCAGGCCGGACGCAGTCCCCGGCCACCGGCAGAAGAGGGGGAAGAAGAGGAGGTCGACAGGCCCGACTATGTCCGTATCGCTTTTGAAAGACTGATGCGCACGATGATGTCTGTGCGTAACCTGTCGATAAATTACACCCAGACCAGCGGCACACAGCTGCCCGGATTTGATCCTGACGTGGGCATCCTGGGCCAGAACTGGGACCTTAATGCACCCGGGGCAGCATTCCTGTTTGGCAGCCAGGACGACATACGCCACCAGGCGGCGAGAGAAGGCTGGCTCATACAATATACAGACCCGGAAGGTAACATAGTGCCGCTGAACATCCCCTTTAGCCAAAGCCGCACACGTAGCCTTACCGCCCGCTCGCAAATAGAGCCTGTCCGAGATCTGCGCATAGAGGTCACCGCACAACGGAACCATGCTTTGACCCATCGCGAGTACTATACAGCCATAGACGGTTCGTACAGATCCTTCTCGCCCATGGAAACAGGCAGCTTCAGCATTTCCTTCTTCGCGCTGGCGACCACTTTCGAACGTATCGATGACCGAACATACAAATCGGAAAACTTTGAGAACTTCAAGCAATATCGCATGGAGATCGCTCAGCGCCTTGCCGACAGAAACCCGAACTGGCCCCCGGCAGAGTTCGGCGACACCACACTGTTTCCCATTGGCTATGGCCCGACATCCCAGGATGTGCTGATTCCGGCATTTATTGCAGCTTATTCGGGACGGGACCCCTCCAGCGTCACCCTCAACCCCTTCATGCGCATCCCCATGCCCAACTGGCGTGTCACCTACGACGGCCTGTCGCGAATACCTGCCTTTAGAAGGCTTTTCAGATCATTCACCATAGGCCATGGCTACCGGAGCACTTTTACCATTGGCAACTTCCAGTCGATATCGGCTTACGAAGAAATGGACGGATACCAGTCGGCCGTAAATCCAAATACCGGCAACTATATCCCTGAATACGAGATAGGCCAGGTATCTATAAGCGAACAGTTCAATCCTCTTATCAACGTGGATGTGACGTGGCAAAACAACCTGATGACACGTGCGGAAGTGCGGCGTTCAAGAGACATGGCGTTAAGCTTCGCCAACAACCAGGTTACCGACAACCAGCGCACGGAATACATCATTGGTGCAGGCTACCGGTTCCAGGACCTCAGTTTTAATATCACATCCGGGGGGCGGCAGCAACGCATTCAGAGCGACCTGATGCTCCGCATGGATCTGGCAATACGCGACAACAAAACCATACTGAGGAAGCTGGTAGAAGACACAGACGTGATCTCATCGGGTCAACAATCTATCGCAATAAACACTTCCGCCGAATACCAGCTGAGCCCGCGTGTAAACTTCCGGATCTTCTTTGACCGCACCGTAAACAACCCCTATGTGTCCAATCAGTTTCCAAACAAAAACTCACACGGAGGTTTCAGCCTGAGGTTTACGCTGATGTAAGTCCATGGCCATACCTAAACAGCCAGAGACATGAACCGGCCACCTGCGAGCCCCGCAAAGCCAAAAGCCAATAGTCAACAGCAAACCTCCAGGCGTTTCGACATTTCGACATTAATTATAAACACATGAACCGGACACTTGCACGCCCGGCGAAGCCAAACCCCATGTCAGGATTTTTGACACACAGGAGGATGATTATTGGGACATTTCGACATTTCGACATTTCGACATTTTGACAGTTACAACACAACCCCTGAACTTTTGACAAGAACATAAGCGCCTCAATAACAATTAGTTAAAAAATATAAACACATGAACATATTAGTTACCGGCGGTGCCGGATATATCGGAAATGAGCTTGTTTATGAGCTGCTGAAAGATCCGGCGGTCAACAGCATCGTTATCTACGACAATCTGAGCCGGAAAAACTACAACCTGTTCCTCGACACGCTGAATGAGGCCCACAAGGTACAATTCGTTCATGGTGAACTCCTTGACTCCCGTAAGCTGCGACGCATACTCGAGGATATTGATGTGGTCTACCATCTTGCCGCCAAGGTGTCGACGCCCCTGGCAACCGAAAACTCTCATCTTTTTGAGCAGATCAATCACTGGGGAACTGCTGAGCTGGTATATGCTGTAGAGGAAAGCCAGGTGCAAAAATTCATCTATGTAAGCACCACCTCGGTATACGGTGCGTCTGAGCATTTTGTCGACATCGGCACGCCTCCCGACCCGAAAACTTTTTACGGTAGCAGCAAGCTCCGGGGCGAGTCGCATGTGATGCGCCTTATGGATAAAAAAGAAGCCTGGATCATCCGTTCAGGCAATGTATACGGATACAGCCCAAGCGTCCGCTT
>PWRF01000192.1 GCA_003556325.1 Bacteroidales bacterium | reverse complement strand
GGTGAGGCAGTGATCAGCTTCCAGCAGGAATACCGGAACCAGGTGTTCATCCAGGATGAAACAGCCGCTATACTTATCGACGACGAAGCGGGCATTATCATAACTGACTATGGCCGGTACGACGGCGTTACAGGTGTCACGGGAATTCTGGAGGAGATGGATCAGATGCTGGTATTCATTCCGGAGGAAGATCCCGGTCCGCCTACCTCCACAGGCAACGAGCTCACACCACTCGAAATCACGCTGGAAAGCCTGATAGAGGATTACCAGGCCATGCTGATCCAGGTCACTGAGGTCCACTTTGATGATGCTGTGGACAATGGACTGGTCTTTGAAGCCTTTGCGAGCTACGACCTAAGCTCACCCGGCGGTGATGGCATCTTCCATGCAGGCTTCCCGCAGGCAGATTATATCGGAGAGCCTGTGCCCCATCAGCCCCAGGTGATCACCGCGCTTGTGACACAAGCCGGGGATGAGATCCGGATCACCGCCCGTGACCAGGATGATTTCGAACTCTTTGTCGATGTGCCACAGGTGGATGCCCACCAGGTCGTGATCTACCCCAATCCGTTCGATGACAGGATCCGGATCCGCAGCGGGATGAATATGACTTCGGTAAGACTGATGGACATGCATGGCAGATTGGTCTATGAGCTTCGTGACGAAGGCCGCACAAGCGAGTTCACCACCCCGGACCTGCTTCCCGGCCTGTATGTGATACGTATCACCTTTGAAGACGGAAGCTCAGTGATGGAAACCCTGATGAAACGATAAACACGGGTTGGTGAGCACTCCCGCCCAAGGGATATGATGAATCATACAACTGCTGTGGCAACCCTTGCTGCAGCAGTTGTTTTTTTCTGGTGAATCCCGGACAAGTGACGAGTCTCCCCATGGTAAGCAATTTAGTTAATAATGAATTTTCTGTTAAGTTTTTCTTTTTTTAAACAAAGCAGTACAAACATGGCAGGTATGGTAAAAGTTATAATGTGTTGATAGAAAGACCAATATGCCTTCTGCATCTTGAAAGGCATTGGTAATTTGCTATCAGACATTAGATTATGTTAGCTTTTTTTAGTAACTATTTTTGCATGTTACCTGCTGAATGCATAATTTTACTTTTTGTAATGTAAGATTTAAGCTTCTGAATAATCTCGCGCAACAGATAAGTCAAACTAATCACAATCCAAAACAAAATAGCTATGAAAAAAATTACATTTTTTAACGCATCCAGCCTGCTGATGCTGTTTCTGTTCCTCTCTGCCAGCAGCGTTTGGGGGCAGGATACCTGGATTAATGAGGATATCCAGGATTGGACTGCATCGCCATATGATGAGGATTCTCAGGAAACCATTGACGTGGGTGAAGAAACAGGCATAGTTGATATAATTCAAAGCTGGGTTAGACCTACAACAACGGAGCATGACAACACAGGTTTTGTTCAGATGCGTTCAAGTCCAATGAGTTTTTTGGTATTGCCAGAGGTTCCGGATGTTGGCCAGGTAGAATTTAACCTTTCGGCATTCGGTGGAGGCAGATCATTAGAACTCCAAAAACTTGATGGTGAGGACTGGGTTCTCGTTCATACCTTTAATGATATTGGAAATTTTTTGGGCAACTTTACTTATGATATTGATCAGGATTCTCCAATTACATTGCGTTTAACGAGTCCATCTCATGCACTTAGGGTTCACGATATCATCATCTACAAATTTGATGATGAACCACCAACCCAGGTTGCCACTCCCACTTTTGACCCTGATGTGGGCACTTTTTATGACCCCGTAGATGTCACTATTGAAACCACCACACCGGACGCTACAATATACTACAGTACTGACAGTGAAGCCGGACCATGGACAGAGTATACCGACCCGGTCAACGTAGATGAAACCACCACCTTGTGGGCCTATGCTGAAGCGGATGGGCTTGATGACAGCGATGTGGCCAGTGCTGAATATACATTCCCGCTTGAGGTGGCATCCATAGAAGAATTACAAGATATTGCCGTAATAGGAGGACTTTACCGCATTACAGGTGAAGTATTTATGACATACCAAAACGACTCGCGCAACCAGAAATATTTTCAGGATGAACTTGACGGAGGCCGCGGAATTAAAATTGATGATCCAGACGGACATCTTACCACAGATTTGGAAATAGGTGACGGAATCGAAAACCTGATCGGAACTATTGGGCATTTTAACAACATGATACAGCTTACTCCGGTTGAAGGACAATCTCCTGAAAATACAAGCAGTGCCGGCAACATACTTGTTCCGCTGGAAGTAACGCTTGCAGACATGATTGATGAAAATAATATCATTACGGTTGCCGGACAGGATATTTCCGTTTACCAGGCATTGCTTATAGAAATTGAAGACCTTCAGTTTGAACAGGATGGTGATTTTGACAGCGGAACGAATTTTGGCGTTGTTCCCATCTCCGACCCCACAGCCTCTTTGGAGGATATTGATGACTCCGATTATGGTGTGCTATTTAGGGTTGAATATGCTGACCTTGAATACAATGGTGATCCCATACCGCAAGCCCCACTCACCCTTACGGCAATTGTTGACCAAAGAAATGAAGATGCCCGGATCTTTGCCCGCGATAGGGATGATTTCGAAATTGAAGACCCTATACTCTTTGCCTCCCCCTCTAGTCTTGATGGTTTCACTTACGTTGAAGGTGAAGGCCCCTCTGAAGAACAACAATTTACAGTGAGCGGACAAAATCTGTTAGATGATATTACTATCAACGCACCAGATAATTATGAAATATCTGAAACATCCGGATCTGGATATACAGATGAGATTGTTTTATCACAAACAG
>PWRF01000244.1 GCA_003556325.1 Bacteroidales bacterium | reverse complement strand
GTTGTCATAAAATTGGTATACACCAGGCTTTTCGGGCAGTGTGCGCACAATGGGCTCCAGCTTATCCCACAACTTGTGTTTTTTCTGTTCCGGCATCGTTACCTTTATTTACCTGCTACAAAGATGCAAAAAACATTACATGAGGGGTTCATGTAGCTATAATTTCCCCTGGATTGTTGTTGTGAGGTTTATGTTTTGGCAACAATTCTAGATGTTGAAAAGTCATGTGATTAAGGGACTCAAAACTCACAACTCACTCCCGGCACTATTCTCCCGTGGAGGCAAACACCAGATCATACGCTTTCACCTGTTTTTCTCCGGAAGGTACTTCCAGTATCTTTTCGGCATGGAACCTTTCATCTGGCGGTGATTCTTTCTTTCCATGATATTGATGGCGTCGTAGTAGTGTTGCCAGAGCGTGCGGTAATAGTCTTCATCAAGGGAACGCGCCTGTTTTCTGATCAGGCCGCTATCCAGGCTGAAGGCTTGTTCTGCCATGCTGACCTCCTGCACGGATGTGAGGTCAAAATAAATCCCGTAATTCCGCCTGGTATCATATATCAGCCATTCCCGGTCAGGAAACCTTGTGCGAAAGTGCGACGACAGCAGCTTTACCACATCGTTGTCGGGGTCGATGGCAGCAACATACATATTATCCCGGGTGCGCTGAAAGCGGACAAACCCCTGGAAGCGATGTGCCTCCCGCCTGACTTGCCGGGCTGTCTGAACCAGGGCGTAAACATCCTCATCCAGCATGTTGCGATAGTAATTTCCGCTTTCGTCCCAGAACAGCTTTTGCAGATAACGCCATAGCAGCATCCGGGATTCAGGCAAGCCGGAGAGGAAAGCTACGTGCACCAGGCGCAGGTTTTTGTGATCAGAACGCTCCACAATGCCTTTGCGCACACGTGCTGATTGACCGGGGCATGTGGCCACATCCACGATCTCCCCCATCGGCAACTGCGCGCTTTCCTGAAGCGATATGATGGCTTCCGGTTGTCTTTTGTCTTCAAAAGCGCGAAATACCACCGTCAGGAAACCGTCAAAGCTCCCATCGAAAGTATAGATGCATTCATGTTTCCATATTTTCATGTGTTTATATTTTTTTCAACTTGCTGGTTATGTGATGTTTAGAACTGCTATTGGCTGTTGGCTTTTAGCTTTTGGCTTTCTTGCCAATAGCCAATAGCCAAAAGCATTCTTACTCTCAATACCCTGTGGCAAAATCATCCTCCTGTGTGTCAAAAATCCTGTCATGGGCGTTTGGCTTCGCCGAGCTCGCAAATGCTCGGTTCATATGTTTATATTATTTCAACTAATTGTTATTGAGGTGTTTATTTTCTTGTCAAAAGTTTAGGGGTTGTGTTGCAACTGTCAAAATGTCGAAATGTCGAAACGTGACAATAATCCCCTTGTCTGGTCATTCAAAACAAACTCAGCTGCGTGCCTGCCGCTGACTGCCGGCTGTTCTTCACCAGGCGCCGTCTGATCTGTTCGGGATAAAGCGATGTGTTGGCGGAGGGCAGCTCCCTGCACAGGATGAAATATTTGGCCCGGTTCAGTGCCACGCCCATGCGCTTGAGGTGGCTGAAAGTAATGCTGCCGTATCGCCGATTCCCTGTGATGATCTTTGCCGATCGTACGCCGATGCCGGGAACACGGAGAATTTCCTCGTAGCTGGCCTTGTCGAGGTCGATCGGGAAAAAGTGAGGGTTTCTGAGCGCCCAGGCGAGCTTGGGATCCATTTGCTCATCGAGTTGCGAATGCTTTTCGTCCAGGATCTCGTCATACGAAAAATGATAGAAACGCATCAGCCAGTCGGCCTGGTATAAGCGGTTTTCGCGCACGAGCGGGGGGTTTGCCATGGCCGGCAAACGGCTGTCGTAAGCGTTTACCGGGACAAATCCGGAATAATAGACCCGTTTGAGTTTCTGTTGATCGTAAAGCCCGGCGGCAAGCTTTAAAATGGTATAATCGGTTTCCGGTGAGGCACCAACTATAAGTTGCGTGCTTTGTCCGGCAGGTACAAAACGTGGCGCCTTCCTGCTTTTCCGGCGTTCTGCCTTGCTGGCGATCACACCCTGGGAGATCTGGTTCATCGGCGCAAACACACTGGAAAAATTCTTCTCCGGAGCAAGAACCTGCAGCTGTTGTTCAGTTGGAATTTCAATATTCACGCTCAAACGGTCGGCAAGAAGACCGGCCTCATGAACCAGCATGGGATCAGCCCCCGGGATCGACTTCATGTGGATGTATCCGTTAAACTTGTACTCCTGGCGCAACTTGCGGGCTACCGAGTTGAGCTGTTCCATGGTATAATCGGGGTTACGCAATACCCCCGAGCTCAGAAACAAGCCTTCAATGTAATTTCGCCTGTAAAAGTTGATGGTGAGGTCGGCCAGTTCATCCGGGGTAAAACTCGCCCGCGGCCGGTCGTTGGAACTCCGGTTTATGCAATAGGCACAGTCGTAAATGCAGTGATTGGAGTACAGGATCTTAAGCAGGGAAATGCAGCGGCCGTCTTCGGTAAAGGAATGACAGATGCCCGCACTTTTTGCCGTGCCCACACCGCCCTTTGACGACCGGCTGCTGCCGCTGGAAGAGCAGGAAACGTCATATTTGGCTGCGTCGCCCAGGACATTCAGTTTCTGTAAGATTTTTTCCTTCATTAGCCCTTTTGACCAGATTCTAATCAAATACCATGACTATAATATAGGAAAAATCCTTCACTTACCACTTATTGGTTTAAATCATCCTTTGAGCGGTTAAGCTCCACCAACAGAGCATCGGGAAACATACAGCATGCTTCCGCCTTCTTCAAACTCCAAATCCCGAATCG
>PWRF01000222.1 GCA_003556325.1 Bacteroidales bacterium | reverse complement strand
TTTCGACTTTTAGACATTAATGCATGAAAAGGAAAACCACCCCCGCGCAGAATTACCGCAATACCATGAAATCCATTGGCTATGTGCCACGGAAAAAGGCCACCCAGGCAGATTACGATCGCATAGGGTTTATGTCGGGGTTAGAAGTTCATCAGCAGCTGAAGACAGACGAGAAGCTATTCTGCCGGTGTCCGGCCGGCATTTACCAGGACGATGACAGCTATGATGCGGAGGTGATCAGGCATATGCGGCCTACGCTGAGTGAGCTCGGCGAATACGACGGGACGGCACTGATGGAGTTCAAAACCCGCAAAAACATCATTTACAGGATCAAAAACGAGACCACCTGCACCTACGAGGTCGATGATACACCGCCTTTCCCTATTAACAGGAAAGCTGTAGACATTTCCATTGAGATCTCCCTGCTGAAAAAACTTAATATCGTAGGTGAGATTCACATCACCCGCAAGCAATACCTTGACGGCAGCATTCCTACAGGGTTCCAGCGCACGGCCATTATAGGCGTGGAAGGGGCTATCGGGCTGAAAAATAAGACAGTGAGGCTCATACAGCTGAGCGTTGAAGAAGATTCCTGCCGCGAGATTTCCGACGTAGGACACTGGAGGACCTATAAGACGGACCGTTTGGGTATGCCGCTTATTGAGACGGTTACATACCCTGACATGGTAAATCCCGGCGAGGTAGCCGAGGCCTGCCAGGTGATCCGTTTTTTGAACAGGAGCACAGGCAAGGTTCGAACCGGCATAGGTGCGGCCCGTCAGGATGTGAACGTGAGCTGCCGTGGAGGTACCCGTGTTGAGATCAAAGGCGTTTCGCGCATTAAATGGATACCTGAATTAACGCATAACGAGGCGTTCAGGCAATGGGCCCTGCTGCACATAAGGGAAGAACTCAACAAAAGGGTCAGCAACCCGGAACAATGGCAAATGGAGGCTGCCGAGCTGAACCCGCGCTTGTTTTCATTCAGGGCAAGGGCTTTGAAAGGGATCAGAAACGCCGGCATGAAGCTATACGGGGTGAAGTTGCCCTATTTTGAAGGCATACTTTCGCACTTTACACAACCGGGAAAGGTTTTTGCTGATGAGATCAGCGACAGGCTGAAGGTGGTGGCCTGCATAGAAAAGCCAAACATGTGCACTAATGACAGCCTCAATCCTATGGAGCCTGCCTCTGTTTACGGACAGCTCAGGGACATGTTGGATGCGAAACCCGGGGATGCCGTACTGTTTTTCTGGGGGCCTGAGGACGACATAAAAACTGCCCTGGAGACCATAGAAGAGCGATGCAGAATGGCTTTTGAAGGGGTGCCGAATGAGACCCGTAAATCTTTTGAGGATGGAACTACCATTTTTGAAAGGGTGTTACCCGGCGCTGACCGTATGTACCCCGACACGGACTCTCCGCCTATCCCCCTGCTCGACGAGGACATTGAACGCCTGGGAAGCAACCTCCCCACACTGAACATCGATGCTTACCACACCCTGAAAGGATGGGGCATACCGGAAGACACATATACATATCTTTTCAGAAACAACCTGTTTCCGCTACTCAAAAAGATGGTTGATGACGATGGTGAGGATGCGGTTTTCGCTGCCACCCTGTTTGCTCATCGGCTGAAATTTGTAGAAGGCCATTTTGAGAAAGCATCCGGCTTCAGGTATGAGCTTGTTGCCGACACCCTGAAGGAGGTCAGGGCGCGCGGGTTGGCCCGCGAAATAGTTATCCCGGTGTTGCCATTGTTGTATCAGCATCCCAAAATGGATGTTGACTCGCTGCTGACCAGCATCGGTTTCATGCCTCTGTCGGAGGATGAAGTGCTCGCCGACCTGTCGTTTTTACAGCAAAAGTTTCGCAGCATACGCCTGAACGGGACTGAAAATGCAGAAACGGACTGGCTGATGGGGCAGCTTCGCGCACGTGCCCTTGGCAATATCCCGTTAAGGCAGCTTAAGGAAAAGATCGCTGAGGCTGTGGCAAACAATCATCAATAAATTACATACCAGGACCATTTTTCATTACAATGAGCGAAGATTTTTTTCAGGGATACAAAGGACCTGCACTGGAGGCATTGAAAAAACACAATGTCAGGGTGTGGGGTCAGACGAAAATAAAAACCAACCGCGGAAATTTTGTGGGCACGGTATTGCCGCGTTCCGAGAATGACGACGACAAGCACATCGTACTGAAAATTCCCACGGGATATAACGTGGGAATAGATGTGAACACGTTGATCAGCATGGAGGAAACGGGCTATAAAAAAGCCAATTACAAGATCCCCGAACAGGAATTTCCATACACAAAGGGTATGCCTAATGTAAAGCTGATAGGCACGGGCGGTACCATTGCGTCACGGCTGGATTACCGTACCGGGGCTGTTATTCCTGCTTTTTCCCCGGGAGAGCTTTACGGCGCCGTCCCTGAGCTGGCCGATATCTGTAACCTGACCACCGAAAAGGTGTTTGCCGTGTTCAGCGAGAATATGGGCCCCGCGCAGTATAAACAGCTGGCTGTTGCCATCGGCAAGGAAATTGAAAACGGGATTGACGGCATTGTGATCGGTCACGGTACCGACACGCTCCACCATACTGCCGCTGCTCTCACATATATGGTGCAAAACCCACCCATACCCATTGTTCTTGTTGGATCGCAACGATCTTCCGACCGGCCTTCCTCCGATGCAGCCCTCAATCTGATGCATGCATGCTACGCAGCAGGGCATGGCAATGTTGCTGAGGTGATGGTATGTATGTTTGGCCCCACTTCCGATGAGTATGGCCTCCTGCACAGGGGAACCCGCGTGCGGAAAATGCACTCCTCATATCGAAGCACATTCCGGACCCTCGGCGATATGCCGCTCGCGAAAGTGACCAGGCAAGCCGTAACCCCCATAAAAAACAATGCCAAACCGCGGCGCAAAGACAAAGATGTCATCATAAAACCCTATTTCGAGGAAAAGGTGGCGATCCTGTATTATTACCCCAATATGTTCCCGGACATGGTTGATTCGCTTGTTGATAACGGATACAGGGGTATCGTGATTGCAGGTACGGGACTTGGCCACGTTAACAAGCCCCTGTACCCCGCCCTTGAGCGCGCCAGCAAAAAAGGAGTGGCTGTATATATGACGGTCCAGACCCTCTGGGGATATGTGCAAATGTTTGTCTACGAAACCGGTCGTGAGATGATGGCACTTGGCGTTGTGCCGGCCGAAAACATGCTCCCGGAAGTAGCCTGGGTCAAGCTTGGCTGGGCCCTCGGCCAGACAGACGACCCGGAAGAGATCAAAAAAATCATGCTTACCCCAATGAACGACGACATCACGCCCCGGGAGCCATATAACGGGTACCTGGTTTACCAGGGCGGAGTACCTGAAGTGGAAGACTTTATCCGGAGCTTCAGAAAATAAGCCCAAGACCAGTTAAAATGGACCTTGGGCTCTTGAATGGTACCCGGAGCCGGGCTCGAACCGGCACGGCCGCAATGGCCACAGGATTTTAAGTCCTGGGTGTCTACCAATTCCACCATCCGGGCACACGTTTATCCTGCCAATTTGTGCGGATAAAAAAAAACCTCTTTTCAGAGGTATTTTTTTTGAGCGGAAAACGGGACTCGAACCCGCGACCCCGACCTTGGCAAGGTCGTGCTCTACCAGCTGAGCTATTTCCGCGTGCTTTGCTTTTGCGTTTGCAAATATACGGTTTTTTTAAAAACACAAAAATATTTTTAAAAAAATGCCCCAGGATGTATTATTCTGGCTGGTCTGAAAGAGTTACAGCACAGGCACGATTTTTGCCATCTTAAATGCTGTTAAAAACAGAGTTATTTTATTTTAATTGATTAAATTTGTGCGCCAAATCGAATAATAACCTTTAAGTCACCAATAGCAATGAAAAAACTGCTTAGCTTGTCGCTCCTCGTAATGATCTTAATGGGAGGGACTTCGTTATCTGCCCAGCAAGAGGCAAAGTTTGGTCATATCAACACCAATGAATTGCTCCGGATGATGCCGGGCAGAGAACAGGCACAAGCCGACCTTGAACGATACGCCCAGGAACTGGAAGAGACTTTTGCTGCCATGCAGAATGAGTTTCAGACCAAATACCAGGAGTACATTGAAAACCAGGAAACGTATTCACAGCTCGTCAGACAGTCAAAAGAAAGGGAATTGCAAAGCCTTAACGAACGCATTATGGAGTTCCAGGAGTCCGCACAACAGGACATCATGGAACAGGAAGAACGTTTGCTAAGCCCTATTATTGAGAAAGCTCGCAATGCCATTCAAAAAGTAGGGCGCGAGCACGGCTTTACATACATTTTTGACACGAGTGGAGGCTCAATGGTTTTCTGGGAGAACGGCGAAAACATTATGCCTTTAGTGAGGCAAGAGCTGGAACTGGAATAATTGGAGATTGCTTGTAAACGATAGCAAAACACCCTTTTGGAAGCGGGATGCCCGTGACCACCAGGGTGTTTTTTTATGTGTCGCCGCGGTACCATCCTGCATACATAATGTATTTTTTTGATATGCGCTCGAGCAGGTCACGGGTCAGTTCCTGACTGATATCTTTTATCTTTTTTGCCGGGATGCCCGCATACACGCTGCCGGGTTCAATCAGAGTATTCTCAAGTACCACGGCCCCTGCGGCAATAATGGAGTTCTTACCTACAACAGCGTTGTCCATCACAACGGCGTTCATGCCAATCAGCACATTGTCCTCAATAGTACATCCATGCACAATGGCTTTATGAGCCACTGATACATTGTTGCCAATTTTTGTGGGAGCTGTTTCGAAAGTGCAGTGCACCACAGCACCGTCCTGAATGTTTACGTTGTGGCCAATCCTGATATAGTGAACATCTCCCCGGACTACGGCATTGAACCAAATGCTGCAATTGTCGCCGGTTACAACATCCCCAATTACAGTTGCATTGTCGGCAAGGTAACAGTTTTTTCCAAAAGCCGGTGTGAAGCCTCTGATTGATTTTATGAGTGCCATAATTGAATGGTTTTTTTTCTAAATGCCGCTATCTAAACTGCAAAGACATGCAGTTTGTTTGACTGGCAGGCTTACATTCATCAGCAAGTCAGCGCTGTGTTCACTGGCAAACGGGGGATTTTGTCCTGTGAGCCATGCTATCCGTACAAGACGACTGCCTGCCGGTAATGACAGCCCCGGCTTATGCAACACCAATAAGGCTTTCCAGTGGGTCTTTGCCTCTGAACAGCATTTTTGCAGGGTTCTCTATGTATTCCTTCACCTTTACAAGGAAACTGACCGATTCTTTCCCATCGATGATACGATGATCATAAGAAAGTGCGAGATACATCATCGGGCGTATTTCCACTTTGCCGTCAATTGCTACGGGGCGTTCCACAATGTTGTGCATGCCGAGTATGGCGCTTTGAGGCGGGTTGATGATAGGTGTCGACAGCATGGAGCCGAACACACCTCCGTTGGTGATGGAAATGGTGCCGCCCTGCAGTTCTTCGATCTTTATCTTGTTGTTCCGGGCGCGCTCAGCCATTTCGTTTATGGCTTGCTCCAATTCCGGTATGCTCTTTTGCTCGGCACTGCGTATCACCGGGACCATTAACCCTTTGGGTGTGCTGACCGCGATACCCACATCAGCAAAATCGGGGATCACAATGTGATTACCATCAATGTATCCGTTTACCTGGGGGAAAAAGGGAATGCTTTCTGAAACGGCTTTTACGAAAAAAGACATAAAGCCAAGTTTAAAGCCATACTTTTCAATGAAGTCCTGCTGATACCTTTTGCGAAGCTCAAGGATAGCCGACATGTCGGCTTCGTTAAAAGTGGTCAGCATTGCTGTTTCGTTCCTGACGGCCACCAGCCTCTCGGCCACCTTTTTCCGGAGTGTTGACATCTTCCGGCGCTCTTCCTTCCGCGTACCGCCCCAGGAAGGCACCCCTTCCGTTTCGGGCGTGCCCGGGGCGGCAGGGCCGTGGCTTGCTGCAAATTGCCCGGAGATGGCTGCAAGTATATCTTTCTTGGTGATTCTCTTGCTGCCGGGACGGATATTTTCGAAATCCGGGTCAATCCCTTTTTCTTCCATCAGCCTTTGAGCCTGCGGGGAAAAAGTGATATCCGGAGCGGCAGTTTCTTTTTTCCCGGGTTCCTCTTTGGGTTTGCCTCCATCTTCCTTTGCTGTTTGCGCTGTCTCTTGATGACTGCCGGCGGCAGGGCCTGACGAAGGTTCCGCGGGCTTTTCCTTTTGTGTCTTTTCTTCGGCAGAAGCAACTTCTTTTTCGGATGGCTTTTCCCGGGTGTCCGGCTGCCGGGCACTGGTGTCTATCTCGCCGATTATTTTTCCGGGCTCAACGGTAGTGCCTTCTTCAACCATAATGCGTATCCTGCCTGCTTCATCTGCATTGATGGTCAGTGTGGCTTTGTCAGAATCGATTTCCGCAATTTCCTGGTCTTTCTCCACCCAGTCGCCGTCTTCTGCCAGCCATCTTGCCAGCTCAACCTGGGTGATCGATTCGCCCGCTTCCGGTACTCTGATTTCTACTGCCATAAGTCCTGTATTTTAATGTCGGTGTTATATAAAAGGTCAAAAGGTCAAAAAGTCGAAAAGTCAAAAAGTCAAAAGGTCAAAAGGTCGAATAGTCCGGGCACCTTCAGACTTAGCAGAGTTCATTTGATGCAGCTGCTGACAACGGTGACCGGGTCATTCGGCCGGGAATGTTGCATAACCTCACCCCCGCATCCCGGGCTCTTCGGCCGGATATGGTTTACAACTTCATCCCTGCAGCCCAGGAGATGCGGCTGCGCGCTGGCCGGTTCCCTGTGTCTGGTGCCCTGTGCCCAGTTCCCGGCATCAATCCTGACAAATAACTCTTTCATTACTCCTTCCACATTTTTTCTTCCAGGTGGCTGATGCAAAGCTGCTTGCACTCACGGCAAACGTTTTCGCAATCGCATTCCTCGAATGCTTTTTCCACAATTTTTTGCTGCTGCATCTGATGAAACTTACTGGAGCCGCTTGCCGGACTGGCACTTACGGGCCGGGCAATGTTGCTAAGCGGCAATTTATCCCTGAGGTTCATGGAGATAAATGGCCATGCACCCATGTTTTGCGGTTCTTCCTGAACCCATATCCACCTGCTGGCCTTCCCGTATTTTTCCTTCACGCGCTGCAATTCTTTTTCCGGAATCGGGTATAATTGTTCCAGCCTTACAATGGCGGTTTGATTCAAGCCTTTTTGTGTTTTGTTTTCCTTGAGATCGTAGTATATCTTACCCGAGCAAAGAATGACCCTTTCAATGATTTCGGGGTTGGCGTCCGGGTCATCAATAAGCGGATGAAACTGCCCGTTGGCAAGCTCTTCGAGTGATGACATGCATCCGGGATGCCTCAGCAGGCTCTTGGGGGTAAATATCACCAGCGGCTTTCTGAAAGTGCGCTTCATCTGCCGGCGGAGGATATGGAAAAAGTTGGCTGGTGTTGTGCAATTTGCTACCTGTATGTTATTCTCCGCACATGCGCTTAAAAACCTTTCTATCCTTGCACTCGAATGCTCCGGTCCCTGGCCTTCGTATCCATGCGGCAGAAACATGACAAGGCCGTTTCGTACTTTCCATTTTTCTTCGGCACTGGTAAGAAACTGATCTATAATGATCTGTGCCCCGTTGTTGAAATCCCCGAATTGTGCCTCCCATATTATGAGTTTATAGGGGCTTGCCATCGCATAGCCATATTCAAAGCCCAGTACACCGTATTCCGACAGCAGCGAATTATAGATTTCAAAGGAGGCCTGGGTATCGCTGATTTGATTCAGTGGCACGTACTCCTCTTCCGAATCTTCAATTTTCAGGACAGCATGACGGTGGCTGAAAGTGCCTCTTGCCACATCCTGACCGGATATTCTCACGGGGAATCCCTCGTCGAGCAGCGATGCATAGGCCAGCGTTTCGGCCATAGCCCAGTCGGCTTTGTGCTCTTTGAAAATCATTTGCTGCCTGTCGCGCATAAGCTTGACCATTTTCCGGAAAAAGTTTTTCCCTTCGGGCAGTGTGGTGACTTTCAAGGCTATTTCCTGCAGCTTTTTGAGGTCAAAGGCAGTATCTGCGGGCTGCTGCACTTCAGCAGCCTTTATGTCGGGCATATTTTTCCAGGTGTTGGCAAGAAACGGGTCGATGTTTCCTTTCTCAATCTGCTTTCCAATCTCCAGCTCTTTCTGAAACACCTGATCATAGGCATCCTGGATGCCTGCGACCTCTTCCCGGCTAATTTCTTCACGCTCCATAAGCTTCTGGATATAGATCTTTGCGGGATCCGGATGCTTTTCAATGATCTTGTACAATATGGGCTGCGTGAACCGTGGCTCATCGCTTTCGTTGTGTCCGTATTTGCGGTACGACAGCAGGTCAATGAAAACATCCCGGTGGAAGCGTTGCCTGAACTCCATGGCCAGCTCTAAAGTGTAGACCACTGCTTCCACATCATCGCCATTGACATGAAAAATAGGCGCCTGGATAGTTTTGGCGACATCTGTACAATAGGTGCTCGACCTTCCTTCGAGGTAGTTTGTCGTAAAGCCGAGCTGGTTATTAATGACAAGGTGTATGGTTCCCCCTGTTTTGAAAGCGGGAAGCTGTGACATCTGTACCACCTCATACACGACTCCCTGCCCTGCAATGGATGCATCGCCATGGATCATCAGGGGGACCAGCTTTTTGAAGTCTCCGTCGTGTTTGAGATCTATCTTGGAGCGCGAAATGCCTTCCATAACAGGGTCAACCGCCTCCAGATGGCTCGGGTTAGGGGCAATGCTCAGGTTCACGCTTTTCCCGTTGCGGGTGGTGGTCTCCAGGGTACATCCCAAATGGTATTTCACATCGCCGAGCAAGGTTTCTTCAGCATACTCCTTCCCTTCAAATTCACTGAAAATCTGCCTGTAGGGCTTTCGTAAGATATTGCCAAGCACGTTAAGGCGTCCGCGATGAGCCATCCCGATAACGTATTCTTCGGCACCCAGGGCTGCGCCGTGCTCAATTGCCGCATCCAGGGCAGGGATCAGGGTTTCGCACCCTTCCAGCGAAAAACGTTTCTGGCCGGGAAAGCGTTTGCGCACAAACTGTTCGAAATTTACTGCTTCAATGAGCTTTGACAGGATCTGTTTTTTCTTTTCAGGATCAAACGATGGTGTGTTTTTTACCCCTTCCATGCGGTTTTGCAGCCATTCGACAATTTCCGGGGAACGTATGTACATGTATTCGGCTCCTATGCTCTGGCAGTAGGTTTGCTGGAGGTGGCCAATGATGTTTTTGAGCTTGCTTTTGCCAATGCCCAATTCGCTGCCCGCCTGGAAACTGTTGTCCAGATCATTGTCGCTCAGGCCAAAGTTCTGATGGTCAAGTGTTGGGAAATACCGCCTGCGGGTGCGCACCGGGTTGGTTTTGGTGAACAGATGCCCCCTTTCCCGATATGCATTTATCAGGTTAATCACATGAAACTCGCTTCTGAACAACAAGGTTTCTTCTTCGCTTGCCGTATCAGGTTCCGGGTAACGCGTACGTGCAAACTCAAAACCGTCAAAAAACTGCCTCCAGCCAGGATCTGCATTGTCGCGATCCTCAAGATACTCGCGGTACATTGCTTCAAGACGCGATGGGTCGATGCTGTTCAAATAGGAAAAAGTGTCCATGGGCTTTTGAAAAAACAACGTTGTATGAATGGAGTAATATCCTCCCTGGTAAATATACAAAAGTAAGTCAAAAAATGTTCTGAGGATACCTTTGGTCTGCTATGAATAATCTTTTATATTTGATATGAAAAATGCAAATATATGGCAAAATCTTCGGCAAAGCCACGTCAGACAAAATTGGAAACTGCATGGGGCAGCTTTAATAAGGGCCACCACGATGAGGCTCTCAGCTTGTTCGGGGAGATCCTGAAAAAAGGGAGAAACGAATCTGCCTTGTACGGACGTGCATGTGCGTTCTTCAGGACGGCTGATTGCGAGAGCGCATTGAAGGATTTGAATCAGCTGATAAAGACCTGCCCGGACAATATGTCCTATTACCACTCCCGGGCTCTTGTATACGGAGCAAACGAAGAATACGAAAAGGCTAAAAAGGACCTTGAAAGGGTAACCCGGCAGGATCCGGATAACGGAGAAGCGCTGTGCGATCTGGGAGGGTTGTTTCTTGTCCTGGAAGATTATCAGACGGCACGTGAGTGTTTCGAGAAAGTTGCGGATAAGGACAGAAGCTGTGCCTGCGGTTGGTTCGGCAAAGGGGTGGTGTCTTTAATGACGAAGGAATATAAAAAAGCCCAGGAATATCTTAACATTGCATTAAAACTGGATAAAAACCTGGTAAATGCATATATGGCGCGCGCCGAGGCAGCTTTTGGGAACAACCAGAAAAAAGAAGCACTCAAGGACATAAAAAAAGTTATGACTCTTGACAAAGACTTTGCCTCGCATCTGAAAGCCTATATCGAAGGCAGTGAATTTGAGGATGACTGATTGCTGTGATCGCAACAGGGTCTGTATGTGCAGCTGCCAATCGACCCTTTCGGCCGGCGAGAGGGACCATCATAACACAATACGATACGAATATTTTAAAGATTGCTATTATGTCAAAGAAGCGAATTGTAGTGTTGACAGGGGCTGGTGTAAGCGCCGAAAGCGGGATTAAAACATTCAGAGACAGCGGGGGGCTCTGGGAGGAGTATGACATTATGGAGGTTGCGACGCCCGAGGCCTGGGAACGAAACCGCGACCTTGTGATCGATTTTTACAATCAGAGGCGAAAGCAGCTTTACGAGGTCGAACCCAATGATGCCCATTATGCCCTGGTGGAACTGGAAAAGGATTACGATGTGCACATCATCACGCAGAATGTTGATGACCTGCACGAGCGCGCGGGCTCGAGCCACGTAATGCACCTTCACGGTGAACTGAAAAAGGTGCGCTCGTCGGTCGACGAAAACCTTGTGTACGATCTTGAAGGATGGGAGTTGAAACCCGGTGACACGTGTGAACTGGGTTCACAGCTCCGGCCACATATTGTCTGGTTTGGCGAACCCGTACACATGATCCCGGCTGCAGCAGATCTGTCAAATACAGCCGATATTTTTGTGATCATTGGTACTTCCCTCAATGTATACCCCGCAGCCAGCCTGGTCAGCTACGTGCGGCCCGGGGTCCCTGTTTACCTGATTGATCCCGGCGAGGTGAATGCCGCCCATATCCAGGGAGTGCGGGTGATCAGGGAAAAGGCCGGAAGCGGGACGAGGAGGTTGGTGGAGGAGCTGAGGAAGTAAGAAGGTTAAGATTAAGG
>PWRF01000071.1 GCA_003556325.1 Bacteroidales bacterium | reverse complement strand
GATTAAGACTAAGATTAAGACTAAGGTTAAGGTTGAGATAAAGATTTAGGGACCTCCATTGACAGGTTTTTTGCCACACAGGGGGATGATTATTGGGACGTTTCGACATTTCGACATTTTGACAGTTGCAACACAACCCCTAAACTTTTGCCAAAAACATAAACACCTCAACAACAACCAGTTGCCAAAAAACAAACACATGAAATCAAGCCAGGCAAGGCCCCTTATCACTGTTCTGCTGATGTTTCTTTCGGGCTCAGTAATGTTTTCTTGCGACAGCGACAGCGACGATGAGCGCAGTAAGTTCCTCGGGCGCTACGAGGTGGAGGAGCAGAGCCTGGAGACTTACTCTCCGCGCGAAGATTACGAGGTGACGATCATCAGGGATACCGGCAGCCAGTCGCTGGTCATCATCACCAACTTCTATAATTTTGATGTAGACGTTTACGCACGCGTGTCAGGGAACGAGATCCTCGTTGAGGATGAGAGCCACAGCCTTTTCAGGTTTAACGGGTCCGGCACGCTGAGTGGCAGCGTCATTACCATGGAATACACCGTGGAGTCCGTGTCAGACGACACCGATTATTTCGACCGGCTGAAAGCTGAGATGGTAAGAAAAGACTGACTCCGAACATTTCCTTTTGTAAAGCCCCGCATTTCATAAGGCGACCATTCCTGTTAAACTACATCGTGGTTTTTGCGGGTTGCCCAATAAAGCTTACAGGCGAACCCCGCCAGAGGTTCATGCGAATAGCCCTGTATGTAATGAGGGGTACAAAGTGCCAAGCAAACAGCCCCGCCCCCCCCGGCAGGTGTACAACGCGAATACCCCGTATGGACCTGAACAGGGAATAATTCAACACAATAAAAAAGACGGACTCCCCGAAAGGATCCGTCTTTTTTATTGTTGAAGCGAACAATTTATTACATCATTCCGCCCATTCCGCCCATTCCGGGGCTCATCGGAGGCGCCGCCTCAGATTTTTCCTCCGGAATGTCGGACAGCACACATTCTGTTGTGAGCAGCATGCCTGCAATGGATGCAGCATTTTCCAGTGCTACGCGTGTAACCTTGGTCGGGTCGATCACGCCGCTTTCATAGAGGTTTTCATATTGCTCGGTGCGGGCGTTATAGCCAAAGTCGTCTTT
The DNA here is from genome assembly GCA_003556325.1 of Bacteroidales bacterium. GTDB lineage: Bacteria > Bacteroidota > Bacteroidia > Bacteroidales > UBA7960 > PUPG01. Next base: position 10,222 of record PWRF01000071.1, on the reverse strand, counting down.
GCCGTCTTTTACTTTTTGCACAACAATAGATCCTTCGACGCCTGCATTTTCAACGATCATGCGAAGAGGCTCTTCCAGTGCGCGGCGAACGATGGCGACGCCTGTGTCTTCGTCGTTGTTTTCGCCTTTTGTGTTTAGGAGAGCTTCAAGTGCACGGATGTAGGCGATTCCGCCACCGGGCACAATGCCTTCCTCAACGGCTGCGCGGGTAGCGCTTAGTGCATCGTCAAAACGGTCTTTTTTCTCTTTCATCTCTACCTCGCTGGCAGCACCTACGTAAAGCACGGCAACACCTCCTGCAAGCTTGGCAAGGCGCTCCTGCAGCTTTTCTTTGTCGTAGTCGCTGGTGGTATTCTCGATCTGTGCCTTTATCTGCTTGATGCGTGCACTGATATTCTCCTTGTCGCCTTTACCGCTTACGATGGTTGTATTGTCCTTGTCGATGGTGATCTTTTCAGCGGTACCCAGATGGGAGAGGTCGGCGTTTTCCAGCTTGTAACCCTGCTCTTCGCTAATAACAGTACCTCCTGTCAGGATGGCAATATCTTCGAGCATTGCCTTGCGACGGTCACCGAAGCCGGGAGCTTTTACCGCGGCAATTTTCAGTGAACCGCGAAGCTTGTTAACCACGAGTGTGGCCAATGCTTCCCCATCAACATCTTCAGCAATGATCAAAAGAGGCTTGCCGCTTTGTACTACCTTCTCGAGCACAGGAAGCAGGTCCTTCATGGTGCTGATCTTCTTGTCATAAACCAGGATGTAGGGATCCTCAAACACGGCTTCCATCTTTTCGGTATCGGTAACAAAATACGGGCTGATGTATCCGCGGTCGAACTGCATCCCTTCCACCAGTTCTACGCTGGTTTCAGTGCCTTTGGCTTCTTCGATGGTTATCACGCCCTCTTTTTTCACTTTCGACATTGCCTCAGCGATCAGTTTGCCGATAGAGCTGTCGTTATTGGCCGAGATGGTAGCAACCTGTTCAATTTTTTCGATGCTGTCGCCAACCTCTTTCGACTGCTGGCGCAGATGGGCGATCACGTCTGTAACGGCCTTGTCAATGCCTCGTTTGAGGTCCATCGGGTTGGCTCCTGCAGCTACGTTTTTCAGACCGCTGTGGATGATGTTCTGTGCAAGAACAGTAGCCGTTGTGGTTCCGTCGCCGGCCACGTCAGCAGTCTTGCTTGCCACCTCTTTCACCATCTGTGCACCCATGTTCTCAATCGGGTCTTGCAGCTCAATCTCCCTGGCCACGGTAACCCCGTCCTTGCTGATGGAGGGAGCACCAAACTTTTTGTCCATAATTACATTGCGTCCTTTGGGACCCAGTGTCACCTTAACGGCATCTGATAATTTGTCAACACCTTTTTTCAAAGCGTTTCTCGCTTCCAGGTTGAAGGTTATGTCCTTTGCCATGATGTTCTGTTTTTTTTATTTGGTTAAAAATTTAGTTGCTTGCTGATTAAACTACTGCGTATACATCTGATTCGCGCATGATCAGGTAGTCATTGCCCTCCAGGGTAAGCTCGGTACCTGCATACTTGCCATAGAGTACTTTGTCGCCCACCTTCAGGGTAACCGGATTGTCTTTTGTTCCTTCCCCTACGGCGACTACGGTACCCATTTGCGGCTTTTCTTTTGCCGTGTCAGGAATGATAATGCCGCCGGAAGTTTTTTCTTCGGCTGGTGCGGGTTCGACCACTACGCGATCCGCAAGAGGTTTAATGTTTACTTTTGCCATTTTACTGCTTTTTTAACTGGTTAGACAATTATATTTTGTTGGTGTTCATATGCAATCAAGCATGTTATGCCCACATGCACAAACCGTCGTTTCATATTTTGTGCCAAAGACTGAATCCCCTGCAAACCTTGTCAAATTTTCATAAAAAAGGTGCATATAAAAAAAAGGTGTCAGAATGCATGCCATTCTGACACCTTTTGCAGGAATGCCTGCTACGTGTTTTAGTCTTCAATATCGAAGGGATCTGCGTCCTGCATGTCCTGCACATCTATTTCCATAGGCTCATCCATGACTTGTGTCCTGTCGAAGTCGCGCCTTGAGACACGTTCTATGACTTCGCTTTCGGGGCCGGCTGCCATCTGGCCGCGGGGGATCACGAAAGAGGTAGACAGGGTGAGCACCAGCAAAATGATGGCAAGCGTCCAGGTGGCTTTTTCAAGGAAGTCGGTGGTTTTCCTCACGCCCATTACCTGGTTGCTTGAGGAAAAGTTGGAGGCAAGGCCTCCCCCTTTGGCGTTTTGAACCAAAACGATAAGCACCAGCAGGACGCAGGTGATAAAGATCAATACGGATAATAAAACAAAGGTTCCCATTATATCAGGTGTTTTTGAGTTTTCTTACTTGATGGATTCAATTTTTTTTGCAAAGTAACTGCTTTTTTCCGGAAACTTCAAACTTAATTTCTTAAAAATCTCTATGGCGCGTTCATTTTTGCCCTGTTTTACAAGCACTTCGGCCAGGGTTTCGCTGATAAGGTCATCAGACTCTGCAATGCTTTCGGGGGCAAGTTCGCCTGCAGGGAGGTCGTCCCGGGGTGCACTGATACGGGGTTCTGCTTCCAGAAACCTGTCGATGATCGCTTGCTGGTTTACCTTGTTTTTTCGCTGAGGCCCAAAGGCTTGCTCCGGATTCTCCGGTATCTCTTCCGCCTCCTTCTTTTCCGGCACTTTCCTTTCTGCCCGGCTTTCCAGCAATGGCTTTTCCTTATCTGAGAGGAAGGCCCTGAAGCGTCTTTGGTCGGGTGCACAGGCTGCAGCCTTGTTAACGGCCTCCTCAAACCCTTTGTTCCCGGTTTTCTGCAGCGCTTTGGCATACATCGCATGCAAAAATTGCGAATAGGGGTGCCTGTCAAGTTCTTTTGCAAGCCTGCGTACAGCCTTTTTGTCAAAGTCTGCTTTCCCTTCCAGCAGTTTGATGATCCTTTTGCTCATTGCGCTACCAGTTTACGAGGGCCTCATTAAAGATATCTTCAACGAGCTCCTGTGTGATCTGTTCGATGGCGTCGTTTTCGACCTGTGCAAGGCTGAGGTTGCTGTCATAGTCGTAATACCGGGAGAAGTTGCGTTCAAACTCAGCATCCTGGTCGTATTCATTCAAAAAGGTGACCCTTACAGTTATTGTCAGCCTGTTCATCCTCGCCCTGTCGTCCTCGCCGATGGCGATAGGCTCGGTGCGGTAATCCGTGATAGACCCCTCAAAGTGCAGGTCTCCCACGCCCTCCACCATCCGCAGGTTCGTTTGTTGCAGGAACTTTTGCTGCAGCCCGTCAGTGAACACCTGGCTCAGCTGCGGCTGCACAAGGCTGGCATCGTTCGGGAAGTGTGCCACCGATATCGTTTCGGCCTGCGGCGGAATGCTCGCCCCTGTGAAGGAATAAATGCCACAACCGCCGGCAAGCATCGAAACAAGCAGAATCAATATGTAGGTCTGTGTGGGTTTCATGTGTTTATAATTTTTATATTTCGGTCACATGGAACTCGCCATGACATAATCATTCTCGTGTCTGTCAATATATTGGCATGGTTCGTTTCATGTGTTTTATATTTTTTCAACCAATTGTTATTGATGTGTTTATGTTCTTGACAAAAGTTTAGAGGTTGTGTTGCAACTGTCAAAATGTCGAAATGTCGAAATGCCCCAATAATTATCCTCCTGTGTGTCAAAATCCTGTCAGGGGCATTTTCTCTGTGTAAAAAAAATCAACCTATTCCGTATTCCTTTATTTTCCTGTACAAAGTTCGTTCCGAAATGCCCAGTTCGTTGGCGGCTTTTTTGCGGCGCCCGTTATGTTTTTCCAGGGCCCGTTCAATGAGATCTTTTTCTTTGTCCTGCAACGAAAGGCTTTCCTCGACATACTCGTGGGGTGCTTCTTCATAGCTCTCCACCATTTCATCGGAACGTCCGGAACCAGGAACGTCATAATTTTGTTCCTGGTATACCTGCGGAACTTCGCGGCCCTGGTCTTTGGCAATCTTTTCAATAAGATGTGCGTGCTCCTCCTGGAAGCTTCGGCTCACCTGTCCGTCCTCCATCATCTGCATGATGATCTTCTTCATGTCGTTGATGTCGCGCTTCATTTCGAAAAGCACTTTATAGAGGATCTCTCTCTCACTCATGCCGGATACTTCCGGCTGCTTCTCGTTAAATAGCACCGGCAGGGGGTTGTCGGGTTCGCGTGGCAGGTATTTGTAAATGATGCCGGCATTGATGTTACGGTCTTTTTCTATTACAGAAAGCTGCTCGGCAAGGTTTTTCAGCTGCCTGACGTTGCCCGACCAGCGGTGGTTTATCAGCACCTGCTCGGCATCTTGTGACAGGTGCAGGGGGGGCATCCTGTACTTTTCAGCAAAATCGGCCGAAAACTTTTTGAAAAGCATGATGATGTCTTCCTTTCGCTCCCGCAGCGAGGGAACCTTAATAGGCACTGTATTTAACCTGTAATACAGGTCTTCACGAAACTTTCCCTCTGAGACGGCTGTTTGCAGGTCCACATTGGTGGCTGCCACAACGCGTACATCCGTTCTCAGCACTTTGGATGCGCCCACCTTGATAAATTCTCCCGTTTCCAGGATCCGCAGCAGCCTTACCTGGGTAAGCATGGGCAGCTCGGCCACCTCGTCGAGGAAGATCGTGCCGCCATTCACCACTTCAAAATAGCCTTTCCTGGCGTCATGAGCCCCGGTGAAAGACCCTTTTTCATGTCCGAAAAGCTCCGAGTCGATGGTACCTTCCGGTATTGCGCCACAGTTTACGGCAATGTAAGGGCCGTGTTTTCGTGCGCTCAGATGATGGATGATCTTAGGGAAAGCCTCTTTCCCGGTGCCGCTCTCGCCGGTAATGAGTACGGTGATATCTGTGGGTGCCACCTGGCGGGCCACGTCGATGGCCCGATCCAGCTTGGGTGAATGCCCGATGATCCCAAAACGTTGCTTTATGGATTGTATGTCCATCATTGCCTTTTCCTCCTCTTTCCTGCTTTGTATTAAGCTCCGGACATAGGGAACAGATATTTGCCGGGTGCGGAAGGTGCCTTATCATATGCCGCGATAAGCCATTTCTTTTGCAGACAGGTCCCTCGCCCAGCCATACCGGTGCTCATCCCCCTTGCCCTGGAACGGCATGGCAGAAAACATGCCATTCCGTCAGTTTATTGATGCAAAGTTACTATTTTATTTGAAGACCACCGTATTAACCCCTTTTCCCTATATCCGGCCGAAGCCGAAATCAGGGTACGTCAACTGACCTGCTAAACGAAAATCACTACCTTTGCATCCAAAAATGGACGCACCCGTATAATCCGGTGCGGGTTGCGGCATGCGTTGCAACTTGTCAGAAATCAAACCCAGGGATCCTATGAACAGCGAAAAAAACTATAAGCGACACACCGTGACGGCAGCCCTGCCTTATGCCAACGGGCCCATCCACATAGGCCACCTTGCCGGGGTGTATGTGCCGGCAGACATCTATGTGCGGTACCTGCGCATGAAGGGGGAGGATGTGGTGTACATCTGCGGAAGCGACGAACACGGCGTTCCTATCACCATCAAAGCTAAACAGGAAGGCAAGACGCCGCAACAGGTTGTAGATCACTACCATGAGCTTATCAAAGACTCTTTTGACCGCTTCGGAATAAGCTTCGACATTTACAGCCGCACGTCGTCTCCGGTACATCATGAGACCGCTTCAGCCATCTTTAAAACCCTTTACGACAAAGGGGCCTTCACGGAGAAGGACTCTGGCCAGTATTATGACGAGGAGAGCGGGCAGTTCCTTGCCGACCGCTACATCACAGGCACCTGCCCGCATTGCGGTTACGAAAAGGCCTATGGCGATCAATGCGAGAACTGCGGCACTTCGCTCAGCCCCACCGATTTGATCAACCCGCGCTCGGTGCTGAGCGGCAACAAGCCGGTGATGAAAAAGACGCGCCACTGGTACCTGCCCCTCGACCAGCACGAGGAGATGCTTCGCAAGTGGATCCTGGAGTCGCACAAAGACGACTGGAAGCCCAATGTATACGGCCAGTGCAGGTCGTGGATCGACCACCAGGGGCTGCAACCCAGGGCGGTCACCAGGGACCTGACATGGGGGGTAAAGCTGCCCCTGGAAAACACAGAAGGCAAAGTGCTTTATGTATGGTTTGATGCACCTATCGGATACATTTCAGCTACCCGGGAGTGGGGAGAGAAGCACGGGAAAGACTGGGAAAAATACTGGAAAGACCCGCAAAGCAAGCTTGTCCATTTTATTGGGAAAGACAACATCGTATTTCACTGTATCATGTTCCCGGTAGTGCTGAAAGCCGAGGGGTCCTATATCCTGCCCGACAATGTGCCCGCCAACGAATTTCTCAACCTGGAAGGTGACAAGATCTCCACCAGCCGGAACTGGGCGGTGTGGCTGCACGAATACCTCGAAGACTTTCCCGGCAAAGAGGATGTGCTTCGATACGCGCTGTGTGCTGCAGCCCCGGAGACAAAAGACAACGACTTCACATGGAAAGACTTCCAGGCGCGCAACAACAACGAGCTGGTTGCCATCTTTGGCAACTTTGTCAACCGCACCCTGGTGCTAACGCATAAATATTTCGACGGCACCGTGCCTGCGCCCGGTGAGCTCCAGGAAACAGACAGGGAGGCCCTTGACGGCATGGCAGCTTACCCGGAAAAGATCGGAAAAGCCATAGAGGGGTACCGGTTCCGGGAAGCACTGAGCCAGATGATGAACCTGGCCCGCATGGGCAACAGGTATCTCACAGAAGCCGAGCCCTGGAAGGTATTCAAACAGGATCCCGAAAGGGTGAAAACCGTGCTGCACACCTGTTTGCAGATCTGCGCCGGAATGGCCGCGCTATCCCAACCTTTCCTGCCCCATACAGCGAAAAAGCTGCAGAAGATGCTGGCAATGAACAACATCCCGCAGTGGGAAAACGCCGGACAAAGCCAGCTGCAGCAGGGGCACACAATCAATAAAGCAGAGTTGCTGTTCGAAAAAATTGAAGATGAAAGTATTAAAGGCCAGGTCGACAAGTTGCTGGATTCGCGGAAGAACAACGAGGCCGGCAAAAAGGTTGCTCCGCAAAAGGAAGCGGTCTCCTTTGATGACTTCACCAGGATGGATATGCGCATAGCAACCATACTGGAAGCAGAAAAGGTGCCCAAAACCAAAAAGCTTCTCAAGATGACCGTCGATAGCGGGATAGACAAAAGAACCGTCGTTGCGGGTATCGCAGAATCGTACAAGCCCGAAGAGCTGACCGGCAAAAAAGTCGTGTTGCTTGCTAACCTTACACCACGAAAAATAAAAGGCATCGAATCGCATGGTATGCTTCTGATGGCTGAAAACAAAGACGGCTCCCTGTCATTCCTTTCGCCCGAAAAACCTTTCGAAAACGGCAGCACAATCTCATGAATTTGTTGTTTGGTCTAATTTGTTGTGCTCACAGTCCTTTTTTTGTGCCCCTGGTTTTTAATTTTGCAAAAAAGACATTATCTTTGTGGATGAAAACGGCCCCGTAGTTCAACGGATAGAATAGAAGTTTCCTAAACTTTAGATACAGGTTCGATTCCTGTCGGGGCTACAACGTAATCATTGTCTTAAACAAGCTGTTATAATCACTTCTTGCGGGACGCCGCCACCGGGCGGGGATGTTCTTTTCCGCGCAGCAATTATAAAATCAGATGCTATGAACAGGAAAGAAGACAGGCCGAGCAAAATTGCTTATGAACGCCATTTGAACCAGCAGGGTATTCCCGAAGATCAAAAGAAGTCTAATGGGGGCAGGATCCCCGACTACGTAAAATACGGAACCTGGCTCAGGGTGAACGACGCTGACTATTTCGAAAAGACCTACCAGGAATGGAAGGCAAAGATCCGCGCCCAGGAAGCTGCAAACCAATAAGTCTTAAAACAGGATGGCGTGAATCCAATAAGGCGGCTGGCAGAACAGACGGCCATATATGGGCTGAGCAATATCATTGGCCGGGTCATCAACTTTTTGCTGGTTCCGCTGTATACCCGTGTATTTTTACCAGGAGAATACGGAGTGGTCACAGAGATGTATGTCTATGTGGCCTTTCTGCTTATAGTGCTTACCTATGGGATGGAGACAGCCCTGTTTCGCTTTTCTGAAGCAGAGCCTGACCGCAAAGACACCGTTTTCAGCACCTCCCTGTTTGCTGTCCTGACCTCTTCCGCGCTTTTCATCTTTTTTGTCATCCTGTTCCGGCAGCCGATAGCCGAGGCAATGCGTTATCCCGACAATGTGGAATACATTGTGCTCCTGGGCAGCATTGTGGGTCTCGACGCCCTGGCCGCCATCCCCTATGCGCGCCTGCGCGCCCTGAACAGGCCCTGGCGTTTTGCCGCAACCCGGCTCACCGGAATCGGTGTCAACATCGGGCTGGTCCTTTTTTTTCTGCTGCTCTGCCCCTGGCTCCTTGACCATGGCCCCGGCTGGGCCACGCCGCTGATCCAAAAAGTATATGACCCGGATATCGGCGTGGGATATGTGTTCATTGCCAACCTCGCCGCCACCGTCATCACCCTGCTGATGCTTGTGCCGGTCATGCGGACTGCCTCCCCGGTGATGGACAGGGCGCTGCTGAAAAGCATGCTGATCTACGCCCTGCCCCTGCTCGTGGCAGGCATGGCGGGCTGGGTGAACGAAGCCCTCGACAAGCTCCTCCTCAAATACATGCTGCCCGAAAACATTGCTCTGCAGCAGGTGGGTATCTACGGCGCCGTATACAAACTGGCGATGATGATGACCATCTTTATCCAGGCCTTCCGCTTCTCTGCCGAACCCTTCTTCTTTGCCCAGGCATCCCAAAAAAATGCCAGGGAGCTGTTCGCAAAAGTGATGAACTACTTCGTAATCGCCTGCCTGATTATCTTCCTGGGCATCATGCTGTACATGGACATCGTCAAACACTTTATCGGGCCCCGCTTCCACGAAGGACTCAGCGTGGTGCCGGTACTCCTGCTCGCCAACATGTTCCTGGGCATCTACTGGAACCTCTCCATATGGTACAAACTCACATCAAAAACCCTGTTTGGCGCCGGCTTCGCCATTGCCGGAGCCCTCATCACCATCGTCCTGAATATCTGGTGGATCCCCCACTTCGGATACCATGGCTCCGCATGGGCAACCCTGGTATGCTATTTTTCCCTTGCATGCCTCTCTTTTTTCTTTGGAAGGAAGCGCTACCGGATCCCATACCAGGTGCCGCGCATTTTCCTGCTGATCGCCCTGGCCCTGGGCATCTATTTCGTCAGCACCCTCACCAGCCAACTCCAGCCGCTGGCCATGTATGCCGCCAACTCCGGGCTGCTGATCGTCTTCCTGCTCAGCGCAATCGCCGCAGAGCCCTCTTTACGCTCTGCCGTACAAGAACTTAGGCCTCGCCGCTAAGGGATACCCTTGGAAGGTTACCCGAATATGTGTATTTTTGTATATAATTAATCAGGTTCAGCTCCATCCTGGGCTAACACGGTTACGACCTTTCGTCCTTTTGTATTTTTGTCATTTTGTCCTTTTGTCCTTTTGTCCTTTTGTCTTTTTGTCTTTTTGTCTTTTTGTCCTTAATATAAATAACCAACCATGTCTGACATTATCGACCATACCAGTCCACAAACCCGCATATCCGCGCAAGCGGCAGAAATTTTAGAAAATATCGTCAAAGAGATCACGGAGCTTCAAAAGCTTGCAACCGAATCTGCTGACGACAAGGCTTTTGCAGATAGCATACGATCCCTGGTGATGGAATACATGGACGGCCGTCCGCATGCCATGCAATTCTACCGTTTCGAATCGCAAGGCAGAGAGGCGATGGAAAAACTCAGCTGGCAGGATTATGCTGCCATCAGGTTGCTTGACTACCTGGATCACGAGGGGCAAGCGTACGAGGACCTCAACTTACGGGGCGAAAAGGTTGCCAACAAACCTTTCGCGATACTGCGCAGCGCGCTGAAAGACGGAACAGGCGAAGGGATGGCAGACTTTTTCGAGGACATGCTTCAGCTGTTCCGGCAGTTCAAAGGGGAGTTGCAACATACGCTTCCTGCAAAAGAGCAGATCTTGCAGTGGATGGCAGATTACCCTGACGGCCTGGATCCTGATGTCGTCAGGATCCGTGAAGAGAACAAAGCCCGCATCATACGGGTACTGATCGACAAGATTGATTCGGGGGCCATGACCAG
>PWRF01000243.1 GCA_003556325.1 Bacteroidales bacterium | reverse complement strand
GATAAGCCCTTGCTCATCAGAGCAACCTGAAAGGCGATTCCAAAAGTTTCGGGGCATATCTCCTCTGAAAGCCCAAAGGGAGCACTCCCGGCCCTCCCGCGCTGCATCTGCGGCAACCCGGCTCAACCTCCCTTGCGAAGCATGTGCGGACGGAGACGCGGGCGGTGGGGGGCTTCAGACACTCAGTACCAGAGCCCCTCTCCAACGTAACTTCATGCCTGTCTCTGACTCTTCTACCACCAATAAGCTTAAAGACAGAAGATGAAGTAAATTGTATGAATGTCAAAATATATTATGACATTTTATTATCTACATTGGTCAGACAATAGCGAATTGAGACTATTCATGTATTATTATGACCTTTGGATAGTAATGGCCTTCAGAAATATGGAGAAGAACCATAAAAATGACGTCCCCACCCGGGCACCATACAGAAACAGATCTCACCCTCTCTACTTACTCTCCTCATGATGCATCCCGGTCTGGTCTTCATCACGGGTTTTGTTGGAATACCCAGCAGCAGATTCCATACCGGCTGCATTTTCACGCTCCTTTGCCATATTCAATTCACGGATAAGTATCGTATAGCCTGTTACGATGAAGGCGATGAAGAGCGGGCCCAGTATAAATCCAATAAGCCCCATCACAGCAAGCCCTCCAAAAAAGCCAATCCACATCAGAAGGGGGTTGAGCTTTGCACGCACTCCCATGATAACTGGCCGGAACACGAGATCGGGCAGGGCACAGACAATGGGATAGCCGACAAGGGCAATCAACATGGCACTCCGGATATCCCCAATTGAGAGGGCGTAGACGCCAAGAAAGATCATCAGGAGAGAAGGTCCGAGGATCGGGACCAGCTGAAACAAACCAGCCAGTGTCGCATAGAAGACGACATAATCATATCCAAGAAAATAAAAGAATGGCAACGCCAGGAGAAATGTAATCAGTGCAGTTGCCAGATGGACAACATAAATCGCCCAGAGGGTCCCAACAACAGTCTGTGACATCTCCTTAACACCGGCTGACAACCGCCCGGGCAGAGACTCGACAATCTCTGTATAAATATCGTCTCCTTTATATACAAAAGCCATCAAGGCGATCAAAAAGACCACTATCTTCACCAGGATCATTGGAGCCTGGTACAGAAGACCGGTTGCCCATTTCGACACCATGTCGATCTGCAACAGTATCCATTCATCCAGTTCACTCGCACCAACAGGATCCAATCCGGACGCACTCAGTGCAGTTAACCATGTCAGTATCGTATCAATGAGATACCAGACGTAATCAGCATGGGAATAAAAGATCGATAAAGTAAACCCGATGACAGTTATTACAATAAGAACAACAAGCCCGGCAATTAAAAAAGATGAGATATATGGGTTTATGACCCTGATCAGGCGCCGGTGAAGGGGAAGGAGAATAACTGCCAGGGTGCCTGCCAGGATAATGACACCAAGGAGTTCCCAGAACGCCAGGGCCGCGGCAATAATAATGAGTATGGTTGTGAGGACAACATACCTGTCAGGAGAGCCAGCAACCGACATATTATACAATGATGTTCCTGAAACATATTAAGGATAGTTAAATTCTATCAAATGATTGTACCCAATTGATCGGGTTCTCTTCCTTCTGAAGTAAAAAGTCTCCAATGTTCGAATCATAAGGTTTTACTATATCCCCGATGATATAGTGGGTCAGTCTGGATGCGTAATGCTTGAAGAAATCGGACGATTTGTGCTCGCAGCAAGCATAGCATGGATACTGTTTGTATCAATTGATCTCTTCTGGAAGCTTCCACAAAAAGGAGGTGTCAGTGGAGCAGATGCAATTGGATCTGCGATAGCTGCCCGTGGAGGTGATCTGAATGGCGGATGGATGATGGGCAACATCGTCTCATCCCCGGATGCATCGGCAGGTACGCTCCTTGCCGCCTGCGGAGTCTTTGTTGCAGGTATCCCGGGGGGCATCGCAGCTGCCATTCTCGTCTATATAGGAAACCGGATCTGCCATGATAAAGGATATGCGGGAACAAGCGGAGCCCTGATAGCGACGTTTGTCATCGCCGGATTCATGCAGACTGGGTTTTTCGCATCGGATTTCATCGCAGGTATGGTACTTGCCATCCTCACGATACAGGGGCTCTCCCATACCCGTGCCAGCAGGTTTATCGGATATATCTGGAGGTGGAGAGCCTGATTGCAGCTGCAATCTGCCTTATTGTTGCTCTCTATGGCGCGATCCGGATAGTCCTTGAAAGGGAGACGCTTCTCAAACTCCCATTTGTAAATGTCATGAATTTCGGGATCGCCGGTTTGATCGTCTTTATCCTGCCACACCCGCTCACGCTTGTTGCCGCCGCGGCATACTTTGTTGGATCTACCCTTGAAGCCAATGCGATTGCCAGCGCAATTGCACGGAGGGGGGGGAGATGATGGAGTCTGTCATCACCTTTGCTCTTGCAGGGCTGATCTTTCTTGGAGCTGTTGCCACAGCCCTCTGGAAGAATCCCTTTGACAAGCTGATCGGCATCTCGATACTCTCTGCGGGAGTTATTCCTCTTATTGTCACTCGGGGATACCTTGACGTTGCGATCGTTATCTCCCTTGTCATCCCAATAACAACAATCCTGGTTCTTCTCCTCCTCGGGAGGGAAGTCCGATGAGTCCGGAGTTTATTATCGGGTTTGGACTCATCATCCTCGGAACCGTAGCAACTGCATGGCCATCTCCAAAAGACTATATCACCCGGTTGATCAACCTCGAGCTCCCGGCATTTGGAATCCTCCTTGTGATGCTTGCATTTGACGAGACGCTGGCACTCCTGACCTTTATTGCTGTCACTGCCATCTCGACATTCCTCTTTGTCCGTG
>PWRF01000258.1 GCA_003556325.1 Bacteroidales bacterium | reverse complement strand
GAAGCCACATCCAGGCTGTCAAGACTGAAAACGTTTGCAGATTTGGCAAGAGTTCAAAAGATCGCATGGAAAAGGATATGGAATTACAACGATATGCTGGTCGACTCATCGGATCTGGACCAGCTGGTGATCCGTTTGCATATCATGCATCTTTATCAAACTGTTTCGCACAACAGCATCGACTATGATATAGGTATTCCGGCGCGCGGATGGCATGGAGAAGCATATCGCGGACATATCTTCTGGGATGAATTGTATATACAGCCTTTTCTTGACCTGCATTATCCGCAGCTGTCGCGTTCGTTGCTTCTATACCGGTATCGCCGGCTTCCCGAAGCCCTTGAAGAGGCCAGGAACGAAGGGTTCAGGGGAGCGCTTTTCCCATGGCAAAGCGGCAGCAACGGCAGGGAAGAAACCCAGAAGCTTCATCTAAACCCAAAATCCGGTCGCTGGCTCCCCGACGTTACACATCTGCAATACCATATCAATGCCGCCGTACCGTTTAATGTATGGCATTACTACCAAAGTACCGGCGACATGGACTTCATGAATGCCTACGGTGCGGAGATAATTTTCGCAACAGCTCTGTTCTGGTCTGATATAGCCCGTTTCAACCCCAAAAGAAACCGGTATGAGATCCACGGGGTTGTCGGTCCGGATGAGTACCATACACATTATCCGGACATTGAGAAACCCGGCCTGAACAACAATGCCTATACCAACGTGATGGCGGTCTGGGTGATCGAAAGAGCATTGAAGCTGCTGCAGATAATGGACCAGACCTGTTGCGACGAGCTGTCAGAAAAAATGGGATTTTCTGATGAAGATACAAAACGGTGGGAAGAAATAAGCCGGAAAATGTATATCCCCTTCCACGAAGGCAATATCATCTCGCAGTTTGAAGGGTATGAAGATCTGGAAGAGCTGGACTGGGAGCATTACAGGAGTAAATACGGTGAGGCGATGCGCCTGGACCGTATCCTGGAGGCTGAAGGCGATTCTCCCAACCGCTACAAGGCCAGTAAGCAAGCCGACGTACTGATGCTGTTCTACCTGTTCTCTTCCAACGAACTGCAAGCCCTGTTCACCAAACTGGGATACGACTTCGATGCCGGCATTATCCCTGAGAATATTGATTACTATTACGCACGCACCTCTCACGGCTCAACCTTAAGCCAGGTGATCCATGCCTGGGTATATGCAAGAAGTCATCGCGACCGATCGTGGAAGAGTTTCAAAACGGCACTTATGAGTGATTATAAGGATATACAGGGCGGCACCACGCACGAAGGGATCCATCTGGGAGCTATGGCAGGTACGCTTGATCTGCTCCAACGGTGCTATTCCGGACTTGAGATCCGCGATGATGTTTTGTGGCTCGACCCAAGGCTTCCCGACGACATGGGCACCATGTCATTTCATCTTCGTTACCGGAGCCACTGGATCAAGTTGGATATATCGCACGAAAAGATTAAATTGCGGTTCTGTAAAGGATGGGCTAATCCTGTACAGGTTGCTGTCAAAGGAAGGAAGTATAAATTCGAAACCGATGACGAAAAAGAATTTTCATTATAATAACTATAAATTAATTATTTGATTATGAGGCTTTTAATTGTATCAAACAGGCTGCCGGTCTCGGTAAAGAAAGAGAACGGAAAATTTATTATGGAAAAAAGCGCCGGGGGCCTGGTCTCCGGGTTAAGCGATTACCTGGCGTCGCTGGAAAAAGGAAAAGGAAAGATCAGTGAATATATCTGGATGGGATGGCCAGGTACCAACATTGCCAAAGAAGACGAAGACCATGTAAGAGAACAGGTGCAGAAAGAATTCAATGCTGCACCCGTTTTTCTTGATAAAGAACTCATGGATAAGGTTTACCTGGGTTTTTGCAACAAGACCCTTTGGCCCCTGTTTCACTATTTCCCCAACTTCGCTCATTTCAATCTGGACTTCTGGCACGAGTACAAACGTATGAATGAATTGTTCAGGGATGAACTGCTTAAAGAGATCCGTGAAGACGACATCATTTGGGTTCATGATTACCACCTGATGCTGTTGCCCGCCCTTCTCCGTGAAAGGGTGAACAACCCCATAGGGTTCTTTCTGCATATTCCCTTTCCATCATACGAAATGTTCCGCATGCTTCACAAAGAAAGCCGTGCAGCTATCCTGGACGGTCTTATGGGCGCTGACCTTGTAGGATTTCATACGCATGATTACACACAACATTTCCTCCGTTGTGCCCTGCGTATTTCAGGCAAAGAGAATCACATGGGAAAGATATCCATGCCCGACCACACTGCCGAGATAGAAACTTTCCCCATGGGAATAGATTTCGACAAGTTCAATACGATGGATGTATCGCCTTATGATGAGAAACTACCGGAACATCAGGACTGCAGGATGGTGTTGTCAGTGGATCGACTGGATTATTCAAAAGGAATCGTCAACCGTCTGAAGGGGTTTGAGTTGTTTCTGAAAAAATATCCTGAATACCAGGGCAAGGTGTGCCTGAACATGATCGTAGTGCCTTCGCGCACGGGTGTTGGAGCCTATCGTAAGATAAAGAGCAGCCTGGATGAGCTGGTGGGCAAGATCAATGGCCGGTACGGCAACATGGGCTGGACACCCGTCATTTACCAATATACTTCTTTGCCTCACAAGCAATTGATAGCACAGTACCGGCTGAGCGATGCCGCGTTGCTTACACCGCTGCGCGACGGTATGAACCTGGTGGCGAAAGAATATATCGCTTCCCTTAAAGACCATAAAGGCGTATTGATCCTCAGCGAATTTACGGGTGCCGCAAAGGAGCTGAGTGAATCTGTGGTCATCAATCCTAATAATATTGATGAGATCGCCGATGCTATCAATGAGGCGTT
>PWRF01000178.1 GCA_003556325.1 Bacteroidales bacterium | reverse complement strand
TGATTTTAGCCTTCAACTGTACGACAGGATAAAAGTGCAGGACATACCCTCGAAAAAGCGGTCCTGGTTACAGTCTGTCCGCGACCAGGAAAGGGCCGAGTTGTTTGTATTGCAAAGGAAATAACGTATCGTCCCGGGAAAGCTTTGCACTTTTTGCGAAGGAAAAAACCGGGAGGGTTCAGAACGTGCCACTGTAATAAGGGCGGTGGCCAGGATAAGTGATGTCAGACGAGCTTTATCCAGCTTACCTCCCTGTCGAAGCGAAAGCCCAGCTTTTTCACCAGGTTGATAGACTGGTGGTTGTGGGGCTCGATATTAACGAACACCGGCTTTTTCCTGATGTGTTTTTCGTTCACCAGGGAACGTAACAGACTTTCGCCAAGCCCTTGCCCCCTGTAGTGGGGTACGACATGCAAAAACCCAAGTGACGTATCGTCGTGCGTCAGGCCCCAGCCCACAAGCTCTCCGTCTATCCATATCCCTGCAGAGACATCCTTCTCGAGCCGGTCTCTTATATATGCCTCAGAAGTAAAGTCCTTATAAGCGGAGCGGCTAAAGATATATGGAGCCATCGACGCTTCCAGCGATTTAAAGAGATGGGATGGCGGGTTCAGCACCTCGTCATCAGGAAGATAGTAGCGGTGCGTGCTAAGCTTCCATTCTATCTTGCGCGAATGGGTTAATACAGGTAGCATCCACTCTTCGACATTGGCAAAATGCAGGGTTTCGAAGTCAAATTTATCGAGTACCGCCAGCAGGTCTTCAGGATTGTCTCCACAAAGATAGGCCCAGGAATAGTCGCTTTTCCCGCATAGCAGCGCAAAATCGCCGTGTTTAAGCTGCTGTTTTACCGGGTAATTGCTGAAAAAACCTTTCACAGGAAGGCTTTGCAGCGGTTTCTTATCAAGAATAGCCTTTATATCTGCTTTCATAGCTTTGAATTGTGCTATTTGTCAGTTTTCGGAAACCTCCGGGCACCGATCCTTTGCTTTTTTATATCATGTTAAAGATAAGCACAATATAGATACAAATCAATAGTTACTTTCTTCGATAGCTTCCAGGATGATGGTGCAAGCCCTGTCAACATCTTCCTGGCCGATGATGAGAGGCGGTGCGATGCGCATACAGTGCGAAGCAAAGAGGAACCAATCTGTGATCAGTCCTTTTTCAATGCATTTGTCGATAATGGCTTTGCACTGTTTAAAACTGTCAAATTCGAGCGCCAGCAACAGTCCTTTCCCATTAATATTTTTGATCTCGTGGTGTTGCAGCTGTTCTTTAAACCTGTTACCCAGCTCTTCGGCCTTTTCCCATAGTTTTTCAGCTGTAATAACAGTCATGCAGGCAAGGGAGGCGGCAGCGCTTATCGCATTCCCGCCAAAGGTGGTGATATGCCCCAGCACCGGGTCACGGGTAAGGCTCTGCATAATATTCTTGTCAGCAATGAAGGCTCCAAGGGGCAATCCCCCTCCCAGTCCTTTTGCCAGTGTCAGGATATCGGGTTCAACACCATAATGCTCAAAAGCCCAGAGCTTTCCTGTACGCCCCATGCCTGCCTGGATCTCATCCATGATCAGCAGGGCTCCCGTATCGGAGCAACGCTTCCTCAGTTCCTTGAAAAAGGCAGGCTCAGCGGTAACGGCGCCTGCCTCGCCCTGTATGGGCTCAATGATAACGCATGCGGTATTTCTATCGATAGCCTCCAGTGCATCGATGTCGCCGAATGGCAGGTGATATACATTGGGCAGCAGCGGCCGGAAAGCTCTTTTAAGGTCTTCGTTTCCTGTAACACTGAGCGAGCCGTGTGAGCTTCCGTGGTAGGCGTTATAAAACGAGACCATATTGTGGCGGCCGGTATAGCGCTTTGCCAGTTTAAGAGCCCCCTCAACAGCTTCGCTTCCGGAGTTGACAAAGTATACCTGGTTAAGGCTTCCGGGCAGGTATTTGGTCAGCAGGGCCGCAAGCCTTACCTGGGGCGATTGCACGAACTCGCCGTACACCATCAGGTGCATGTATTTGTCGGCCTGCTCTTTAACGGCGCTGACAACAGCCGGGTGGCGATGCCCCAGTGCGCTTACCGAGATGCCGCTGATCAGATCCATATATTGCCTGCCCTGAGCATCGTACATGTACAGCCCTTCTGCCCTGGCAATCTCCAATGCCAGCGGGAAAGGGGATGTCTGGGCAAGGTCTCTGAAAAAAAGGTCGCGATCGTTCATGGTGTGCCGTTTTAAGGTATCTGGTATCTTACCAGATAAGTAAACCAATGGGGGGTTAATAGCCGTATTTATCTCTCCAGAGGCGCTTTAAACGGGAGCGCATCTCATTTTCACGGGCATTATCAGCCGGGTCGAAAAGCCTGGTACCCGAAAGCTGGTCCGGCATGAACTCCTGGTCAGCAAAATGCCCCGGATAGTCGTGGGAGTATTTGTAATCCTTTCCATAGCCACTTTCTTTCATCAGTTGGGTGGGGGCATTCCGCAAAGCAAGAGGCACAGGCAGGTCCCCGGTTTTCTTAACCAGCTTCTGCGCCTTTCCTATGGCGAGGTAGGCGGCATTGCTTTTGGGAGAGGATGCCAGGTAGGTGGCAGTTTGTGAGAGGATAATGCGGCTCTCCGGCATGCCTATCATGGTAACAGCCTGAAAACAGCTTGTAGCCAGCAGCAATGCGTTGGGGTTGGCGTTTCCGATGTCTTCCGACGCAAGGATGATAAGTCGCCTGGCAATGAACTTCGGGTCTTCTCCCCCTTCTATCATCCTTGCCAGGTAATACACCGCGGCATTGGGGTCGCTGCCCCTCACCGACTTTATGAAAGCGGAGATCACATCGTAATGCATCTCCCCTGCCTTATCGTACAGGGCCATGTTTTCCTGTATCGCATCCAGCACGACC
>PWRF01000273.1 GCA_003556325.1 Bacteroidales bacterium | reverse complement strand
ATTTCATCAACCAAAGAACAATTAAGATAAAAGGCTTGACATTCTGCGGCTTCAGATCTATAATATAGATAGTGAGTTTATATATTATAATATTCTTATGGTGAGGGACAGGACAATGCGTAAATCTATTCAGAAAGCGTTCATGTTTACGTTGATTGAGCGTGTGCCCGGATAAGGTCGGGTCAACTTGCTGGGTGAAACGTCCCGGCCGTGCCAGTTTCTCATTTCAGGCACGTAGTCTGACTGCCGGAGCCGTGGAACCAACGACAGGGGAGCGACTCCGAGGCGCAGTGACAAAGTCGCCAGACGGGAAACCGCGTCAGGGTAGGAGCGGGGACTTAAGGCCAGTCAGGGCGGCGAGACAAACATGCAGGCCGTAGGATAACGAACAGTTGCAGGCATCGTAAAAGTAACCCGACGGGAATTGCTGGCAGAGTCGGGGTTTTCGGGTTGATGACCTTTCGTTCGATAAGGGAAGTCCGATGTGGGCGATGAAGGAAATGGGAACGAGCAATCGTCCGACCGACGGTGTAAAAGGCGGCGGCATGCGTGGAGAGTTGATCAAGGCAACCGGGGAGGCCTGTCATGGTTTCCGAAGGAGTGGGGGTAGAACGAACAAGAGGGTTGCCCCCGCCAAATGGTGCAATCAACCTGGCAGTCGACTGGCGCCTGTCGGCGGTCAAAATGTAAAGAGGCGTCCGCAGGATATGCGGCGGTATAAGGTGCTAAACTGAAAGCCGTGCGCTGACGCCATGAACAGGGTTCGGAGATGGCCATAGTAGCAGAGATCGGGCGGACAACAGAACCGCCCGTAGCAAAGGGCCATTAGCTTGCGAATGTTTTCGAGGAGAGGGGAAGACCTGACATGAGTGCTGAAGAAGCTCAATACATGTCGTCGCAAGAGTGGGTCAGGACCTTTCAGCGGAAACTCTATCGCGCGGCCAAGCGAAACAGCAGTCGAAGGTTTGGCTTACTTTATGACAAAGTCTGTATGATGAGAGTGTTGGAGGAAGCATGGTGGCGAGTGGCGCGCAATGCCGGCAGCGGCGGTGTAGATGGAGTGACTATAGGACAGATCAAAGAAGAAGGGGTGTATGGGTTTCTCTGCGAGATCAGGGATGAGCTCACGGAGAAAAGCTACAACCCGCAGGCTATCAGGCGGAGCTATATAGACAAGGGTGGCGGCAAGAAGAGGCCGCTCGGAATACCGACCGTTAAGGACCGGGTGGTGCAGATGGCGGTAAAGATGATTATAGAGCCGCTTTTCGAGGCCGACTTCTGCGAATGCTCCTATGGCTTCAGGCCGCAACGTAGCAACACGCAGGCGGCAAAGCGCGTGCATAAGCTCGTCAACTCGCACAAATGGGTGGTGGATCTGGACCTCAAGAGCTATTTCGACACCATAAACCACGAGCGTCTCATGGAGCTGGTGCGCAAGCGCGTGACGGACAAGAGCGTGCTGCACTTAATACGCCAGTGGCTCAAGGCCGGAATCATGGAAGACGGACTGGAGAGGCCGAACGAGCAGGGGACGCCGCAGGGTGGGGTGTTGTCGCCGCTTTTGAGTAATATCTACCTCCACGAGTTCGACCGGAACTGGGACGAAGGTGAGGGCCGACTCGTGCGGTTTGCGGATGATATGGTGATACTGTGTGACAGTGAGCAGGAGGCGCAAAGGGCGCTGGAGAAGGCCGCGCGGGAGGCTTGAGGAAATGCTTCTGACGCTGAATGAGGAAAAGACCGAACTGACGCATGTCAGGGGAGGTTTTGACTTCCTGGGATTCACGTATAAGGAAGCCTACTCGTTCCGCGGGAAGCAGTACGTGCGAATCAAGTATCCGCGCACCAAGAGCATGAAGAAAGCACGCCAGAATATCAAGGAGCGGGTCAAGTCCATACCACTGGGAGCGCCGATAGAGGAAGTGATAGCGGCGCTCAACCGCACTTTGAGAGGCTGGGCAAACTACTTTCGGATAGGCAACTCATACGCGGCGGCCCTGAAGCTTGCGAGTTATGCATGTGCGCAGCTGCGGCTGTATATGAGACGGAGATACCACAGGAAAGACATCGCCGGTTACCGCAAGTGGCCGAATCGCTTCTTCTACAAGCGAGGACTTTGTTACGTGCCGAAACTTCTGAGAGCGAAAGCCGGGTGACAAGTCGCAAGGGGAGAGCCGTGTGGGGGCAAACCACACGCACGGTTTGGTCGGTGAGGTGACTATGAGAAATGGTAAAAGAAGAAATTCAGGTTTGCACTTGACTATTTTTTTTTACCTATAATTACGCATAGAGAAGGTGATCAATTTCTTTAACTTTGTTAGAGGAGGAAAGGACAATGGTCAATCGAATGCGTAAGACGCTCAGGTTCACCTTAATCGAACTTCTGGTTGTGATCGCCATCATAGCGATCCTTGCGGGAATGCTCATGCCCGCTCTCACCCGGGCAAGGGAACAGGCGCGCCGGACGGTCTGTCAGAGCAATCTCCGCCAGCTCGGACTGGGAGTGCACACCTATTCCAGCGCCAACCAGGGAGAGCTGCCGATGCCCCACCTGAGAGAACCGCGCCACGATTATCCTGACAGTCTGAAGCGCCCCGGCCGGCTGGCCCTGGTGCATCAGAACTGGACTTCGATATCCTATGGTTTCCGCAAAAACGGATGGATCGGCCTGGGCGTCCTCTGGGAGAGAGGGTATGTGGACGACGGGGAAGTGTTTTTCTGCCCGTCGGAAAATGAAGACAGCATGATGTATGAAAGATACGAACCATGGCCCGACAAGCCCACTTACGACGAAGATCGAGAGAGAATATGGTCGAGCTATACTTACAACCCAAATGCCGATCCGGAAGTTCTCGCTCCCGACGACGAGCGAATTGCCCGCGCTCTTTACACCCGTGATGCGCAGATGCAGAGCAATGCTGTCCT
>PWRF01000229.1 GCA_003556325.1 Bacteroidales bacterium | reverse complement strand
CTCACTGGCCCAATCCACGATGAGTGCAGATCCGCCTAAAAATGCCATTTGCGAAAACAATAATATGGGATCGCCAGAAGAACCCATCCCGGCACATAACGAAGCGGCCATGGAGGAGGAGCCCGGGGATGCTGCAGATGAAAAAAGCGAAGAGTTTGTCGATTTTACCGTTCGCCTGGCTGACGACAATGGGGCTGTTTTGGAGTTCCCGTTAAGCCATTTTTCCCCCCTGCAGCCCCCGCTCAAACGTAGCTTTACCAAACTGCCCTTTATGCAGAGGCAGGCCGAATCGGAAATCATCCTCCAGACATATACCTTCCCGCTTGCCCGGTTTGCAGATCTTTACCCGGAGTTTGATTTTGAGCATATCAACTGCATCAGCTTCGTTTTCAACATCACACCGCAAGGGGTTGTGGTGGTGAATGACATAGGATTTATCCGGCCACAAGACCCCGGAATTGAGTTGTAATTTGAGTGCCTGTTCCCGGAACCAGTTTAAACCACTCAATTCTTGTCTTTTTGATATTTTGACATTGCAGATCATAAGAATTGAAGTGCCTGATGTAACTTTAAATCGTATTATTGTATCGTATTTTTATTGTACTCTTTAATTTGAATGCGATGATTTCCCAAAACCCCGGATTGTTATCCCCAAAACACGCTGGTTTATTATCTTCTCGTCTTTCCGCATGCTTCCTGTTGCTTTTTTTCATGGCAGGAAGCGCTCTTTCCGTGAAATCTTACAATATGGAGGCCAGCAGCGCTGAGACCTTCGACAGGGAAGGCCGGCTCGACAGTCTTTTTGCTGATTATAAAGATATGGAGGGGCCTGGCGTGGCTGTTGCGCTGGTTTATGATAACGAACTTGTTTTTAGCAAGGGATATGGAAGTGCCAACCTCGAATATGACATTCCCGTGGACCCTTCCTCCACAATTTTTCATATAGCATCGGTATCCAAGCAGTTTACGGTCTTTGCCGCCATGCTGCTGGAAGAAGCCGGCAAGCTGTCCATGCAGGATGATGTCAGGGAATACATCCCGGAAGTACCTGATTTTGGTGAAACCATCACCCTGAAAGACCTGGCGGCTCATACCGGCGGACTCAGAGACCAGTGGAACCTGCTCGGCATGGCCGGATGGCGGCTGGATGATGTGATCACCCTTGAGCATGTCATGAAGCTGGTGGAGCATCAGCAGGCGCTGAACTTTCCGCCCGGAGAGGAGTATCTTTACAGCAATACGGGCTTTACCCTGCTGGCCGAGGTGGTTGCCCGGGTCAGCGGCCAAAGTTTTGCTGAATTTACGGACGAGCATATCTTTCAGCCCCTGGGCATGGAAAACACCTTGTTTTATGACGATCACCGCAAAATCGTCCCGGGCAGGGCTTATTCTTATCATTCCTACAATGATGATTACAGGAAGAGCGTGCTTAGTTACGCCAACGTGGGCGCAACCAGCCTGTTTACCACTGTTGAGGATCTGAGCCTTTGGGTGAAAAACTTCCACGAAACGAAGGTCGGCACCCCGGAGATATTCGAAACCATGAACACGCAGGTTGCGTTAGCTGACGGTAGTACTTTTGGTGGGGCCCTGGGGCAATTTGTCAGCAATTACAAAGGGCTGCATCAGATCAGTCACGGCGGGGCCGATGCCGGCTACCGGACCTACCTGGGGAGGTTTCCCGGTCACCAGGCTGCCGTGATCCTGTTCAGCAACTATGCCGGATTCAACTCACGGGATAAAGCCATGAAGGTGGCTGATATATTTCTTGAAGAACACCTTGCCGGTCCACTGGTGCCCGCAGCGGAGCTCATCGACGCCGAAGCCCCTGATGCCGAAGAGCTGGAATCCCTTACAGGGAACTACTGGAACGATCAGCGAAAATATGCCGCAACTATTGAAGTACATGAGGATACGCTTCGCTATCGATCCGGGGGTGCGCGCCACACGCTGTTGCCCATAGACCGCTATACCTTTTATGTTCCCGGTGACAGCCGGCAGCTGATATTTGCATTTGCAGAATCCCTTGATGAGCCCGCCATGGTGATGACCGCCAACAACGACATGCCGGTTTCATACACAAGGTATTCTCCACGGGAATATGATGAGGATGAACTGACAGATTTTGCCGGCACCTATTACAGTGATGAGCTGGGCACGGTGTATACCTTCAAAGTCAAAGATGGCAGGCTTACAGCTTCCCACCGCCGTCATAGCGACATCATCTTCAGCCCCCTGAAAGAAGATACTTTTGAGGGGAACCGCTGGTATTTCAGAACCGTGCAATTTGAACGCGATGAAGCTGGAAATATTCGTGGAATGTATGTTTCCAGCGGCAGGGTCAGGGATCTGTGGTTTGAGAAACGGGATGAATAATGCAAGCCAAAGAATTGACAGACAGCGGTATGATTATTGGACGCCAGGCGCCAAGTGTTGCTGGTGAATTGGTTTGAAGGCTGCCTTTCACGAATTGGATACGACTATATGGGTATAATTATTAATCTTTTCTCATAAAGCTGATCGCTGCACCGCCGCCGGGAGCCAGCTCCAGGCGCAGTTCTGCAGTATGGTCTACGGTCAGGCTGTCTATCCGGTAGCTTTCCGGATTTTCGTCCCAATGGGCATCTGTGCCGTCTGCGTAGATGGTAGCCAGGTAGGTCTTACCGGGGTCGAGAAAATCGGTTGTTATCGTAAGGGTGCGTGCATCTTCGTTGGTGATGCTTCCCAGGAACCAGTTGCCGGTATTCCTTTCTTCGCGGACGATGCTGACATATTTGCCGATCTCCCCATGGAGTGTCTTTGATTGCTCCCAGTCTACTCCCACATCTTTGATGAACTGAAAAGCCGGATGCCCCTCGTAATATTTGGGCAGATCGGCCACCATCTGCATGGGGCTGTAAATCACCACATAGAGCGCCAGCTGCTG
>PWRF01000140.1 GCA_003556325.1 Bacteroidales bacterium | reverse complement strand
CGATCACGGTGAGCTGTACAATGATCCGGATGCGTGGGGGTATGCCATGCCTCAAAATGGAGATGATGACATTGGCCAGCCCCATCACCGCCACGACAGAAATGGCCATCACCAATGATGTACGGAGCTGCACGGTGATCGCAAGCACCGAACAGATGCCAAGCACCTGCACGTTGATGGGGTTCTCTTTCCCAAGCGGAGTGGTCAGCAGTTTCTTATTCTTCGGGGAGAACAGAGCTTCCGATTGTTGTTGGTTATTGTTGTCGCTCATGACGTTTTTAGTTTTTCAAAGTAAGACTTGTATACCTTAAGGCCATCACGCAGCATGTTTGTCACCCCGTTGGATGTGATGGTGCCTCCGCTGATGCCGTCGACCCGGTGGGGGTCGTCGGGCGGTGCTGTGCCTTTTATCACGGTCACCGGCCTGAAATTGCTGTCTTCGTCAAAAATGCGTTTGCCTATGAACTGATCTTCAAAGCTGCTGTCAGCTATCTCGGCTCCCAGGCCGGGTGTCTCGCTGGCGTGATCGAAGTTGGCGCCTGCAATGGTCACCAGGTCGGACTCCAGACCCAAGTAGCCCCAGATGGGCCCCCACAGACCGGCACCCCGAAGCGGCACGATGTAGAAGTTCTCTCCATCCACATCAGCGATAAACACCGGAAGCTGGCGCTCTTCAACGGGCTTCCTGTTCTCATCCTGCAACTCCACCTCAAAGGCATCTCCTTGGATCTCTTCGCCCTCGTAGTTCACAATTTTGGTCACGGTGATGTACCTGTCAAAGAGCTCTTCGGCCTCCGCCCTGGTGGCTGGAATATTGATCGCAGAAAGGATGTTCTGCATCTTTTCTAAACGCATGTTACGCTCCTGCATAGGCCTTAAAAGCGTGGCAGCGCCCGAAAGTACCAAAGCCACTATAATAACCATAGTAGAAGCATATAAAAACACATATCGGTTGGTCATTGTATTGCGGTTTTAATTGTTTTCCTAAGCGGTCTGTTCCACGGCCTTTAATCGCTTCATTCGTCTCTTGATATTGGCTTCCACCACATAATGGTCGATCAGCGGGGCAAATACATTCATAAACAGGATGGCCAGCATCATTCCTTCCGGAAACGCCGGGTTTACAACCCGTATCAGCAATGTGACCACCCCAATGAGGAAACCATAGATGTATTTGCCGGTGCCGGTCTGCGAGGCAGATACGGGATCCGTTGCCATATACACTGTGCCAAAGGCAAATCCTCCCATGATAAGATGATAATAGACGGGCATCTCCATAAAGACATTAACGGCAAACAGGTTAAAGATAATCCCGGTAAACAGGCCTCCGGCAACCACCGACAACATGATCCTCAAACTTCCCACCCCTGTGGCAACAAGTATGAGTGCCCCAAGGAGTATTAGCAGTGTTGATGTTTCACCTACCGACCCGGGAATGGTCCCAAGGAACATTTCCAAAGCAGAAGGCATGCTTTCCAGCATCTGCGATGCACTTACATCTCCCAGGGTAGTTGCGGTTGCAGCCTCGGCAAGTGGCGTGGCACCCGAATATGTATCAACCGCCTGGTCAACAGAAGCCTGCGTCCATACAAAATTCCCTGCAGGATTCTCTTCTCCCGACAGGTATGCCGGGTAAGCAAAGAACAGGAAGGCCCGCGCCAGCAGCGCCGGGTTCAGGATGTTCATTCCCGTGCCTCCAAACACCTCCTTGCCGATGATCACGGCGAATACCGTAGCCACTGCTACCATCCAGAGCGGGGTTGTAACCGGTATAATGAGAGGGATCAGCATCCCCGAAACCAGGAACCCCTCGTTTACCTCGTGATCGCGGATGGTGGCAAAGATGAATTCCACAATCAGGCCCGAAGCATAGCTGACCACAACAAGCGGAAGCACTTTTATCAAACCGAAGAGGAACTGATCCAGGAAGGCAGCTTCTTCGCCCATGGCACGATAATGCTGCAGGCCAACGTTCCACATGCCAAAAAGCAGCACGGGGGTCAGGGCTATGATGACATGAAACATGGTGCGTTTCATATCCATGGCGTCACGGATATGGCTCCCCCGCGTGGTTACATCGCCCTTTACAAACAAAAAGGTCTCAAAAGCCTCAAAGGTGCGATAGAGCTTCTGAAACCTCCCTCCTTTTTCGAAATGAGGCCTGACTTTGTCCAGAATATTATGTAAAGCTTTCAACGTTATTTATTTTTTTGCGTTTAGTAGATTCATTGTATTCCTTACTCAAACTCTTTCTTTATGGTATCCAGGCCCTCCCTTACAATCGTTTGCATTTCAATTTTCGACGGACAAACAAACTCGGGCAGGGCAAAATCCTCCGGGGCCACCTCATAGATACCCAGCTTTTCCATCATGTCGATGTCGTTTATCATGATGCTTTTAATCAGTTGCATGGGCATAATGTCCATCGGAAGTACTTTTTCGTATATCCCGGTGATAACAAACGGACGCTCTCCGCTGCGAATGTTGGTGTTAAGCCGGTATTTCTTCCAGGGCATCATGAAAGAGAAAAAGGTGCGTGACACGCTAAACTTGTCGAGCTTGGGTATGAGCCATCCGAGCAGCTCCGGCTTGTCTCCCTCAGGTATCACGGTGATCTGGCTGTCATAATATCCCAGGAAGCCATCGGCGGGGATCTTTTCGCCCGATAATACATCTCCGCTGATAAAACGGGGGTTCAGCCCATCTTCCGTACGAATATTCTCTTTGGTGAGTGCTGAAATATTCACTCCGTTCACAACACGATAGTATCTTGGATTGACAACTTCCGAGCCATTCAGAACCACCACCCTGCTGGCATCATATATTCCTTTCTCAAAAAGACGTCCAATGGTTATAACATCCTGGACTTCGAGGTACCAGACCACATCTCCCTTGTTGATCGGCTTGATGTGATGGATCTGTATGCCAATATT
>PWRF01000304.1 GCA_003556325.1 Bacteroidales bacterium | reverse complement strand
TCCACTCGATATCTCTCCGTGATGGGAAATGCGCACATCCAAATGCGCATCGATATTGATCACGCCGATGTTGCCCTCGATCGCGTTGATGAGTGCCTTAGCATCTGGGTAGGCCAAAGAGTGGTCTCCCCCGATAATGATCGGTGTTACCCCGGTCTTGTACACTTCCGTGACGACCGTCTCAACTCTCTTGTGCGTACCCAACACATCTGTAAGCAAGACATCCACGTTCCCGAAGTCAGTGACGACGAAACCCTTCGACAGGTCTACATCGAGCCCCGGCTCATATACGTCCGAAAAGACGAGCGCATCCCTTACGCTCCCGGGACCAAACCTACAGCCCCTGCGCCCCATCACCGCTGTGTCGAACGGAATGCCCAATAGCCCAACGTGCGCAGAATCGGCATTTCGCCAATCCACCATGATATCAGCCAGGCTCACATCATATTGGTCTGGGACCCATTTGCTCGGCTTCGGCACATCGATCAATAGCGCTTCGATTTCCTTACTCAGCATCATTAAACCTCCCAGAAGACCTCCCGGTCTCTAAGCAGACGCTTTCAGTCTACCACGTTGCTAAAGATTGTCAATCGAATATTGCACTCTTCGCATAAAATGGCATAAAATTCTACGCTTTCTAAAGTTTGATCTAACTAAGATACGGAACACGCAATCTTGCGGCTGGCGCAAAGAGGAAAAATGGATTACATTGAGTAAAGGAAACAATGCGTTATAGAGGGAGTATTTCCAGTCGGCCGGCTCGGACAAGACCGGTGTCATTACACTGAAATCGCTGAAAGGTTGATACGAATGCGCGTGGACAATCTAGACTTAAAGATCACTTCAATTTTGGAAGCAAATGGGCGGATACGTAACAAGGAAATCGCAACGATGTTAGGTATATCAGAAGGTACAGTTCGCAACCGGATTACCAAGCTCACCGAGGCGGGTTTTCTCAAGGTAAAGGGGCTTACCAATCCGAACATACGTACAGACAAACAGGTTGCTTACATCTTGGCATCGGTACCGCTTCATAGTGGATGGGATGAAACCGCCGAACAGATAGCCAGACTGTCGGACGTAAAGTCTGTGAGTCTGCTCGCTGGTCGGTTCGATTTGCTGGTGGAGGTTTATTTGGAGCCTCACGAGATGGTCAGTTTCATGAAGAATCGCCTCGCAACGATAAAATCGATTGACTCGACAGAGACACTTATCGCCATGAAACACTATAATAAGTGGGTTTAGAAGAGATAATCACACCCTATAACAAGCTTCTGGATAATAGGATCAAACCGGCGATAACCCAATGACAGCAGCATACGGTTGAGCGACCTTTGTAATGGTCAAAGCGTGCGGACTACCGCCGAGACCGGCATCGCAATGGAAGTGCACGTGATGAACCTCTCTTTGCATTTTTCAAAGGCGGTGATGCTCAGCAAGTCCTGCACGGGCAAGCTTCTCAGGCGTGGTGTTTGCTCAAGATGCAAAATTTTTGTCTTAGAATATGTATTTCGTATTCTGCAGGCAAACAGATTGCATTTTAGTTACAATTAGGCTTAGAATTGTCTCCGAAAGGAGATCCCGGTGATTAATGAGAAGAGACTGATGACCGACCTTGAAGAACTGGCGGAATTCGGCAGAGACGATTCGGGAGGAATAACTCGCCGAAGCTTTTCCCGCGAAGAGACTTCTGCGCGAAAGTGGTTTGAAGAAAGGCTCCGGGACGCTGGAATGCAGACTCGCGTGGACGCCGCTGGGAATATTATCGGTCGCTTCGGTAAACAAGGGCCTGCGGTTGCCGGTGGTTCGCATATCGATACAATCCGTAATGGGGGCAAATACGACGGCTCCCTCGGAATACTCGCAGCGCTGGAGAGTGTGCGATGTATTCAGGAACGAGGAACGGCCTTAGCGAATCCGCTTGAAGTTATCGCTTTTGCCGACGAGGAAGAACGGTTTTTCGGCTTTTTCGGAAGTTACGCAATGACCGGTGTCGTCACTGCCAATGAAATCGAAGAAGCTTGTGATGAGTCGGGAATACGTCTTTCTGACGCGATGAAGGAGTATGGCCTGGACTATCGCAGAGTATCCGAAGCGAAAAGAGATCGGTCGGCCATTAAGGCTTTTGTTGAGTTGCACATAGAGCAAGGCCCACTTCTATACAATCAGGGTGTGCCTATTGGTGTTGTGAACGGAGTGGACGCGGACTATCGATTTGGCGTTTCGTTTCGGGGACGTCGAGATCACGCTGGTTTTCCAATGAGCAACAGGCGCGATGCGTTCGCGGCAATGTGTTCCGTCGTTCAAACTATGGACCATTATCGGAAGGAGATCGGCGGCAATAATACTAGGCTCACGGTAGGTGACGTGCGGGTAGTGCCAGGAATTGAAAACGTGGTGCCGGATCAAGCATACTGCTCGATGGATTTCCGGGACGAACGAAGGCTGGTGCTTCAGCGGATAGAGTCGGCGCTGAAAGATACCGCGGAAAAGGTGACACGCCAGAGCGGTGTCACGGTACATGTTGAACCGATTCTCAGAATCAATGATGTGCCATTCGACAAGGAAGTGTGTGACACAATTCGAGAAGCAGCACGGGATCTTGGGATTGCTTACAGAGATATGCAAAGTGGAGCGGGGCACGATGCGCAGGTTATGGGACAGCATATTCCAGCCGCGATGATTTTTGTACCGAATACGGATGGGCGAAGCCATTGTCCGGAGGAACATGTCTCAAAACAGCACATCTTCTTGGGGGCCAGTGTTCTGTGCCGTACAATGGAACGCCTCGCAAGAGCTTAGTCATAAGAAGAATAACAGCCATTCGCTTAGACGCTGCCCAAGCTCGACAACGCCATTCACCGGTCGGGTAATGTCCTACAGAGTGGTGTAGTTCCGAATGGAGGGTGACTACAGTCTTGAGATCGTTACCGGGCATCCAGTC
>PWRF01000300.1 GCA_003556325.1 Bacteroidales bacterium | reverse complement strand
TACAAGCCCGGTTTCCCGAACTTTTTCAGCGAAGGCATTTACCCAGCGTTCAGCGGAATAATTCCGTCGCTGGCTATGGGGCACAAGCTGCACCACCATGTCGATCATGCCACCCCGGATACTGAGCTGGCCTCCTCTGAAATAACCTCCGGCGGTGGTGTAATAGTTTTCCACGTGCGGCATGTCTTCGATGGCTTCTTCAATGATGATGGCCGCTTCCTGGGTGGGCTCCGGGGCAGTTCCCAGCGGCAGCACGAAGCGCATGGTGATGCGTCCGTCATCCACAGGGGGCAGAAATTCGCTTCCCCTCTGGCCCAGAGACCAGATACTGATCCCCAGCAGCAGCAAGGCCACCGCAATTACACCGTAACGATACCTGATCGCCACGGGGATAAACTCCCGGTAGCGGCTGGCTGCTTTCGACATCAGCTGCGCTTTGCCTGTGCTTTGCTTTCCCGTCCCGGTGGATCCGCTGCCGGATGTCATCACGTACAGGGCAGGTACCAGCGCTGTGGCTGAGATCAGGGCGCTAAGCATGGCAAAGCCTATGGTAAGGATAAGTTCACGAAAGATCAGGGCGGCCAGGCCCGTTAACAATAGAAATGGAACAATCGCAGCCAGGTTGGTGCTCGTACCGGCAACCACTGCGGAAAATACTTCGCTGGCGCCATCCCGCGCTGCATCGACAGGTTTTTTGTCGTATTGCTGCTGATGCCGGAATATGTTTTCCAGGAGTACCAGCCCGTTGTCGATCAGCAAACCTACCCCCAGTGCCATCCCACCAAGACTCATCACGTTCAGCGTTAGTCCGGCTGCCGTCATGAGCAGGAATGTGGCGATGATGGCGACAGGCAGCGTGACACCTATGATCAGGGATTTTCGGATATTTCCCAGGAAAAGGAAGATGATCAGCATGGCGAGCACACCACCGGTAATGGCTGCAGTGGCTACGGAACGTATGGAAGCACGAATGAAGAATGACTCATCACGTATGGTGTCCCAGTTGATCTCAGAGGGAATGAATCCGGAATCGTCAAGCTCCTGCAATGTTTTGGAAAGGCCGTCAATCACCTCTACGGTGTTGGCATCCGGCTGTTTCATGATGGTTACCTGGACTGCATCGAGAGCATTATGCCGGGCAAAAAGCCGCTGTTCGCGGTGGCTGTCGGTAACGCCGGCAACCTGGTTGAGGCGGATGTACCTGTCGCTACCGGGCAATCTGATAAGGGTGTTGCCCACATCAGTGGCATCCCTGTAGCGGTGTTCCGTTCTTGCGAGGATGTCATATTCCCGGGAGGTGATATTGCCCGAGGCGATGTCTACATTGCGCTGCTCCAGGGCCCGCGTGATGTCAGTCATGTTCAGCCCGTATGACCGCATCAGCTCCGGGTCTGCCACTACATCAATCTCCCTTTCCCTTCCTCCTGCTACCTCTATGGTGCCTGTTCCCCTGACAGTGAGCAGCTGGGGAACAAGGCGCTGGTCTATCCACTGGCGTAGCTCCACCGATGACATCAGGGGCGAGCTGAAAGCCAGTTCAAAAACAGGCTGCTGGGAGGGATCCATTTTCATCAGCCTGGGCGGGTCCGTACCTTCAGGTAGCTCTGCACGTGCTCTTTCCAGCTGGCGTGCTGCATCCTGCAGGGCAAAGTCAATATCCGTGCCTACATCAAAAAACATTTCGATATAGGAACGCCCTTCAGAAGCACGGCCATGGATTTCTGCCAGGTTTTCCGTGGCCGACAGGTTGCGTTCCAATACCCTTGTAACCTGTTCTTCTATAACTTCCGGGGTTACTCCCGGGTAGTTGACCACTACCCTTATGTGGGGATAATCCACCTCCGGCAGCAGACTCACAGGTAACCTGCCTGAGAATAAGATCCCCAACACGACAACTACCGCCGTGATGGAGACTGTTGCCACCGGACGGGCAATAGCCCATGAGGAGATGTTTGCGGGTCTTCTGTTTGAAGTTCCTGGTTCTGATGCCATCACGTTATGGTTTGATATCCTGTGTTTTGTTGCCTTTGCCTGTTAAGCGTTCGCCCGGCACAATCAATCCCTTAAGCTGAATCAGAAGCATGAAAAATGCAGTTTCCCAAAATGTGCGGCTTTTTCCTTTTAGGGAAATACATTATGTATAATGCAGGGTGAATAGCTGTGGCAACGTTCTGTTTTTCTTTTATGTGAAGAGAAATATCCCCTGTCAGCTTGCCTGTGAAATAATATTGGTTAAGCTAATCACGGAATCCGTGGCGCCTGAAACGCCCCTGGACTTCCACCTTTGCTCCATCCTGCAGGTTTTCAAGGTTTGCGGCTGCCACTTGTTCGCCGCTTTCCAGCCCGGAAAGCACTTCCACCCAGCCGTCGCGGCGAATGCCGGTTTCCACCGGCCGTTTCGAAACCCCGTTGTTGCTGATCACAAAGACAAAAGCTGAATCTTCTTCATGCCAAATGCTTTCCGGTGGAATGGCCACGGCGTCATCTCTACGCTGCGTGACAAAATCCAACCGGGCGAGATAGCCTGGATAGATTTTGTGCGGAGCTGACTCCTGGTCGATTTCCACTTCAACGGTGAATAACCGGGTAACTGCATCTGCTGTCGGGAAGATTCTCCTGATTGTACCCCGGAACGCATCATCCGGGTACACATCAAAGCGCAGGGCTACCTCACGGCCTTTCTCCAGGTGTATGATATCGCTTTCAGATAATCCGGGGCGCAAAACCAGCATGCCGTGGTCTTCTATCGTAAACAAACGCTCATTCTCCGACACGGTAGTGCCGACCTCTATCAGTCGATCAGTCACCACTGCATCTATGGGTGCGTGTGCCCGGCCCAGTTCTGTTTCAACCTCCCAGAGCCCGGCTTCGGCTTCGGCCTCTTCAAGTTGCCTGGCAACGGCTTCATATTCAGCCTCAGGTATGACTTCATCCTCAAAAAGTT
>PWRF01000275.1 GCA_003556325.1 Bacteroidales bacterium | reverse complement strand
TCTGGAAGAAAGAAAGGAGCGGCTGTATGACCTCCTCGAAATGCATGATTTCGTGAACAAACGCATCGGCAAGCTGTCCACCGGCATGAAACAAAAGGTAAGCATCTGCCGTACCATGATCCATGATCCGGAAGTAGTGGTGTTTGACGAACCTACAACAGGGCTCGACGTGATCACGGCAAAAAACATCATCGAGCTGATCAAAGACTGCCGCGAGCAGCAGAAAACCGTGATCTTCTCCTCACACATCATGAGCGAGGTTGATCTCCTGTGCGACGACCTGGCCATCATCCACAACGGGAAGATCCTGTTTAACGATACGATGGAGAATTTCAGGCAAAATATGCAAACAGGCAACCTCACGGAGGAGTTCATCCACATCGTAAACGAAGGCTAAGGTTAAGATTAAGGTTAAGGTTGAGATTAAGGTTGAGGTTAAGATTACCATAGGGCAATCGCAAACCGGGACTTTTCGACCTTTCGACATTTTGTCTTTTTGTCCTTTTGTCTTTTTGTCTTTTTGTCTTTTTGTCCTTTTGTCTTTTTGTCCTTTTGTCATTAACAAAAACACACATACAAACATGAACCACCTGATTACCATCATCAAAAAAGAAGCGCTGGACACGCTGCGCGACCGGCGCACAGTGATTGTGATGATCCTGGTACCCGTGCTGGTATTCCCACTGATATTCATTGCCATCACACGCCTGCAAACCTCGGTCATGGAACGTGAACAGGAGCGCACGGTACGCATAGGCTGGGTGAGCGAAGGAGAAAATGAAAGGCTGGCCCGCTTTCTGGAAGCCCAGGACAGGATGGAACTCATCCCTGTTGAGGATGCCGGGGAGCTTGAACAGCTGATCCGCAGCGACAGCATTTTATACGGACTGGTGGTCCCTGCAGAGTTTGAACCGAGCCTGGATGTGAAAGAGACCGCCTCGCTATCGCTATACTATTCCGGAACACAGATAGCCGGGAAAGAGCGAATTGACAGGGTGTTGCGAAACTTTGAACAGACGGTGGTCGAAGAGCGGCTGTACGAACAGGGCCTCCCGCAATCATTCATCAGGCCCTTCCAGACACAGGACGTGAACATCGCCACCGACCAGGAGATGATCGGCAAGCTGGTGGGCGGCTTCCTGCCTTACCTCTTTATCATCTTTTGTTTCACCGGTGCTATGTATCCCGCCATCGACCTTTTCACCGGCGAAAAAGAACGGCGCACCCTCGAAACCCTTCTTACTACCCCGGTATCACGCATGCAAATCCTCATTGGCAAAATGACAATAGTAGCGCTCACCGGCATTATATCTGCCGTACTGGCTATCCTGGGACTGTTTATCGCCTTCCAGATCACCGCAGGCCTGCCCGATGTCATCATGTCGGTGGTGATGGGTATTCTTACCGTTAGCTTCGTACTGCTCCTGCTGCTGATGCTGGTGCCGCTCACCATCTTTTTCGCCGGCGTAATGGTGCCGGTCACCATCTATGCAAAGACCTTCAAGGAAGCCCAGAGCATGCTCACCCCCATGACATTCCTCGTAATCATCCCCGCAGCCCTCGGCATGCTGCCCTTCATCGAATACAATACAATCACCGCACTGATCCCCATAGTGAATATTTCCCTTGCCACCAAAGAGATCATCGCAGGTACCATCTACCTGCCTTACTACCTGATCACCGTGATCTCACTCGTTGGCCTAGCTGCCATATCTGTGGCATTCAGCGCCAGGTGGTTCGGAAAAGAAAGCAATATTTTAAGATAAAAAATTCGTCTAAAATCATATCTTTGTAGATAGATGCTTTTTCTGCATGCATCTGAGCTGACGGCATGCATGAAATTGCCATTGCACTGTTATTTAAATAATTCCGGAGCAGCCCTTGTATTATAGCTGCCCGCAAAGTAGCTTAAGGGCTGCCTGCAGAATAACTATAGTATAAACAGACATATTAATGGTATTATAAATGGACAAAGAGACAGACAAACTATTTCACAGATACATGAATCTCCAGAAAGAACTTGGATACTACGAAAAGATCATCCACAATGTAGAAGCCATCATTCTGGTTCTTGACCTGATCACACCCAGAATTCTTTTCGCCAACAATAAGTTCCAGGAGATCACCGGTTATTCACCCACAGAGGATGAAACATTAACAGTTGACGATATACTTAACCTCTATCACCCGCAGGACACGTCTTACTTTTCTGAAATGCAAAACCACCTGGCCAACAGCCCTGAAAGCATTTACAATGCTTTTTACAGGATCAGGAAGCCGGATGGCAACTATTTGTGGTTGTATACTTCAAGCCGGGTGTTACGGATTGACCCCGAAAACGACATCTTTGAGGTCATCGCTGTGAGCCTTAATTTTTCAGACTCAATTCATTTTCAGAAAAACCTGAAACACTTTACCCAAAAAAAGTTGAGCTACGCCAACAAAAGCATTATCGACAAAATAAGCAAAAGGGAACGGGAGGTACTGAAAGAATTCGCGAGAGGAAACACTACTCACGAAGTAGCCGCAAAACTTGGGATCAGCCATCATACCGTAAACAATCACCGGAAAAACATGCTGAGGAAGTTAAACATGAAGAACCTGGCAGCGCTGATCTCTTTTGCAGTGGAAAATGGATTGGACTAGCATGCCCGGAGGCAATATACCGGGTATGACGACTGTTATTTTAAGAAAAGATGCAATCATGAGCAAATCCTTATATCTGTCAGCAATCCTTTTCCTTTTCATATCCTGCGGCGGCTCTGCACACAGGGATGAGAACAAGGCAGAAGGTTCGGCGGAAGAAACAGCTGTGTCAATTCCTTCCTTCGATGCGGATTCTGCCTATTACTATGTTGAGCGGCAGGTTGCATTCGGTCCGCGTGTGCCCAACACGGAGGCCCACCGGGAGGCAGGCCTGTGGCTTGCAGACAGGCTTGGCAGCTTTGCCGACACATT
>PWRF01000185.1 GCA_003556325.1 Bacteroidales bacterium | reverse complement strand
TTAAGGCTTTGTCGTCCTGCCGTATCTCTATCCCAACACGGGTTGCTTCTGCATGCCTGCTTACGTTGGTAAGGGCCTCCTGGACGATGCGATAGCATACCGTACTCAAATGCGGGCCGAGGTATTCCAGGTTGCTTTTTATCTCTGTCTGGATACCCGTACGTTTCTCCCACTTTTTGCTGTATACCCGGATTGCCTCAACGCCATTGTCTGAAATGTGATCCATGGGACGCAGTTCTTTGCATATATTCCTGACCTTTTGTAAGGTCTCATCAGTAAGTTCGATGATCTTACCAATGTGAGCATCCGCATCCCTGTCAATGCCAACGCGGTTTTTAAGTAAGTCAAGCTCCAGCGATATGGCTGTAAGCTGCTGACCTATGGAGTCGTGGATCTCTGCAGCAATCCATTTACATCCTTCCTCCAATATCTGGTTGCGCCGACTGTCTGTTTTTTTCAGCAGCTCAAGCAACACATCGAACTTGTGCTGGACAGATTTTTCTTTGCTCAGATTTCTGACAAGCCCCCAGACCACCCTTTCGTGCTGCTTACCTGGTGTGGACCAAAGTATCTGCTGCACATGAACCAGCGAGCCATCCTGGTGGTAATATTCTTTCTGAAATCTCCGCGAAATACCGGTTTTCAACACCTGGTCCTGAATAATATCCTGCTCGATGATCTGCCAGGCATGCGGTGCAGGGCTGTTCTTTGCGCTTTCCAGCTCACTGGTGCTGTTGTAACCCAGCATGCGTAAAAAGATGGTGTTGGCATCCAGTATATGGCCTGTTTCGCTGCATTTGATCATCCCCTCTGCATTCGCTTCAAATAATATATGAGATAACTGATATGCATTTTGTATCATTATACTATTTCTTAAAATAACTGGATGGTAAATATATTATTCTGTGACGAATAAGCTTGTAGTCTAAAGACGCTTGTGTAAGTAAGGGAACCCCTATAATCCCCAGAAAGTGGCTCTGTAAATAAAAAAGGGTTGCTTTTATGGAAGTCTTGATGGAAAAAATAACAGATCATTGACAGGCTCAGGTGGGATGGCGGAAATACTTGAACAGATTAATAAAGAAATAAATAAAGAGAGAGGACCGGTTATGGTGGCCGGTCCTCCCAGTTATAAAAGTACGGTCATCTGTCAAAAAGCAAGCGCCTGGCTGCCGGTTGGGCTTTACTGCTTATGTTGAGATCTGCACCAGGCTGTTGAACGCCTGTTGATGTCTCCAGCATGTGGTTAGCGTCAGACCTGGCTTATCGGACCTGCATTGCTTTTTGTTTGATGATCAGTATACAACCAGCCGGATAATCTGGCGTGATGTTTTCGCATCGCTTTCCCTGAAGGTAATTGCGGCGAAGTAAACTCCCGGTAACAGAAGATCAGACTGCATGCTCACCTCGTGTTTTCCTGCATGATGCAATTCATTGTCATGGATCACTTTTACCATCTTTCCAGTAAGGTCGAGCACTTCCAGGGTTACATGTCCGGCTGCAGGCAGTTTGTATGCAAAGCTGGTTTGTTCCCTGAAGGGGTTGGGGTAATTGGTAAACGCGAGGTCTTTTCCGGAGACCATATCCTCTGTATCCAGGGCAGTGGACTGAATTTTTGCAGTGGTTATCACGGCATCTTCAATCACGTTGTATGTGCCGTCTGCCAGCTCGCTGAGCGGATCCCATGCGAGGCCTATGAGGATCTCGCTGTGGTCGTAGTTGGCGGTGGTTTTCAGCTGCAGCGTGATCACTGCTTCATCCTTATCCACGTAGAGAGCCTGGGTGGAGAACCAGCTCAGGCGCACTTCGTTGCCATTCACTGCATGTTGCACCGGAACCTCCGGGTTGTTACCCAGGTATGCGCCTTTCAGCTGCAGATGTTCGGCAGGCATCTCCAGGATGAGTGAGATCGCGCCAATGTCCATGGGCCGTCCTGCACGTAGTGGCAGTTCAAACTCGCTGTTTGCTCCCACTTCAATCACATCGTGGTATTCCAGGCTAAGGTGTTCCGGGCCCGACTTGTCAGCTCCCGGCACGAAGCTGCGGTTGAAGTCACCGACGGCCATGGCGTAGAAGTCCTGCTCAATTTGTTGATTGTTAAAATCAACAAATAATGAAGGATAGACAACATCCTCAGTGACATCGGAGTTTTCGGATACGGTGTCTCCTACTTTCCAGAATGTCCATTCGCCTCTGTCGAATTCCGGATCGCCCGAGCCCATGAAATGGCTCTGGATCAATCCGGCATCTCCGCTCCATATGTTGTTGTTTTCATCCACATCTCCGGCAAAGAACCTTACCTTTTCTATTTCGGTGTTTATTCCATGGTCATCCATACTTCCCTGAAGCACTACCCAGTAATTGACCAAAGCCGCGTCGCTTACATTGATACCGCCAACGGGCTGGTCGGTCGACAACACCACATCGTAGGTTTTTCCGGGCTTCACGTTGGCAAAGTGGTAGGCTCCCTGGTCATCAGTTGTGGTGGTGAATTCGACATCATTGTCGGTGGTGAGGGTTACCGTAACCGCCTCCATTCTGGTTTCAACGGTATTGTGGTACGACACGGTACCGCTTACCGAAATGGGATCGGGCTGGGTGATGCTTACCTCCACATCCACGATGCAGTCGGGGTAATCCGGGTCTCTAAGCTCCACAGTATAGTCTCCGGGTTCGAGATCGGATACTGTATGGGTATCGCCTTCTTCCAGTGTTACCCAATCGTCATCCTGATCTATGACCTTGACTTCGTACGTCTTGTCACTTCCCTCCGGGTTGGTCACGGTGATGCTGCCGTCGCCGGCATCGTGCCAGGTAACATCGGTATGAGTGACCGCTGTATCGGCGAAGTCGAGGAGGGCTTGCTGGGCAAGGGGCTTGGTCAAATCGTAGGTGATGGTAAAGGTTACCTCTTCTTCGCAGGTGGGGTCTTCGCTGTTGGCGTAGACCACAACGATATCG
>PWRF01000201.1 GCA_003556325.1 Bacteroidales bacterium | reverse complement strand
AGCTTTATTGTGACACAACTTGGGCGCAACGACGACGGCACCGATCCGTTTACGCCTTCACACATTGAGGCAATGGTGGGACTGCATCCTTACCATACCTGGAGTCCGCGCCGCAGCAAGCTGGAACTGATTGATGAGATGGACGAACGGCTGCAGAAGATCCCGGGGATGACGGTAGGCTTTTCGCAGCCCATGATAGACGGGGTGAATGACAAGGTGGCCGGTGCACACAGCGAGCTGGTGGTAAAAGTGTTCGGTGAAGATTTTACTGAGACCCGTCGCATCTCGGAGGAGGTCATGGCCGTGCTGGAAGGTGTGGAAGGCGCCGTTGACCTGAGCCTCGACCAGGAGCCTCCCCTGCCGCAGATGCAGATCGAAATCGACAGGGATGCCGCCGCACGCTATGGTATCAACGCCTCTTCGATTGCAGAACTGATCGAGGTGGGAATTGGTGGCCGGGAGGTCTCCGAGATCTTTCTGGGGCAAAGGCGTTACGATGTGATCCTTCGCTATCCCGAAGAGACCCGGAACTCCCCGGAAAAAGTTGGAAACCTGCAGCTGACATCCCCCATGGGTGCCAGTGTGGCCTTGTCCCAGGTGGCCGACATCAGGATGACCACAGGTGAGAGCACCATCTCCAGGGAAATGAACCGCAGGCACACCACCGTCATGCTGAACCTCCGCGGCAGAGACTTCTCCCACTTTATCAGGGAGGCACAGGAGGCCATCGAGGCAAATGTAGAATATGATCCGGAACTATACAGCCTTGAGTGGGGAGGACTTTTTGAGAACAAGGAAAGAGCTGAAGGGAGGGCCATGGTGATCATTCCTATCGTGCTGGCAATTATATTCCTGTTGCTCTATGCAGAGTTTGGGACCATAAGGCATCCGCTTGTGATCCTTGCTTCCCTGCCGCTAGCCGTACTTGGCGGACTCCTGGCACTTGAGTTCCGCGGTATGACAGTAAACGTAGCCAGTACGGTGGGATTCATTGCCCTCTCAGGACTGGCCGTCCAGAATGGGGTGATTTTAATATCCAACCTCAACAGGGTAAAGAAAAAAGCAGGTATCACCCTGAAAGAAGCAGTGGTTCAGGGCTCCGTGATGCGACTCAGACCAGTGCTCATAACGGCCATGACGACCCTCTTCGGAGTACTGCCCGCCGCTTATGCCTACGGTGTCGGAAGTGACATCCAAAGACCACTTACCACCGTGATCATGGGTGGGCTGCTTTCTGCCACCATCCTGACAATGATCATCATCCCGGTGATCTATTACCTCGTGGAAAAGCGTTTTACCGGGGATGACCCTGAAAAACAGCGAAGTCATCCAATGACATGAGTTTTCTTTCAGCAGAACAATGAATTGAATTATTGATGGTAATCACAGAAAAACAAGACATATGCGTCACTTAATCATTTTCATCACACTGGCAGTGCTCATCAGGCCAGATACACTGCGCGCACAACAGGAAAAGACCTACATGGGCTTTGATGACTTTATGCAATTCGTCCTGGCCAACAACCTGGAGTTAATGATTGAAGAATACGAAGTGTCGGCAGCCGAAGCCGTCTTGCTGGCATCGCGCGTGTGGGAAGACCCTGAACTGGAAGTGATCTTTCCTCCCTTTGAAGACGATGAGTTCTCGGAATTTCCTGCAAATATTGCTTTTGAGATGGAGATCCCGGTTGACTTTTTCGGTGTGCGCCGAAGCAGGGTCCGGCAAGCAAGGGCAGAAAAATTTGCTGCCGAAGCCGGGCTCGAGGACTTCCTGAGGTATTTGCGTGCCGACGCTGCCGGCATCTATGTTGAAGTTATCACCAGGCAACGTATCCTTGAGCGCATGAAAGAAAATCTCGACCAGCTGAACCAACTCACGGAGATCAACCAAACACTTTTTGAAAACGGCGAGATCGGAGAGATCGATGTGTTGCAAACCCGGCTGGAGGCAAGAAATTTTGAAGCAGAGCTGTTTGATGCCAGGGCTGAATTTTCCGACATGCTGGCTGAGGTGTATGTGTTTATAGGAGGCATTCCTGCTGATTCCATCGTTTTTGAAGGAGTTATTGAGATGGAGCCGCCCATGACTTCGTACGCCCAGCTTCGCCAAACCGCACTGGAACAGCGTCCTGATGTTATCAGGGCAAAAAGACACCAGGAGGCTGCCCATTACGCCATGCGTAAGGCCCGCCGGGAGCGTTTTCCGGAAATAAGCCTTATTGCCGGATACCACAACGAAGCAGCCATCTCACCGTCACCTGGAATTGACGCAGCATATGCCGGATTGATCATCCCCCTTAAATTTTCAGGTTTTAACCGCGGAGCCTTCCAGGAAAGCCAGATACATTATCAACAGGCCGAATTGCTTTTGCAGTCCGTCAACCTGGAAGTGGATACCGAACTGAAAAGTGCATGGGAAAAATTTATCCTGCTCTCCCAAAAGCGGATGCTGTTTACCGAGAGCATACTGGAGGATGCTGAACGCGTGCGTGATGCCATTACCTACAGCTACCAGCGTGGAGAAGTATCGCTGCTCGAAGCTCTTGATGCGCAGCGCACAATGAATGAAGTATATATGAATTACTACGAAACGCTGGCTGAGTATGCAGAGTCAATAATCAGACTGTCTGCTGTTTCCGGTGAGTGGCTGGTGGATTTTGAGTAACAGCCAGACTACCCTTTCTTTTATTCTCATATTCAGAGAAAGGGCCCTTCTTGCTTATTGTAAGAAGCAAGAAGGGCTCAATGTGTATTCACAGAACAATATTGCCATATAATCCACTATTTGGATTTGTAATAATTTTATTCTATATTTGGTAAAATGTGTTATTAAGATTGGCTTACTCATCTGAAAACAACATTTCTTTTCTATTAATCCACGTTTCAAACCAAAACAAAAGCTTATGAAAACAAAAGGTATCTATGCAAGCTCAATGATTCTTGCCGGTGCGGTTCTCGGATCATTTT
>PWRF01000024.1 GCA_003556325.1 Bacteroidales bacterium | reverse complement strand
TGGCGAGTTCAAGCCCAAACGCGAGCGCGACCAGGGTTTACGCGCAGAGAACATGGGCTCAGGGTCGCGACGATGACACGGCTGTGGGCAGCCACCCACACGCGGTTGCCAAGGGCATCACGTGGGCGGCGGGAGCGCGTCGTGGCATTGCGTCGGGAAAAATCATCGGGAACGGTGCGGATTGCCTGTTGATCCCGATCCGATCCATGGATGGGCGCGTTATGTCCCTCCAATGCATCAACCCAGCCGGGGCAAAGCAGACGTTCGGCCCCATGGGGGATGGGTGCCTGATCCTCGGCAACACTCTGGACAAGGGCATTCCGTGGGTGGTGGTTGAAGGATGGGCCGACGCGGTGTCCCTGGTGTTTCACCACTACGGTGGCAACGCGGTTGGGATCGCCGCGTTCGGCATCAAGCGAATGATGCGGGTCGCTCAGGCGGTGGCAGACCGCTACCAGCCGGAAGAAATCATCATCCTGGAGAATGCCGCATGACCGTAATCAAGAGCGCGAAACTGTACGGCGGCGGCATCGGCAAAGACCCGAACGACCTCAGAGACCACCCCGAGTTGATCAAACAGGCGCTGAGGATTGCGGAATCCGCGAACCTGCGTGGCGAGAAACCAGATCGATTTGCGGCTATGGCCCCGAGGCCCCCGCCACGGGAAGCGCTAGTCATCGCGGACGATGAATGGCAGAGCGCGAAACTAACCCCGAAGTGCATTGTGGAAGGGCACTTATACGCGGACGTTGCCCAACGCGTGGCCCCTGGCGGGACCGGCAAGACGACCCTAGCCTTGTGGGAGGCAGTGCATATCGTCCTCGGGATCGACCTGTACGGGGCCAAGGTAGTCACCCCGGGCTGGGTGCTGTATGTGACCGCAGAAGATCCCCGAGAGCGACTAGTGGCGCGCCTGAAGAAGATATGCGAAGACATGGTTCTAACCCCCGAGCAAACCGAAAAAGTGAAGCGTGGCGTGCTGTTCTGGGATCTGACGGGCCAACCCGCGAAGCTGGCCATGGAGGCTGATGGAAACATCCTAGCAACCCCGCTGGCGGAGGAGATCGTGGATCAGTTCAAGGACGATCCTCCCGTGTTGGTTGAGTTTGACCCTGCCGTGTCATTCGGCGCGGCTGAATCCCGGGTGAACGATAACGAACAGGCGCTCGTTCTGGCGGCGCGGATGATCGTGAAGGGGTTGGACTGCTGTGTACGGTACACCCACCATACCGGAAAGACGAACGCGAGGGACCGCACGGCCGACCAGTACAGTGGGCGCGGTGGTTCCGCTATGCCCGATGGCTGCCGCATGGTTCAAGTGTTGCAGACATGGAGCGCCACGGACCAGACCGGACCACAGCCCCCACCAATCCTGTACATCGGCAGAGAAACTAGCGTGATTCGCTACAGCCGCCCAAAGGTGAGTCATTGTCCGCCAAACCAACCCGCGATTTGGATCGCCCGTACGGGGTTCACCTATGAATGGGCGCTCGAGCACAACCAGTCACCCGAAGACCGGGAGAGATCGCAGGCCGAACAGCTACTGCAGTTCCTGCGTCACGAAACGAAACAGAGGCGCTACTACACGGCGAACCAGCTTGATACGCAGGCGGAGAAGCTGCAAATGACGCGGAAAGCGTTGCGGTGCTCGCTCCACTACCTGGAAAGTCGGGGCATGGTGTTGGATGACCCGTTGCCCGCTAACCAACGCAAGGGTAAGCGACAAACGTTCGTGTGTCCTGCCGACCTGGTGGGGAAGGTCGCACCCGAGGAAAGTGCGGGCAACGCGACGGAGACACCCAAGTGTGGATTCTAACCCGCCGAGCCCCGCGGCGGATTGGCTGCCATCCACGGGGGTCGCCCAACACTCAATCCCCCCTCTCCATCAATCCGCCGCCCTTAAGGGAAAAGATCGGCGGCGGATTAACCGCCGACCTTTCCCCTGTGTCCCAACATTTCCGCCGCGCATCAACGGCGG
Source organism: Bacteroidales bacterium (assembly GCA_003556325.1). GTDB lineage: Bacteria > Bacteroidota > Bacteroidia > Bacteroidales > UBA7960 > PUPG01. The sequence continues at coordinate 991 of PWRF01000024.1, read as the reverse complement.
GTTCAGCGAGTTCGGCGGATTGGCCGGATTGGGTGGGTTGGGTGGGTTTAATTTCTGATCCGCTCTGCACTCCCTACCAGGTGGCGCGATAAAACCCATTTCGGAGGCGACTCAAGAGAACCCAATACCACCCCCGCGCTTTGCGCGACCCCTGAGGGGTGAGAGGGCCAGCGGGGGAAGGGGTTGGAGCAGGGCACACAAGGGCCCAGGAGGCTTCAGATGCAAAAGTCCGTCTGCCTGTACGTTCATGACTACCGCTATCCGATCATGCGCGCTTCGGCTCTACCGATCCCCTCCCCGCTGGCGAATCACCCCCGGAGGGGGTCGGCGCAGGAAAGCGCAGCGATCTGGGCCGGGGGGTGGCAGTTGCGAGTGACAGATGATGCTCAGATCGGGTTTTTGCCTCCCGTAATATGGAAGGGGTCCGGAATGTATAGGGAGCAAGGTGTAACTCCCCTCCGGGTAGTTAACCCGCCGCGCTCCGCTTGGTGCCCCCGCTCCCTGCGGTCGGGGGGTTGCATACCGGGTTCCTTGATGAGGGATGAGGGTTGCTCGATGTCCGAAACCAATAAGAAGCGCCGCTACGGCCCGTCCCCGCTGCTTCCCGAAAAGGTTCGGGGGCGGCGCGTGTCGGTGTATCTCAGCGATGCCGAGCGCGAGCTTCTGACGGGCCGTGCCGCACAGATCGGACTGCGCCTGCCTGCGTACATCCGCGATGCTGCGCTGGACCGTCTGCCGCCGATGATTCCGGCGCTCAACCGGGAGGCGTGGGTTGCTCTGTCGCGTGCGGCCGGAAATCTCAATCAGATCGCCCGAGCCGTTCGCGGTGGTGAGGGGGCGCAGGCCCCGGAGGTTCGTGCTGCTCTGAACGAGTTTCGGGGTGCGCTGATTGGTGCTCAGGAGGTCGAGGATGAAGGCGAAAGTTAGTCGTGGTGGAGGGTTCCGAGGCGCCTTGAACTACGTCCTCGATGAAGGGCCGAAAGCGACCGGC
>PWRF01000260.1 GCA_003556325.1 Bacteroidales bacterium | reverse complement strand
TTCACCGGTTTTTCTGTTTTACAACTGTTGATTTAGTGATGTTCGTGTTATTGAAAACTTTAAAAACGCTATTTTATTTCTGAGGCCCGTAAACCCCCTTAATCTCAATCTTACTCTTAATCTCAACCTTAGCCTTAGCCTCACTGCTTCCTTGATTCCAGCAGGATTGACAGCATTTTTATGGCTGCATCCGCGATCACCGTACCCGGCCCGAAAATGCCCATGACTCCGGCATCATATAAGAACTGGTAGTCTTGCGGGGGGATGACGCCGCCCACGATAACCATGATGTCATCCCGGCCCAGCTTTTTGAGTTCTTCAATGATCTGCGGGGCCAGCACTTTATGTCCGGCAGCGAGGCTTGACACACCGACGATGTGCACGTCGTTTTCCACGGCCTGGCGGGCGGCTTCTTTTGGAGTCTGAAAGAGAGGGCCCATGTCCACGTCAAATCCAATGTCGGCATACGCTGTGGCCACCACTTTGGCTCCTCTGTCGTGGCCGTCCTGGCCCATTTTTGCGATCATAATGCGCGGCCGGCGGCCTTCCAGCCTGGCAAAGTCATCGGCCATGGCCCTGGCTTTCTGGAAGCTGTCGTTATTTTCGATCTCCATGGAATATACTCCTGATATTGAACGTATGACGGCCTGGTATCGGCCAAACACTTTTTCACATGCCAGGGAGATCTCTCCCAGGCTTGCCCTCTTCCGGGCGGCTTCAACGGAGAGCTCCAGCAGGTTGCCTTTCCCTGTTTCACAGGCCCTGGTGATGGCATCGATGGCCTGCTGCACGGCTTCCTCGTCGCGTTCCGCGCGAAGCTTTTCGAGGCGTTTTATCTGGGCAGCGCGTACTGCGGTATTGTCCACGTCGAGAATGTCGATAGGGTCTTCTTTCTCTCTCCTGAACTTGTTCACGCCCACGATGATGTCTTTTCCGCTGTCGATACGTGCTTGCTTGCGCGCGGCGGCCTCTTCGATACGCATTTTGGGAACGCCGGTCTCAATGGCTTTGGCCATTCCGCCGAGGCTTTCGATTTCCTGAATATGCTCCCAGGCGCGATGGGCTATCTCGTGGGTGAGCGCCTCTACATAATACGATCCGGCCCACGGGTCTATTGCCTTGGTGACCTTCGTCTCCTCGTTGATATAGAGCTGTGTGTTCCGGGCAATGCGCGCCGAAAAGTCTGTAGGCAGCGCGATGGCTTCATCCAGGGCATTGGTATGCAGCGACTGGGTGTGGCCAAGCACGGCCCCCATAGCTTCAATGCATGTACGGGTGACATTGTTGTAAGGATCTTGTTCTGTCAGGCTCCAGCCCGAGGTTTGCGAATGCGTGCGCAGCGCCAGCGACTTCGGGTTCTTTGGGTTAAACTGCTTGACAAGCTTGGCCCAGAGCATACGTGCCGCACGCATCTTGGCGATCTCCATAAAATGGTTCATGCCGATAGCCCAGAAAAAGGAAAGCCGGGGGGCAAAGGCATCAATATCCATGCCCGCATCCACCCCTGTCCTCAGATACTCCAACCCGTCGGCCAGCGTATAGGCCAGTTCAATATCGCAGGTCGCACCGGCTTCCTGCATGTGGTATCCGCTGATGGAGATGGAGTTAAACCGCGGCATGTTCTTCGAGGTAAACTCAAAAATGTCGGCGATGATCTTCATCGAAGGCAGCGGAGGATAAATATAGGTGTTGCGCACCATGAACTCCTTGAGGATGTCGTTCTGGATGGTGCCGCTCAGCTGTTCCATGGACACGCCCTGCTCTTCGGCAGCTACAATATAGAATGCCATCACGGGCAGAACGGCGCCGTTCATGGTCATAGAGACAGACATCTTATCCAGCGGAATGTCGTCAAACAAAATTTTCATGTCCAGGATGGAGTCGATGGCTACACCGGCTTTGCCAACGTCGCCGACAACCCTCTCGTGGTCGGAGTCGTAGCCGCGGTGTGTGGCCAGGTCGAACGCCACCGACAAGCCTTTCTGTCCTGCTGCCAGGTTGCGCCGGTAGAAGGCGTTGGACTCTTCGGCCGTGGAGAACCCGGCATACTGCCTTACGGTCCAGGGACGCATCACGTACATCGTGCTGTATGGGCCGCGAAGATATGGTGGTAGGCCGGCGGCATAGTTGAGATGCTCCATCCCGAGCAAATCATCAGGCCCGTAAACAGGCTTCACATCTATCTTCTCTGCCGTCTGCCAATCTTTCTTAACCTCGTTCTCCTTTTCCCAGGCATGATAATCTCCTGACTTCCTTTTTTTTGCTTCAAAAGAGACTTTCTTGAAATCTGGTCGCATAACACGCTTTTTTTATTGGGATGCCGTATTCTGCGGCATGCTTGTTTTATTATGTTTTTCAAAAAACGCTAAGATGGTATTGTGTTTCTCCGTCATAAACCCGGCCTTCAGGATCCTGAAAACCAGGTTCAGCCCCGTCCTTTCCTCATCAGACAACCCCAAGCGCCTCATTGTATCTTGTAAGGGATTCCAGCACATTCGTGCGGATGTGGATGAAGTCGTCCACTCCGGCGGCTTTCAGGATATCCACCAGATCCCTGGGGTTTCCGGCCACCACCACCTGGGTGTCGGGGGCCTCCTCTTTGATACGTTTGACTGCGGGGGCCATCTCTTCGTATTCTTCGTCGCTGCTGCAGAGCACGACAATATGCGCGCCGGACTCCAGGGCAGCTTTCACGCCGCTGCCGACATCCGGGAAGCCGAGGTTGTCGATGATCTCATAGCCTGCCACGCCGAAGAAGTTGGAGGCGAAGCCGGCGCGTGCTTTTCGCATGACGGCGTTGCCGTACGTAAACAGAAACACACGCGGGGTGCCAAAGCCTTTGCGGGTATGGTTTTCTACAGCCATCCGCAAGGCTTCAAAGGCCTGTGCGCCACGATACTGGCGCAGGCCGGCAAGGTCGGTGAGCTGCGCAGTAGGCTCCACCTTGTCGAGCACACGTTCACCGGTATCCGGATAAAGGTTGGTGCCCACAAAGACCTGC
>PWRF01000332.1 GCA_003556325.1 Bacteroidales bacterium | reverse complement strand
GATTCCCGGATATCAGGGCGTCGCGCTGTGCAAACACCGCTACCTCACCGAGCTCCACGGCCTCATCGACCAGCTCGATGTTGATCGTATACTCCTGGCCCAGCTCCAGCATAATGCCTTCTTCAACAGCTGACCGGTACCCTACAAAAGAGACACGAATAGTGTAAGGTCCGCCAACCCTGACATTTCGCAGGTTAAAGCGGCCGTCTTCGCGAGTTACGGTACCATACTCCGTACCCGAAGGTGTGTGTACGGCAATAACCGTAGCTCCCGGAAGCGTCATTCCTTCCGAGTCTGTTACAACCCCGTTGAAGGCAGCACCCACAGGAGCCTGCGCATTGGCAGTTCCGGGGGCACCCATCAGCAACAGGGCAATCATCATGACAAAAAACGTAGCTTTTTGTTTCATTTGTGTTGTGTGTTTTGGTTTATAATATGAGTAAAGTGAGAATGATTGTGTGAACTCATTTCCTGACAACAAAAGTAAAAGGCTCCCTCGTTCGACAACCGAAAAGCCGGTTAAACTTGCCTTAAATATCCGTAAAGACAAGGTTAAGATTTCCGCAAAATTTTGTTAAAAATAGAATATTCCCGGCAAGAGAAGATGGGCTTTTTTGAAAAGTTTTCAACAAATAACTAACATGTTCAGCTTGTGATATTAATGCCCCCTGTTTATTGTTTAGATGATAACTTTTTATGACCAATCAGCAAACACATGAGCCGACCACTTACGAGCCCGGCGAAGCCAAACACCATGTTGTAAATCCCGACCATTCGGAACAAGGGTTTTTTTTACACACAGGGGGATGATTATTGTCACGGGGGCGTTCAGACTAAGTAGGCTTTTGGCTATTAGCTATTGGCTATTGGTAAGAAAGCCAAAAGCTAAAAGCCAAAAGCCAATAGCAGTCCTATTGAAAACATAAACCCCAGATAACCAATTAGTTGAAATAACACAAACAGATGAAACCCGGAATTCTATAACCTCTTTAGAAAAGTATAAGTCAGTCCGAAGCTCCATACGGAATTGAATTGATGCCGTTTGCGATAGCATTCCAGCGCATTGGCACAGGCAATTTCATCCCTGGCATGCCTGGTTCTGACAGGTGTTACGCCCTGCGAGTAGCGGGCGTTGAAGGTCAAGGCGTCAGTTATTGGAAAGTGCAGGCCGGCAATAATGTTCATTTCGGCCAGTTTAAAGGGACGCAGACTCGCCATATCATCCGTAACGTCCAATCCTCTTTTTTCTTCATAATGTCCTACAACCGTAGAAGCACTTAAGCCTATTTCTCCCGACATTCGCTCAACATATTGAAGGCGGGTGATGGGTGAAAAATCAAACTGTAAAATCAGGGGCACTTCTAGGTAATGAAGATAAAACTTATAGTCGCGGTATCCATCGCCGGGAGGATCAATGGGGTCGTCTTTTGCCATGTCTTTACCGAAAAAGAAATCATTGCCTCCCGGGTCACCGTGCTCATCGTCCCATGGATCATGATATACCCGGCTGCCTTTCTGAATATACATGATTTCCATCTGCACCCGTGTATACGGCCGGATATCCATGTTTACAAAAACATTTGCGAAAAAGCCCAGCTTGTCCGGGCCACCGGCTTGATCCCCTGAAACCTCGCTGGCGGTAATGCCGGCCTGCATTCCGCCACGGAACATTTGTGCATGGGAATCTTGCTGAAGCGAACAAATCAGCATAAGCACGGAAAGAAGAAATACTGTTTTTTTCATCACACCTCAAAAATAATCAAATAAAGGCAAAAACAAGGCCCGGTTCACCAATGATAGAGTTCGTATATTTGCATGGTACAAAAATATCGCTTATGATCAAATCCATGACAGGTTATGGCAAGTCGCAATGCCAGCTTGCCGGCAAAAGTCTGAGCCTGGAGGTAAAGACGCTGAACGGCAAGTATCTCGACATCCACCTCAGGATACCTTCGGTTTATAAAACCCGGGAACAGGAAATACGGTCCCTGCTGGGGCAGGAGCTAAAGCGCGGGAAGGCCGAGCTCACCATCACCGTCAGCAGCCAGGATGAAACCACCAATTATGCCCTGAACAAAGGGCTTATGAGAAAGTATTACCAGGAGTTGGCAGAGTTTGCACGCGAGCAGGGAACAGCCGTTTCCGGTGAGCTGATCCCCGCGATCCTGAGGTTGCCTGACATTGTTCAACAGGATGAACAGACCCTGGACGAAGAGGAATGGCAAGAGGTTTTGGCTGCCCTCCGGGAGGCACTGAATGCATGCGATCAATACCGGCAAGACGAAGGGAAGCATATGCAGAGTGATCTGGAGCTGCGGGTGCAGCAAATTTCTGAATTGCTCGCTGACATCCCGCAACTTGATGCAAGCCGCAGGGAAAAGATCAAACAAAAGCTGCTGGCCTCCCTGGAAGCGGCAAAAGATATTGCCGGGCACGATCCAAACCGTTTCGAGCAGGAGCTGCTCTATTACCTTGAAAAACTCGACATCAACGAAGAACTGGTGCGGCTTGAAAAGCACCTCAGCTATTTCAGCGAAACCCTGGAAGAGCCCGAATCAGCGGGGAAAAAATTGGGTTTCATCGCCCAGGAGATCGGCCGGGAGATCAACACCATAGGCAGCAAGGCCAATGACGCCCCTGTGCAGAAAATCGTGGTACAGATGAAAGACGAACTGGAAAAAATCAAGGAACAACTAATGAATGTGTTGTGATCATGAAAGAAGGCAAACTGCTCATTTTCTCTGCTCCCTCTGGTGCGGGTAAAACAAGCATCGTGAAAGGCGTGCTTGCACGGGTTCCGGGCCTCGAATTTTCAATATCTGCCTGCAGCAGGCCCAAAAGGCCGGGCGAACGGGATGGTGTTGATTATTATTTTCTCTCACCCGGAGCGTTCCGCAAGAAAATTGAAGAAAATGCCTTCCTGGAATGGGAAGAGGTCTATCCAGGCAGCTATTACGGCACCTTGCTAAGCGAGGTGGAAAGAATCTGGCAGCAGGGGAAGCATGTGG
>PWRF01000060.1 GCA_003556325.1 Bacteroidales bacterium | reverse complement strand
TTATTACCGCAGGGCAGTTCCGTTTCGATGACGTCACCGCGGCCATCGTTCCGAAAAGTGAAATCGTAATGACCGGCAGCCATTATGAGGCTGATATCTTTGTAGCTGCCATTGACACACGACAGGACCCGGAAATAACCGTTCAAGGGATAGGAGCCATTCCCGTGCAGGATGGAGTAGGCCGCCTTCGCATACCAGCCACTCAGCCAGGTACACGTACCATACGGGGTACCATAGAAGTGATATCTCCCGCCGGCGTAAGAGTGCCGCATACCTTTGAAACCGAATACACGGTAGAACGACCCATGGCAACCGTATCAGCCACAGGGATGAACCTGTTCTATATCGGCCTTGATAACCCGGTATCCATTTCTGCACCAGGCGTTCCATCAGAAAGCCTGCGTCCAGAAATATCTTCCGGCGCATCGATGTCAAGGCAACCCGACGGCAACTATATTGTTAACGTGGAACCCGGAGTCAGGGATGTCACCATTACAGTGAACGCCATGGTGGAAGGACGTATCGAAACCATGGCAAGCATGGACTTCCGCGCCCTGCCCCTGCCCTCCCCCGAACCTGTTATTGGCGGGTTCAGCGGAGGAAGAATTGACCGCCAGGTGCTTACCAGGGCAGCCAGGCTGGAAGCCCATATGGGCGATGGATTCGCTTTTGACCTGAGCTATGATGTCGGGTCATTTGACTTGATCACCGTCAGAGCCGGCGAGCAGCGCACCGCCAGGCAACCCGACGGAGCTACCCTGACAGAGGAAATGATCAACTATATCAATGATGCCAGATCAGGACAGGTAATCACATTTGCAAACATCGTCACGCGACCGGGCCCCGACGGAGAAGAAAGGCCGCTGGGATCGATGTCGTTTACAATCAGATAGTTAAAATATATTAGGAGGCAAGTCATGCTTAGACGTATTATCTTAGGGTCGGTAACCGCATTGTTCCTCTCCCTGCCACTTTTCGCACAGGAAGAGACAGAACGTGAAAGACCGAGAAGTACCTTTTATGACAGATATGAAGGACAAGAATGGACCGGCAGATCCCCCGCCGAACTATCCTATGTCCGCGGAGCAGACGTGCTCTGGTCAAAAAAAGTCTGGCAACGGATTGATGTCAGAGAAACCATTAACCAACCGCTCTATTTCCCGGAATCACCTACCGGAGAATTCCGCAGCCTTATGCAGGTGCTGATGGATGGCGTCATGGACGGCGAAATAAGAGCCTATGGCGTGGATGATGACCACTTCCGCGGTGACCCCCTGGACCCTCAACGGTTATTCGAAGAAGACCTGACAAGAAGGGTTACATTTGTAGTTGAAGGCGAAGAGGTTACAGAGGTGATCGCCTTTGACCCAAGCGAAGTGTATGTGTTCCGGATCATGGAAGAATGGTTTGTCGATGCACGCCGCAGCCAGCTTGATGTACGAATCATCGGCCTTTCACCAGCCCGCCTTGTCGAAGACCCTGAAACAGGACAGCTTACAGAAACACAAGACCCCCTCTTCTGGGTCCCTTTTGAAGAAGCCCGCCCCGTACTGGCAAATGCCCCCGTACATAGCAGACGAAACGATGCACGACAAATATCTTTTGACGATTATTTTATTCGCCGGTTTTTCAATGCTACGGTATACCGCGAAGAAAGACCAGACAACAGGGTTATTCTTGAGTATATAGATGATCCCTTCGAACAATTAATGGAAGCCGAAAGAATTAAAGAAGAAATAAGGAACAAAGAACTGGACCTCTGGCACTATTAGAACCCCAAAAAGAAATAGTTAACATTCTTAATATACAGGGCAAACGAAATGTTTGCCCTGTTTTTTATGGTCCGCTTGGTCACCCCGGAAATAATCCGTATATTGGCAGCCGGCTTTACAAAACCTAATTCGCCAGAAGGAATTTCCAGAATATGTTGCATTTCTTTCGAAAATCACTACCCTTACCTTTAATTGTTAACGATTTTATTCAATCGGTCACATGGAACCCGCTATGCCATCATGGCTATTTGGCTGACCGTTCCAAGCTGGCCCCATTTTCTTTTTTTCATCAATAAAAAACCTGAATCATGAAGCGAACAGTTTACACTTTTGTTTTTCTTTTTGTGGGATGGATGTCCTTTGCCAACGCCCAGGGTAACTGGGTGGGCATCGACAGCTCCAACCCCGCTCCGGCCGAAACACGCCTGGTGGAAAGCAATATACAGGAGACCACCATCCAGTTCTCTCTCGATGGATATCTCGAAGCACCTACCCGGACCGGCAAGGGCGTGGCCTCGGTGATCCGTATACCCGACGGGGTACAGATCATGGAAAAAGGCAAACCTGACCTTTCCAAGCTTACCGCCACCATCATAATTCCCGACCGGGATGAAATGGAGGTCAACGTCGTAAGTAAAAAATACGTGGAGTTTACCGATATTGCCGTAGCACCTTCCAAAGGACACTTTACCCGCGACATCAACCCCGATGACGTACCCTTCACCTACGGCGAAGTATACGAAACCGACGCCTTCTGGCCAGGCAAACTTGCTCAGCTCGAAGATCCCTTCATCATGCGCGACTTCCGCGGTCAGACTGTCACCATCTTCCCCTACCAGTATAACCCCGTATCGCAAACCCTAAGGGTATACACCGACATCGTAGTGGAAGTAACACCGACCGGAAAGGAAGGAATGGATGCTTTGCAGCGCACCCGCGACATCATCACCCTGGAGCCGGAGTTCAAAAGCATATACGAACGCTTTTTCCTTAACATGCAGTCTGCCGACAGGGGCTACCCCCTGCTCGACGGCGAAGAGGGCAGTATGCTGATCATTGCCTACGACGCTTTTGTGGATGCCATGCAGCCCTTTGTAGACTGGAAGCGCACCACCGGGCGCCAGGTCGAAATCGTATCACTGGATGAGGTGGGCACCACGGCAGCCCAGATCAAAAGTTATGTTGAAGACTATTATGATGACAACGAAGACTTTGCCTATCTGCTGCTAGTCGGCGACGGGCCC
>PWRF01000347.1 GCA_003556325.1 Bacteroidales bacterium | reverse complement strand
TCGTGCAGTGCATGGCCTTCAAAAGAAAGTTCCCTGAAGCGCTCTTCACGGATCATGTCCAGGTCAAGCGATGTCCATTGCTCGCCGGCGTTGGCCCTGGCACGTATCGCATTGACATCGTCGAGCGGATCGGCTCCGATAGCACTGCCGTTGCGATAGTTGGCTTCGGCGCGTGTAAGGATCATTTCGGCAAGGCGGATCACCGAAATGTTGGCATCATATTTTCCCCATTTGCTGGTCATGTCGTTACCGCGGTCGGTGCCAACACCAACATATACCATGGTTGGCACATCCGAAATGTTTGTGATCTCCTCATCTTCGGTAATCTGGACCCTGAGGTCGTCCGGGTCAAACATGTCAAAATAGGTTTCGCTGAGATATACATCGCCGCGACCCATGCCATCGAGGCTCGCAAAGAAGGTAGCGATTCCTGAGTTGGCCTGTCCGGCATGACTGGTAGCATTCTGGATGATCATAAAGACATCTTCGCTGGTATATCCGTCGTTGTTAAATGCTGCACGCGGAGTGGCATGCAATGCATCGTGGCCGCCCAGGTTCTCAATCACGGTGTTGGCGTACTCTGCTGCTTCCTGCCAGTTTTCTTTTGCAAGATGAACTCTCGACAGGAAGGCTGCTGAGGTAGTGCTGGTGGCCCTGCCGTCGTTGGCGCCGGCAGCTGTACCGACACCTTCAAGCTTGTCCTTTGCTGTCTCCAGGTCAATAATAACCTGGTCATATACCTCACCTACTGTAGCCCGTGACGGGTAGTCATCCTCGGTGATCCCTGCCGTTGGGGTCAGGATCAGCGGCACCCCGGGGTTATCAGGATTCAGGCTGTACGGAAGTCCGTAGAACCTTACCAGTTCAAAATAGAGTATACCCCTGATAAAACGTGCCTCACCCTCGATCCTGTCGAGGTGGCCTTCGTTAACTACATCGAGACTGTTCAGCACGTTATTTACCAGGTCGATGGCTTTATAGCTGACATTCCACTTGCCGGCCACATTGCCGTCGTTGGGGTCCATCGCCTTCCAGTTATACTGGCGGTATTCGATAAAGGTGCCAATCCATTCCACTTCACCGGCATTTGCCACCAGGTCGCTGTGAAATATGCTTGTTCCCGCAAAGAGGGTACTGCTGCCAACCAGTGACCAGGCGCCGTTCAGCGCATTTACCACACCGTCGTGGTCAGCATAGATCGCATCGTCACTGACGGCTGTAGTGGGCTCCACGTCAAGAAAGTCGTCGCAGGAGCTAAACATCCCGGCAACGAAGAAAAAAACTAAGAATATGGAGAAATATTTTGTTTTCATTTCGATACTGTTTTAAATGATTAAATTACAAGCAGCTGCATCTTAAAAGTCCAGGTTTACACCAACTGTGATCTGCCTGGGCTGAGGTGCTGTATAGAAGTCCCATCCCTGCTGGATATTGCTTGACTGGGTCCCGATATCGGCCGTGTTGGGTGCACTGGTTTCAGGGTCCCAGCCGGGATAATCCGTGAAGGTAAGCAGGTTGAATCCCCGTACAAATATCCGCGCAGAGTTTAATCCTGCCCTTTCTACAATTTGCCTTGGGAGGGTATACCCCAGGGAAACTTCTTTAAGCCTGATGTAAGATCCATCAAAGATCAGCATGCTTGAAATGCCGTAGCCGTTTCCTTGCTGCAGCCGGGGCTGGGGATAGAAGGTTTCATCACCGGGATTCTGCCAGTGGTCCTCATAAAAGTCAACGGTTTGGTTGTCATACCAGGAAAAACCGTCGGCCTGCCACTGACGTCCGTGGTTGTAAATATCATGCCCGTAAACAAACTGGAACATGACGCTCAGGTCAAACCCTGCGTAACGGAAGGTATTGGTAAAGCCTCCCCAGAAATCGGGGTTGGGGTCTCCTACGATACGGTTGGCTGCTTCGGCAAGACTGGTTGTCGTTTCGTCGCCTTCTTCATTAAGATAGAAAAGGGCATCGCCGTTATCCGGATTAACACCGGCATATTCCTTGGTGTAAAATACACCCATTGGTTCACCCTCCATCACACGCCAGATGCCGGATGAAATAATCTGGCCATCCAGGTTGGTGACCTCATTCCGGTTGAATGAAATGTTGAAGTTGGTATTCCAGCTGAAATCCCTGTCTACATTAACGGTGTTTATTACAAACTCCCAGCCCCTGTTTTCCATGTCGCCCACATTCCTGTATACGGTTGTAAATCCTGTTGTCGACGGGATTTGCACGTTTAGAAGCAGGTCAGAAGTGCTCTTTACATAATAGTCAATCTCACCGGAGATGCGGTTATCCAGGAAGCCAAAGTCCAGGCCGGCATTTACCTGGGTGGTACTCTCCCATTGCAGGTCCGGGCTTGGGATGCTTGTTGAGATCATCCCGGGCAGACCGGCATAGTTGCTTCCTGCATACAAACCGCGGGGAGCGTAGTTGGCAATTTCTGAGTTTCCTGTCATACCCCAGCTGATCCTGGGTTTAAGAAAGCTGATGGTATAGTTGTTCATCAGAAACTCCTCATTGGTAATAATATATCCGGCAGATACTGCAGGGAAGAATCCGTAGCGGTTATCGCGGCCGAAACGGGATGAGCCGTCGACACGGCCGCTGACTGTCAGCAGGTATCTGTCATCCCATTTCATGTTGGCACGACCGAAGAAGGAATTGTATCGATAGCCTGTTCCGCTGGAGCTGGCTCCGGTTATTTCGGATGCACTGGCAATGCGCTGGAACATGTCGTTGGGGAACCCCCTTGCCGTCATGGACGCAAAATCGAACTCTGCTGCCTGCAGGCTGGCGCCGGCAACAAGGTTTAAGTCAAACAGGTCAGCAAAGACCTGCCTGTAAGAGAAATAGTTTTCGAAGTTGATTAGCTTTGAAGTAACTGTTCTGTCAAATGCAAAGCCATCGGGCCCTCCGTCATTGGTGAGTCTTCCCCTGTACTCCATCTCTCTCTGGTTGAGAATATCCACACCTGCTTCGGAGCGGAATGTGAGTCCGGGTGCGATGTCATATTGCGCAAAAATATTTCCGA
>PWRF01000182.1 GCA_003556325.1 Bacteroidales bacterium | reverse complement strand
CTTTTCGATTTTCTCACGGCTTTTGCTGGCGGTGGTGCTGGTGGTTGGTATTGCGAGTAGTGGGTGGGGGCAGGAGACCATAATAAATGAACCCATTGAACCAGGTGTTGCTCCATCTGGTTGGAGTTACAATGAGATATCATGGGAATCTGCTGACAATGGCTATGCCAGGTTTGATGATTTAACATCTTGGCTGGAAACTCCCATTATCGATTTAACTGGTTATACTAATGTAGAGTTGACTTTTGAAGTTGCTAAGTGGGGAAGTGGAGGTGATGGGCCTTTGACCGTAGAAATTAGTGATGATGGAGGCGCCACATGGGAGGCACAAACCTTTGATTCACCAACTCCAGAGTCTAGCACTTATTTAACTTCTGGCCCAACTGCTATTACTGTTACAGGAGACGAAGTAGTGATAAGGTGGATAAGGGAAGATAGTCCATCTCGAAAAAGATTGAGAAATATTGTTTTAACAGGTGAACTAGAAACCCAGGTTACCACTCCCACTTTTGACCCTAATGGGGGCACTTTTTATGACCCCGTAGATGTCACTATTGAAACCACCACACCGGACGCTACAATATACTACAGTACTGGCAGTGAAACCGGGCCATGGACGGAGTATACAGATCCTGTTACTATTGAAGAAACGACTACCTTATGGGCATATGCTGAAGCAGATGGGCTAGATGACAGCAATGTGGCCGATGCTGATTTTACTTTTCCGGAGTTTACCGAAGTGGCAACCATAGAAGAATTACAAGATATAGCCGAAATAGGAGAACTTTACCGAATTACTGGTGAAGTATTCATGACATACCAAAACGACTCGCGTAACCAGAAGTATTTTCAGGATAACCTAACGGGTGGAAGGGGCATTAAAATAGACGATGACCCGGGATACCTGACAACAGAACTAGAAATTGGTGATGGTGTAATAGATTTGTTAGGTACGATCAACGTATTAAACCGGATGATTCGATTCAGGCCCATAGAGGGCCAATCTCCGGAAGCCGCTCATTCCACTGGCAACACCTTGACGCCTCTGCCGGTCACTCTTGCAGAGATGATTGATGAAAATAATATCATCACGGTTGCGGGTCAAGAAATTTCAGTCTTTCAGTCGATGCTTATAGAAATTGAAGACCTGCAGTTTGAGCAGGAGGGTGATTTTGACAGCGGAACGAATTTTGGCGTTGTTCCCATCTCCGACCCCACAGCCTCTTTGGAAGATATTGGTAACTCTGATTATGGTGTGGTATTCAGGGTTGAATATGCTGACCTCGACTACAATGGCGAACCCATACCGCAGGCCCCACTCACCCTCACAGCAATTGCTGACCAAAGATTCGAAGATGCCCGGATCTTTGCCCGTGATTGGGATGATTTTGAAATTGAAGACCCCATACTCTTTGCCTCCCCCTCTAGTCTTGATGGTTTTACTTATGAAGAAGGGGAAGGTCCATCTGAAAAACAACAATTTACCGTGAGCGGACAAAATCTGATAGATGATATTACAATCACTGCACCAGAAAATTATGAAATATCTGAAACATCCGGATCTGGATATACAGATGAGATTGTTTTATCACCAACAGATGGAGAAGTAACCGAAACTGACATTTTTGTCATTCTTAAAGACGGACTAGCCATTGGCACCTATGAGGAAACCATTGAGATTACGTCTGAAGATGCAGACATGAGAGAAGTTTCCCTTGAAGGAGAGGTGACGGAGCCGCTTGTAGCCGAAGTGCCCTTTGAAACGAAATTTGGAACTGATGAAAACTGGGATTTGATAACAGCTGCTGGAACCTATGGGGAAAAAGCCTATGAAGAAGGTGGTTGGTATTTTCATTCTACAGACGCTTTCAGAGGAGGATCTGATGAGTCTTATGATGGATCTCCATATTCATTTAGAGATAGAGGTGTCTTCACTATTTATAACTTAGGTCCGGTTACTGGAATAACTGGCTTTAGCTTACAACTGAGAGATTGGATGAATACACCTGCAGTTGAAAGAAGTTTGTCCGTAAGCACCGATGGAGGTGACACTTGGGAAGAGCTTATTCCAAATCTTAAGGATTGGTTTGACGGCGAGTGGCAAACCTATCTGCCTTTTGTATATTTTTTCCCGGACAAAACAAATAGTTTTGATTCAGGAGATCTAATAATTGAGATCAGTGATGGGGAAGAAAGCAATAATGGCCGTATTAACATTGGATATTTTGAAGCATTAGATACGGATCCCCCGGATGATCCTGTGTTAGCGGTTAACCCATCAGCTCTTACCGACTTAACTTACATTGAGGGAGAAGGCCCCTCAGACCCAAAGTCATTCGAACTTACAGGTGATAACCTTGATGAAACAGATGTAACAATTACAGCACCAGACAATTTTGAAATTTCAGAGGATGGTGCAAAAAGTTTTAGTACAACGATCACATTAACAGAGTATGACGGTTCTGAGAAAACAATCTGGGTGCGCCTTGTTTTAGGACTTTCCGTTGATACATATTCCGGAAATGTAAACATCACCGGAGGTGGAGCGGATCCCATCAATGTGGCAGTAAGCGGAGAGGTAACCGAGCCGCCACCAGGCCTGCCATATGCAGAGGATTTTGGCGATTTTGTATTTCCTGATGAAACCATTGTAACCTCATTTGGTGGAAAAGACGAATGGAGTTTTGAGTCAACCGGTGATGAACTTGAATATGATGGTGACTGGGGGTCTGGCTCCTCTGCAGGCTTCAGAGGCAACGCAAATGTCATGGGTTACCAGCATACTGCAGGGACCGGAATTTTTACTGCAAAGCTCACACTTCAGAACAATACCGGTGAAACATTAGATGAGCTGTTCATATCCTATATGGGCATGGTAGAACGTGCTGGGGAAGGCCGTTCACCCGAATGGACAGTTGAAGTAGATGGCGAAGAAGTCCCCGGCTTGTTTTATTCAACGGTTGATGGAGATGACAAAAACGTTTCAGCTCTGGTTCAGGGCCTCAATATTGGAGATGGTGAAACATTTACCATTTCAT
>PWRF01000102.1 GCA_003556325.1 Bacteroidales bacterium | reverse complement strand
GACGATGACAATGGGGATAATGACGACGATGATAATGGAGACAACGGGGACGATGACAATGGAGATGATGACAATGGAGATAACGGAGATGACGACGGGGACGAAACAAGCATCCCAGACCGGGAAACAGGCATAGCCGGCAACAAGCTCAGCATATATCCCAACCCTGCCTCCGATATTGCATTTGCCGAATTCCGCATCGTCAAACAGGATGATTACCGCCTGGAGATCTTCAGCATAGATGGTGAATTAATTCACCAGGTAAACATCCCTGCCTGGTACCTGGGCGAGTATTCCGTTCCGGTGGATGCACGCAACATGGATTCAGGACTTTACCTCATCAAACTTAGTGGTTCAAGGGGTTCCGTGACTGAACGCCTGATAGTGCGGTAAAAATGAATGCTCCGCTCTACTTAACACACAGAACAAGGATTCAGGATCTTACATTATTAATCTGAGCAGATCAAGGGGCTATGCACGCGATTGTCTGATTATGCAGTAAAGCATAATCGACGTGCTGTGAGGACGGGAAGCTTCCCAACTCACAGCTCCAGCCTCCCATGCTTAATACCCAGCTTAAAGCTCCCAGGACACACCGCCAGACAAGGCTCCCATCGGGCCCAGCCCGATCTCTGAATAAATGGCAACATTTCCGGACAGATAGTAGCGCACTCCGGCAAAAGGCCCCAGGAAGAAACGGACATTCTGCCGAAAGCCGCGCGCATCTTCATCAGCGTATGCGCCATAGCTCCGCAGGTCGAAGCCGGAAGCCATGGCCACATATATATCCCAGTCATGTTCGTCAATGGCAGCATCAAACCAGTCGTTGATAAAAGGAGTGAGATGAAAGCTTCCCCGGCCGCCAATGGTCAGGAAGGAGCGCTGCCGGTCCCTGTAATCCCAGCTACTGAAAGCTGCAAAAGGCCCAACGGTAATATACTCATGAACCCCCGTTTCATAGTATACGATCATCGGGGGCACTGTAATGGTTCTGCGGGCAGTATAGTCATAAGAATAACTTAAAGACAAGCCCAGGCCAAAAATGTTTGTGTTGGTAAAATCAGATCCTCGTGCAAAAACATCCTTTCCACCGGTTACACCCAGGATTACAAACAACACTATCGTCAACTTTCTCATCACACATCCTTTTTAGAAACAATTTCAGACTTTGGTTATTGCGGTAAGGCAAAGATACAATACTTCTTACTTCCGCGGTTCTGCTTTATTCTTTCTTTCTGACCTGCTGCCGCATTATGTGGGGCACAGCATTCAGCTTCGGCCCCAAACCCATTTTATTGTGTAATTTTGCATGATCCCGGTACTACGGAAGCGATTACATCTAACGAATAATCAGGCCAATTTGTTATCCTGACCCAGCGTTGATTACCAAAGGCCAGGAAGTTGTAAGAAAGCCAAAAGCCATGAGCCAAAAGCAGACCTTTCGGCGTTTTGACATTTCGACATTTGGACATTATATAAACCCATGAAAAACAAGATCCTGGCATTTCATACCCTTGGCTGCAAGCTCAATTACAGCGAAACCGCCTCCATTGCTAAGCACCTCCAGGATGCAGGATATAAGGTTGCAGACTTTCGTGATCGCGCAGACATTTACGTGATCAACTCCTGCACGGTAACACGCAATGCAGAAAAGCGATGCCGGGAACTGATCCGCAAAGCCAGACGTAACAACCCGGAAGCACAGGTCATCATCATGGGTTGTTATTCGCAGGTCAACCCGGAGGAGTTGACTGACATATCAGGCGTTTCCATGGTTCTTGGCAACAAGGGAAAATTTGACCTGGCAGCCCGCCTGGCGGCATTGCCGGATACCGGGGTGAAGCCACCCTCCGGGAAGGAACGGCTTGATACGTTTGTTCCGGCATTCTCTTCGGACGATCGCACACGTTCATTCTTTAAGATCCAGGATGGATGCGATTATACGTGCACATACTGCACCATCCCGAGAGCAAGGGGCAGAAGCCGCAGCAACACCATCAGGGAAACCCTGGAAACAGCCCGTCAGATCGCGGGCAGCGATATAAAAGAAGTGGTGCTCACCGGGGTGAACATAGGTGATTTCGGGAAGCCACACGGAGAATCATTTTTCGAACTCTTACAAAACCTGGCTGAAATGGAAGAGTTGGAGCGCATCCGGCTCTCTTCCATCGAACCCGACCTGCTGAGTGACGACATCATCGGGCTGGTGGCCGCTGAGCCCAGGCTGATGCCGCATTTTCACATTCCCCTGCAGTCGGGGAGCAATGCCATTCTGGAAGCCATGGGAAGAAAATATGACAGGGAGCTCTTCGCTGGCAGGGTGGACAAAATCCGTGAGCTTTTACCCTATGCCTGCATTGCTGCGGATGTCATTACCGGATTCCCCGGCGAAACAGAAGCCCTGTTCATGGAAAGCCATGATTTTATCAAAGCTGCAGATCTTTCCTACATTCATGTCTTTCCATACAGTGAACGGGAAAACACAAAGGCCAGCAGGATGAAGGATCACGTAGCACCAGGTGTAATCAGGGAAAGGTCACAAAAACTTCAGGCACTCTCGCAGGAGAAAAAAAAGAAATTCGTCCAGGCAAACCAGGGAAGGAAAGAGAACGTGCTTTGGGAAAAAGAAAATCTTCACGGCAACATGTATGGTTTTACAGAAAATTACATCAGGGTAAAAGCCCCTTACGATGAAAGCAAATGCAATACGATAGAAACGGTAGAATTGAACATCACGGACGATCGCGGAGTTTACATTATAAACCCGTAAGAAGATTTAAGTCAAACGTGGAGTATTGCGCGCCGGGTGCTGGACGCTTGCAAGCCCGGCGAAGCCAAACTTTATGATAAGGTTTTTGATACACAGGAGAATTATTATTTTGACATTTTGACGTTTCGACATTTTGACATCATTTTAACCAGATAAATAATATGATTGAATACAGACAGCTTTGCATGCAGGTTTGCGATGTAGCGAAAGATGCCGGGGCATACATACGTGAAGAGCTTCCCAGGTTGCGCGCGTCGGATATAGAAAGCAAG
>PWRF01000011.1 GCA_003556325.1 Bacteroidales bacterium | reverse complement strand
GCAGTGTTTGGGGGCAGGTTGGTTTTACAGGAGTAGGCGGTAACTTTTGAGTTTGGGATGTAATATGTGTTGGTAGAATGAAAAAGGCTTCTGTCGAGTATGGCGGGGGAGAGGTCTGCGGCGGCACCCCCGTTTTGGTAAAACGTTGCCTTGTATGCCAGGATCTTAAAATCTTCAGAAAGGCCGATCGTAAAGTCTGCGCTGTAGGGATGCCGCTTGCCGGTCATACGCATGTCGTCCATCCGGTGGAGGATGATTTTGACCGGTTTTTCCAGTTTGGCAGCTGCCAAAGCTGCCATGCAGGCATAAGCTGTTGCCTGGTCTTCCTTTCCGCCGAAGCCGCCACCAAGCCGGGTTACGTCGACTTCGACCTGGTGCATGGGAACACCCAGAACGTTGGCAGCCGCCTTCTGCACGTGGGTAGGCCCCTGGGTAGAAGAGCGGATCTTGACGTGCCCGTTTTCCATCAGGTATGCATAGGAACCTTGCATTTCGATATACAGATGTTCTTGTCCGCCGGATTCGCTCCGGCCTTCAAAAATATGGGCGCACTGATCCCAGGCAGACCCGACATCTCCCGTCTGAAAAGTGGACGGCGGCACCAGCAGCATACCTTTCTCACATGCTTCGCGCGCATCGGTGACAGGTTCGAGCGCCTCGATATCGGCCCTGATTGCTGCCACGGCCTTGCGTGCCGTCAATTCGTCGCGCGCCACAACCAGGGCCATGGGCTGGCCGTTGAACTCCACCTTGCCATCCGCAAATAACACTTCGTCGGGGATGACCCCCCCGATCTGGTTTTCTCCCGGTATGTCTGCTGCGGTAAAAACGGCTGCCACACCTTCCATTTTTTCTGCTTTGCTTACGTCCAGGCCTTTCACAATACCGTGGGCCACGGGCGAAGCAAAAACAGCACCGTACAGGGTGCCCGTACGTACCGGAATATCATCTACATAAAGCGATCTGCCGGTTACGTGCGATATGGAATCAATGTTTTTCATAGTTAATGTCAAAAAGTCAAAAAGTCGAAAAGTCAAAAAGTCGAAATGTCGGGGCAACTTCAAATCCCGAATCGCTGCGCTTTCGGGACTTTGCTGCCGCTCAGCTTCAAACTTCAAACCCTCTTATCATCCTGCAGATTGTTTTATGTTGAGATCCTCTTGCCTGATGGCGTGGGGAAACAACTCAATGAAATGGGCAAAAAACAGCTGCCTTGCCAGCAACCTCTTGTACTCCTTGCTGCCGCGGATGTCGCTGATGGGAGCAATTTCACCCTGCAATACCCCGGCCGCCCTCAAAATGGTTTCAGTATTTAGTTCCTTACCGGTTAAAAAGACACCTGTCTGCTCCAGGAAGAGCGGAATCGGTGCTACGCCACCCATAGATACTTTTGCCCTGCGGATTATTTGCTCGTGCATCTCCAAAAAAATTGCAGTGTTTACGCTGGCGATATCCAGGGTATTGCGCCGGCTTACTTTTTCAAAGTTAAACCGCGTGTGCTCACCGGGCACGGGGAAACGCAGGTGATGGATGATCTCTCCGGGTTCCAGGTCCATCTTTTTGTAGCCCTTGTAAAAGGTGTTCAGGGGCACCCGCCGCCTTTCCTGTGTTTCGGTGTGAAAAAGTTCAAGTTCCGTGTCCAGGGCCATGAACATGGCCACCAGGTCGGCAATGGGGGAGGCATTGACGATGTTTCCGCCGATGGTGCCCATGTTTCTGATGGGCTCTGAGGATACCAGGAAGAAGTGGTCATCCAGGCGCGGGAAATAGGTGCGCATCTCCACCGACTCCATGATATCTGTTGCCGTGGCAGCCGAACCCACCACGCAATGACCGTCCTCTTCGTAAATGCCTTTTAGCTCCTTTCGGTCGAAAAGCAGGGCCGGGTTGGTCTCCGCGAGCACATCCGGTTGCTGCACCATCAGGTCTGTACCGCCACCAATCATCATGGTCCGGTCTGCAATATTTTCTTGCTTGGCCCGGAGAGCTGCAAGCTGCTCAGGGATGCTGACAAAATACGCCGGCAGGTACCCCTTGCTCACCAGCCACCCGATGGGGTTATCCGGATTTTTTTCTTCAAGCATGTTGGCAACGGTATTGGCTGCACGCTGAATGGATTTATATCCTGTGCAACGGCAGATGTTCCCGCTCATCGAGTCAATGGCCTTACCAGGGTCAGGTGGGCTGGCCTCCATGGTATAGCCTGTAAGCGATACCACGAATCCCGGGGTGCATATCCCGCACTGCGTCCCGCTGTGGTCAACCATGGCCTTTTGCGCTGGAATCAAATGCTCTGTGTTCAGGCCCTCTATGGTGACAATATGTTTACCGTGTGCGTTGCCCAGCGGCGTAAGGCAGGAGACAATGCTCCGGTAATGTATGCGGTTGTCTTCCAGTTGCCCTTCGAGCACTGTGCAAGCACCGCAGTCACCTTCGCGGCATCCGATCTTGGTGCCGGTAAGGTGTTTATGGTAACGGATGAAATCCAGCAGGGTAGAGCCGGTGTAATGGTCTGTGCTGATTTCCTTATCATTAAGAATGAATCGAATCATGATTTGTTCTTGTTGTGAAGGTGCACGTCCATTTGGGGAAATGGAATGTTGATGCCAGCTTCTTGAAAGGCATCGTATACTTTTTCGTGGATGGCAAAGCTGAAGGGCCAGAAATCAACCGCATTGGCCCATGCCCTGACTGTGATGTCGACGGAACTGTCGTTCAGCTTGGACAGAAAAATCATTGGCTCCGGGTCTTTCAACACCCGGGGGTCATTGTCCAACACCCCCCTGATCGCTTTTTTAGCTGTTTCGACGCTGTCTCCGTATGCAATGCCAAATACCCACTGGCCACGGCGCGTGGGGTTGATGGAATAGTTTATTACACTCCCCGTACTTAACCCTCCATTGGGCACAGTAACAATTACATTATCAATGGTTTGCAGTACCGTATGGAAAATCTGTATATCTTTAACAGTTCCCATAAACCCCTGGGCCTCAATAAAATCACCTACCTTAAACGGTTTGATGATCAGCAGGAGCACCCCGCCGGCAAAGTTTTGCAGCGTGCCCGAAAGTGCCAGGCCGACGGCCAGACCTGCTGCACCCAGGATGGCAATGAAAGAGGTCATCGGAACACCGACCAGAGTGAAAATGGTTATGATCACAAGAATTCTGAGCAATGCGCCAATCAGGCTTTTCAAAAAGCTCCGAAGCGAGGGTTCTACCTCCCTTTTCTCCATCATCCCGTATACTATCCGGCTTGCTTTACCTGATAACCACAAACCAATGATGAGCAGAATAACGGCACCGAGAAATCGTAAACCGTATTCGGTCAAAAAGTTTCCAGCTGCTTCCAGCAGGGCCTCCACGCTGATTTCAAGTAACATCATCACATTATGGTTTTAATGAATAATTCGGGTGATTAACATGCGATAAAGAACAAATATATTCAAATTTTTCTATTCGTACAATGAGGCTGTTTCGTATCTCTGTCTTTGTCCTGCGCTAGTCTTTAATGTAATGTGCACCCTGAAATGTTATCGCACACGAGGGTGATTATCATCAATGGGTTTTTAACTCTGCGATCTTCAGCGAAACCATCAGCGGTCCTCTGCGAGAAATCAAAATCACAAAGCATTGATTAGCCATATTTTATAAAATTGCAAACTCCTGAACAATTCAGTCACCCAAAAAACAACGGCATTTCCCTTTAGGGGAAATACATTATGCATAAGTCAGGTTTATAATTTCAGCACATGTGCTTCCGGTTTTTTATTTTACAACGAACCGGCAACAATCTTTATATTTGAAGACTGTTATTTTGCCACAAAATATTTACGCGCATAGAAATTATTCTGCCATGCACCTCCACCTGATTGACTGGATTGTGATCATCTCATTTTTGCTTCTCAGCATTGGCATCGGCTTGTATCTGAGCCGGCGGGCCGGTAGAAATACGCGCGAGTTTTTCCTCTCGGGCCGCAACCTGCCGTGGTATGTGGCGGGAACCAGCATGGTGGCGACCACTTTTGCTGCCGATACACCTCTGGCTGTGACTGAACTGGTGGCAGAAAGCGGGATCAGTGGCAACTGGCTATGGTGGAACATGCTTTTTGGCGGGATGCTCACTGTTTTTTTCTTTGCACGCTTATGGCGGAGGGCAAATATCATGACAGATGCTGAATTTGTGGCTATCCGCTACTCGGGCAAGCCTGCACGCTTTCTTAGGGGTTTCCGGGCGGTATACATCGGCATTTTCATGAATGCCGTGGTGATGGCCTGGGTAAACCTTGCCATGGTCAAAATCCTGGAGGTGATGTTTCCGGATCTGACCTTGTTTGGGGTGTCTCACATTAGCATTGGGGGCCTGATCCTTTCTTCGCACCTGATGGTGGTTGGCCTGATGATGGCTTTTGTTGCCCTGTATTCTGCCCTGGCAGGACTTTGGGGGGTAACGGTAACGGATACTTTTCAGTTTGTGATCGCGATGGGAGGGAGCATCATCCTGGCCTTCATTGCCCTGGATCATGTAGGTGGCATTTCGGGCTTGCAGACACAGCTTGCTGATGCCGGCCGGGTGTTTGAGTTTTTCCCTGTCGTCGCCGGCGACAGCGCCGTGGAAAATGGTCAAACCATGCTGCAGATGGGAGTGGTAGCCCTGGTGGCGTACCTTGGCGTGCAGTGGTGGGCCAGCTGGTACCCCGGGGCTGAGCCCGGCGGTGGCGGCTACGTGGCCCAGCGCATGATGTCCGCAAAGGATGAAAAGCATTCCCTTCTGGCTACCTTGTGGTTCCAGGTGGCTCATTTTGCCATTCGTCCATGGCCCTGGATCATCGTGGCGCTGGTAGCTCTTGTAATGTTCCCGCACGAGGCGGACAAGGGAGCCACCTACGTGATGGTGATCCGCGACCTGCTTCCTGCAGGCTTGCTTGGCCTCCTGCTGGCAGCTTTTTTTTCTGCCTATATGTCTACCATGTCGTCCCAAACCGTATGGGGCGCATCCTATATTGTCAACGACCTGTTCAGGCCATTCATCAGGCCCGGTGCCAGCGAGCGCTATTATGTGAAGGTGTCGCGCATCACCACAGTGATCCTGATGTTGTTTTCTCTTATCGTCACGACACAGTTTGAGATGATCAGCGATGCCTGGCGCTTTATCCTCGCCTGCAGCGGTGGCATCGGACTGGTGCTGTTGCTGCGCTGGTTCTGGTGGCGGATCAACGCATGGTCGGAGATCGCTGCCATGCTTGCTCCCTATGCCATATACCCGATGCTCGTCTTTCGCTACGGCCTGAGTTACGAAAGCACCCTGATCATCATCGTGGCCTGGTCTACCCTGGTGTGGCTGGCAGTCACCTATCTTACCAAACCTGTTGAGATCAATACACTGAAAAGCTTTTATGAGAAAGTGCACCCGGGCGGACCGGGCTGGAAGATCATGGCCGGGGAGATGCCCCACGTGCGTGGAGATAAGGGCTATAAGACGCTGTTTGTGAATTACATCGCGGGCTGTGTACTGGTACTGTTCAGCCTTTTCGGGATTGGCCGGCTGATCTTTGGTGATCATGTACAGGCCCTTATTTATTTAGGCGTAGCCGCTATTGCGGCGGTTGTCATATACATAAATCTTTCCAGAACAGGCTGGGATAAGGTAGTCAGGTAGTCTGAAGCTTCCATTTTAAAGGGTGAAGAGAAGTAAGGAGTAAGGAGTAAGAAGTAAGAAGTAAGAAGTAAGAAGTAGGAAGTAGCAGGAGACAACAGTTGCCGCAGCACTTGGGCTGCGGAGAGGAAGCAGGGAACCCCAGTAATTCATATGCTAGATCTTATGTAAGGTTTGAGGTTTAAGGTTGTGCCTGAGGAATTTGTGTGCATCTGTGAAATTATCAAAACCATAATAACAGATGCGTGCTTTTTTGTTACCTTTATGCATACGAATAGGACTTTTTGTCAATATTTTTAAGACCCCATTATATTTATCAACTTAATGAACAGAAATCAAACATCAGCAAGGAAAAAACACATGAATAAAAGCCATGCTGCCGGTATATGGTTCCTGGCTGTTGCTTGGTTCCTGGTATCCGTCCCGGCCCGGGGGTTTGCCGCGGACCTGGCAGCGACGGAAACGGCAGCGATGGAACCGGCTGAGCTGTTGAGTACTTACGTGCAAATTCCCTCCGTATCCGGTGAGGAGAAGGAAGCGGGGGAGTTTTTTGCACAATATTGCCGTGACCAGGGTCTTCACGTGCACGTGTTCACTGATGAGCCGGACAGTTATAATTTTGCTGCGTCGTTGTATCCTTTAGAGTATGGCAAGCCAAACATTGTTTTTATGACCCATATAGATGTGGTGCCGCCCGGAGAGCCGGAAGGATGGACTTACCCTGCCTTTTCAGGTAAGATCGCCGATGGCAAGGTCTGGGGCAGGGGCGCCATCGACAACAAGGCCATGGGAGTGATGCAGGTGTTTGCCATCAAACAGTTCGTGGAGCTTGCCCAGGAGCAGGACCTCCCTTACAACGTGAGTCTGCTTGCCGTTTCGGGGGAAGAAACCGGAGGAGACAAGGGGGCACGCATCATCACGGAATATTTCCTGGAAGAGTTGAACCCGGCCGTGGTCTATGGCGAAGGGGGCGCCGGAATTACAGGGCTTATTGGTGCTGCTCCTGACAAAGCGGTATTCGGAGTTGAGGTTACACAAAAACGAAGGATGTTCCTAGAGGCCTCTTCACAGGTGCAGGCCTCCGGGCACGGGTCAGTACCCAGGGACCATTATTCCACAAGGGATCTTGTGAAGGCCACAAGCGCTTTGCTGGAAGCCAAACCGAAGATCACGGTATCTCCTATAGTCATTCAGGCACTGGGCCTTCTGGCAGAGCACGAAAGGGGTATCATGAAAAGGGTGATGCAACGCATCGACTTTTACGGGCCGCTTTTTGGCCGCCTGGTCAGAAGCGAGCCCCTGATCGCCTCCATGCTTACCAACACCATCACGTTAACCAGCCTTACCAGCTCAGAAGGGGCCTATAACCAGATCCCATCCAGGGCCAGGGCTGTGTTTGACTGCCGGCTTCTGCCTGAAACCGACCAGGAGGCTTTTATCGCTCATGTTAAACGTATTGTTGAACCCTATAAAGTGGAGATCCGGGTGTTGGAAAGCAGTCCCGCTTCGCCTGTCTCACCTCAGGGCATGTTCTATGATGCAATGCAGGAAAGCCTTTATGAGGTTTTTGACGATGCTGTGGTCGTCCCCTTCATGTTTGTGGCTATCAATGACAACCGCTTTTTCCGCCGCCAGGGAATCCCTGCTTATGGGCTGTTGCCGGCCATCATGCCAGAGGAACTGATGGAGACAATACACTACTTTGATGAACGTTTTCCCATTGCGGCCCTCGATAAAGGGATTGAAGTATATGTAAGCCTGATCACACGCCTTCTGGAAGCAGCAATGCCAGCCAGGGATATTACCCGCGATACCTGACCCGAAAACAAAATGCCTGAATCCCGGTATACGATCATGGGGAATCACATCCCCATAAGACACCAATTTATTGATTTTTTTTAATACAAAGAATTTCCATTTTATGCTTATATCTGCAGGAGCCAAACTGGTTGCCAGACTCAGCAAATCCCGCTTTAACCGATGGTACCGGGATGCTGCCAGACTACAGGAGAAAATGTTTACCCAATTGGTCGAAAAAGGCCGCGACACCGTTTTTGGAGCGGATCATGATTTTGGCAACATCCGGACCCACGAAGACTTCAAGAAACGCGTTCCAGTCCGTGACTATGAAGCGTTCCGTCCATACATAGACCAGATCCTGAACGGTGGGAAAGACGTACTCTGGCCCGGCCGGCCCATGTACTTTTCCAAAACATCGGGCACCACTTCCGGGGCCAAATACATTCCCATCACCAAAGACTCCATGCCCCATCACGTGCATTCGGCCCGGCATGCCTTGCTCATGTATTTATGGAAGACGGGCCGCACCGACTTTCTGCGTGGCCGGATGATCTTTATCTCCGGCAGTCCGGAGCTGGATACCAGCGGCGATATTCCCACCGGCAGACTGTCGGGGATATCACACCGCCATGTACCTGCCTATCTGCGTAACCGCAGGTTGCCGTCCTATGACATCAACTGCATTGAAGACTGGGAGGAAAAGCTGGATGCCATCGTGGAGGAATCTCTCAGCAAAAACATGAGCCTTATAAGCGGGATCCCGCCCTGGGTTGAGATGTATTTTGAGCGGCTGATTGCCACTTCCGGGAAAAGCACGATTGCTGAGATCTTTCCGGGCTTTTCGTTGTTTGTTTATGGCGGGGTGAACTTCCAGCCTTACGAAAAAAAGTTCTTTGAGCTGATAGGCAAGGAGGTGCCTTCGCTGGAGACCTTCCCTGCCTCTGAGGGCTTTATTGGCTTCCAGGACGAATGGCCTTCGCAGGGCTTGCTGCTGATCCCTGATGCCGGCATTTTTTATGAGTTTATTCCCGCCGATCAGTTTTATGATGATGACCCGCCGCGGGTCGCACTATGGGATGTGGAGAAGGACGTGAACTATGTCATGATCATGAGTACAAACGCCGGATTATGGGGGTATAACATCGGCGACACCATACGCTTTGTGTCAACCGATCCCTATCGTTTCGTTTCTACGGGCCGGCTCACCCACTTCACCTCTGCCTTTGGAGAGCATGTGATTGCGCAGGAGGCAGAAGATGCCATTACAGGTGCTGCTGCAGCCACCGGTGCGGTGGTTACCGAGTTCACCCTGGCACCACTGGTAGATAACCCTGACGGTGACCCTTGTCATCAATGGTTCGTGGAATTCAGCAAAGAGCCCGATGACCTGGAGCGGTTTGCAGATGTGCTGGATAAAAAGATGCAGGAGCAAAACCCTTACTATAAAGACCTGGTTTCAGGAAACATCCTCCAGCCAGCCATTGTGGAAAGCCTTCCGGATGGAAGCTTTAACCGCTACATGAAATCCATCGGTAAACTGGGCGGGCAAAACAAGGTGCCGCACCTTTCCAATGACCGAAAAATAGCAGACTGGCTGGAAGATAATGTTTTGCGGGGGTAATATTGCGCCCCTTGAGCAAACTACTTTATTATTTCACTCTCGGGAAGCCCAAATTGTTCTTCCATCCTGATGTCCATTGTTTCCAGGGCATCGAGGATCGGGTTGTAAATTCCCGGAATGACAGGGATGTGCACTCCTTTTTCTGCTATTTCGCCGTTTAGTACCATTTCCACTCCCACTGCGGCCGGAAGGGCCACGGTGCGTGCAATGGCCGTATCGGTCTCCTGGGTTCCGGAGTCCAGCATAGAGGACTTGATCACTTCTTTTTTCCCATCGGGATAAGACGCCAGGAACACATGCTGCATGGCTACCATGTCGCGCTCTTTTTTTCCAAGCATCATTTTTTCTATCATAAGATCTGATACGATCTCAAAAGGTGTATCCTGGCGGCGCCCCATCCGATTGTCTTCAAACAGGCCAAGCCAATCCATTGCCTTTATGGCATGAGCATCCACGGGGATGTTCAGGTATCCGGCCACCTGTTCCCTGATGTTTGCAGCACTTTCCAAGCCTATCAGCATGGCAAGCATTTCTGCGTATGATTTTCCGGTAAAGTCATAGGTGTCGTTGGTGAGCAGCTTGAGTGCCTTCATTGCATCCATGCTTTCGCACCATCCGGGGTACCGGAAGGTGCCCCGCATCATGGTTTTCGTTTCCGGAATGCCATACAGATCGATATAAGGCATGCTGTCGCGGTTGGGATAGATGTCTAACTTGCCAACTTTTGGAAAATCAATTTGCAAAGGATTTTTGAAGAGGTCTTCGGTCGGGACATACACTTCCTTACCATGGCGGAGGTAGCGGCCGTCGTTATTGCCTGCCAGCACGACGCCCTTCGGACTCCAGCTGAATTTGTAACGGAAAGGATTGTCACCGGCAACTTCCGGTGCAGGCAAGGCTCCGCAAATGCTATAAAACTCCTCTATCTTGCCATTCTTATCGTGCACATGATCAATAATGCGCATGGCTGACATGTGGTCAATACCCGGATCGAGTCCCAGTTCATTCAGTATGATGATTCCTGCATCTTTAGCCTCCTGGTCAAGTGCTTTCATTTCGGGCTTTACATAAGACGTGGTCACCATGTTTTTCCTGTGCTTTATACAATGCTTGGCAACCATGATGTGGTGCAGCCAGGGAAGCAGGCTGACGGTAAGGTCGTGCTCTTTTACCATTTTGTCAAGCGTTTCTGTGTCATCCACGGTCCACTCAATGGCTGTACCATTTTTATGTCCCGAGATCATAGCGTCTGCTTTTGACCTGGTTCGGCTTGCAACGGTTACCAATACGTCTTTTTCCAGCAGGTAGGTCACAATGGGTTTAACTACCATCCCGGCACCCAGAATCAATACTTTCTTCATATCTCAAACTTTTTATGGTTAAAATTTATGTGTTGACGAATCATTTTTTTGCAAGTATCTCCGTATTTGCTGATCATTTCCGCTTGTTCATCCTTTCAAATACTTGCCGATATATTTGTAATCCGGAGTAAGCTCTCCGCGGTGAAGGATCAGCGCCCTTTTTATAGCCGGCGGGAGCTTCAGGTTTTCAAAGCTTTCTGAGTAATCCGCCTCTGCAATGGGTTTTATGAATGGGTAGAGGGCATTTGCAAACGAAACGGAGGCATCCATGGGCAGTTCGCTTGGCAGGATATCGACTGCCATCACAAGGATGCCGTGCCCTTTAAAGCCCATGGCGGGTTTATCGGTATCCGGGTCATACACAAATACAGGATCCTCAATGGCAGTCCCTTTATGAGTGCATTCAACGGAGCCGTCGGGGTCGCACGTAACATCACCGATAACAGTCAGTTTGGGCTTTCCGGCCGCAAAAAGCTCCCTGAGGTATTTCTTCGTCACGATGCGGGGATAACGGCTGTCCCAGTACATACAGTTCATGAGCACCGTGGTGTGAGGGATATATTTTTCGAAGTCGTTCTCATAGTCTTGCGGGTTCGTGAAATAATCCTGCAGGTCGAACGGCTTTCCTTCCTTATGGCGGGATATGTCTTCTTCCTTGAATATTACCTTATAAATAATATTTCCGGGCAGCATGGATCTGTTTTTCAGCCCGAGCAACTGAGCAGGGGTGATTTCTTTCGAAGGCAGGAGGTTGGCGATTTCCTGGGCGCCTATGGATACATTGCCATAGCCTGTAAACCCAATGGTGAGGGGTTGCAGCTCCGCAGGGATCCCTTTTTCGGCAATTTGCCTGCCCACTTTTGAAACTGCTGCTTTTGCCTCCTGGAGGGAGTTATAATGCTGTGCCTGTTTGATGCCCAGAAATGCATTTTCCGCATAGCCATATTCTCTCAGGCGCTGTCCGAGGCTCCACAACGAGTTGATCATTCCTGCCAGCCCGGCATACTTGCCAAAAAAGATCAGGCGTTTGTTCTGGTCATCAACAATGCACTCATAATCAATCAAATTACATCCAAGGTCCATCATTTTCTGCAACATGGGCATGTTGTATGACTGCCCTTTTATTACGTGGCTGAAAAAGACATAGGTCTTGTCTTTCTCAAAAGCTTTTTCAGGGATCTCTTTTACCCCAAAGATCACCGGACAGGCTTTCAGGTCTTTTTCTACCTGTGCGCCCGCTTCAATGTATTCCTGGTCTGAAAAAACTCTTTTTGGAGATGTTTCTGCAATTACCTTCAGGCCTTCTTCCCTTGTCAGTTTGGCAGCATGATGCGGCGTGACGGGCGTGCGGCGCTCCATTTCATATTTATCCTCATGGCGGATTCCAATGGTTTTATTATGCATGTGTATAAAGGTTTAAAATGTTATAAAGATTAAAAGACAAAAAGACAAAAAGACAAAAGGACAAAAAGACAAAAAGACAAAAGGACAAAAAGACAAAAAGACAAAAGGACAAAAAGACAAAAGGACAAAAGTGAAAAAGTCAAAAAGTCGAAATGT
>PWRF01000029.1 GCA_003556325.1 Bacteroidales bacterium | reverse complement strand
TAAAAATTATGATGGTCGGAATGCTGCGCACCCCATAGCGTGCAGCCAGGCTGCCATAATCGTCAACATCGACCTTTGTGATCCGGGCCTTCTCATGAATTTCACCGGCCACCTCTTCAAGGATCGGTCCCTGCACACGGCACGGTGCACACCATGTTGCCCAGAAATCTACCAGGACAACCCCCTCGGCTATTGTATCGTCAAAACGCTCATCATCCAGATGAATAATATATTCGGAAGAAGCTTCATAATCCCCGCCCGAAGATGAAACAAACGCGTTCACTCCTGCGTGGACAGCAAATGCAGCAACCATAACCCCCAAAGCAATATACAGAGGCTTTACTTTCGTGTTTTTCCCAGTTTTCTTCATTGTCAGGCTAATTTTTTTGTGTGACGATTTTTTAACTTCCTTAAAATCAAACAAAAGCAAATCCAAAAAGTTCAATTTTAAGATTGCATAAAGATATATAGATATTTTGCTATGACAAACCAGGCGGCTGTTAAAAAATGCAAAGCCATAAGCTACAGGGGATCAGCGACTAATAATTCGCAACATATAGTACACAAAACCTGCGCATACAGGTAAGCTTCCAGGCCGCCTGGAATCTATTCGATACCGGCAAAATGCTTCATAAACTGCACCCGCATGAAGGCGGCGGGGTTTTGGGTCATTTTTTGGCTCATCATGCCCCGGAAATCAGCGATCTTTTTATGGTTATTAGCTTCCATCCATTCCTGGAGCTCTGTGTGCATGGGTTTCAAATGTGAGAGTCCTTTTTTATAGAGTGCAGAACACACCTGGACGGCCTTTGCCCCGGCAAGAAGTTGCTTTACAACGCCTTTCCCATCATGTACACCTGTTGAGGCACACAGGTCGGTTTGGAGCTGACCTGATAGGATGGCAATCCATCGCAAGCTAAAGCTGATCTCTTCGGGATCGCTGTAAAGGTGTGCCGCTTTTATCCTCATCTGGTCAATATCTATATCCGGATTGAAGAACCTGTTGAACAACACGATCCCATCCACACCTGTCCAGCTGAGCTTTTTGATCATATTGGCGAGTCCCGAGAAATAGGATGACAATTTCAGGGATATGGGGATACTTACCTCTTTCTTAACTTTTTCGACGATCTCGAAATAGGTTTTTTCGTACGACTTTCCTTCGATATCGGCGTTGGAAGGCAGCACAAAGACATTCAGCTCCAATGCATCCGCTCCTGCTTTTTCAATATTTTTGGCGAAGGCCGGCCACTCCCTGGCAGAAGTACAGTTTATACTGGCAATAATGGGGATGGATATTTTATTTTTGGCTTCCTGGATAAGGTCAAGATATTCATCCAGGGTTTGTTCGCGGGCATAGTTTCTGATGTAATCTTCCGCCTCGGTATAGGCACTTTGGGCATCTTCATATGAGAAGACCTCGCGAACTTCCACTTTGATTTGTTCTTCAAAGAGCGACTTGAGCACGACAGCTCCTGCGCCACTGGCATCTATCTCCTGAAGGTTGCTCAAACTTTTGGTGAGGCCTGAACTGCCTGCAATCACAGGGCTGCGCAGGGGCAGACCCATATAGGTGGTAGATAAATCAATCATGGGATCACTATTTTGATAACAGATTCATTGTCTCTTTGAAATGGCAAACCTACATACATTTTGGCAATTTCACAATAAAAAAATGAGACTTCGCGGATATATCAAAAGACTTGTTTTGCAGATGTCTGGTTTTCGTAACTTTGTGCCCCCGAAAATCATGGGAAATAAATGATTAAGACGTTCAGACCAGTACATGGGACTTAACAGAGACATATACGGTTATCCTCCAAATGCTCAACAGCCCATAGCCCTGCGTTATGCATTCAGGGATCTTATGGAGCCACTTCTTGTGCTTTTTAACAAGGCTGCCAGCATAGAGCTGCGCAACCGGCCTTTTTATATTGCCTACAGCATTCCCGGCGGTGTGTATGGATACTTTAAAAACTATAAAGTCTCTGAAAACGAGTTGCAAAAGATCGGTAAGCGGATAAAGGCAATCATCGAAAGGAAAGACACTTTTCGTCACGAGGTGTTGCCCCCGGAAAAGATTCGCAGATATTTTGACACAGGCAGCCGGTCAGACATCATTCATCTGCTTGAGTCAAAGCCCGGCAACGAAAAACTGGATGGGCTGAGGCTTGCCCACCTCAACGGATATGGTGAGTTACTGGTGAATCACGTAAGTGAAAATTACGATCGTATCAAACAGTTCAGGATAATGCCTTTTCACGAAGGCTTTTTCCTTATTGCCGACCCGGAGTTTTTCGACCGTGTTATGCCCCGGCAGCCCGAAAGCAGTAAGTATTTCCTTGGCTTTGAAGAAGCTGAAAACACCATGATGCATCTTGGGATCTCCAGCTTTGCAGAGCTAAACGACGTGATCCGGCACCACCGGTTGCACGAGTTCATAAAGCTCTCCGAAGCCTGGCAGGCAAGGCGCATATCGGAAATCGCCGACAACATCCTGGAACATAAGGACAATCCCCGCGTGCTTTTTCTCTCTGGCCCCACAAGCTCCGGAAAAACCACCACAGCACACCGCTTGCGTATTGAGTTGCAGATCCTGAAAAAAGACGTGTTAATACTTTCTCTCGACAATTTTTATCTGCCGCATAGCGAGATCCCCGACGACCCGAAGACCGGGATGAAGAATTTTGAGTTGATCACGGCCCTGGACCTTGAACTGTTTAAAAAGAATATCAACGACTTACTGAATGGCAAGCCCGTGCATCTGCCCAAATATCATTTCGATGGCAAAGGGGCAACTCCCGCAGAGGAAGCCACCAGAATAAACCCTGACACCTATATCATCGTGGAAGGGATCCACGGGCTGAACCCCGACCTGTGGAAAGATATGATGGACGTACCCTCCTACCGTATATACGTATCGGCGCTCAGCACGCTGAACATTCACGACCACCTGCCGCTGTCAACATCCGACAACCGCCTTATGCGCAGGCTCGTCAGGGATCAGTTGTTCAGGGGATACAGCTTTAACGAAACCATACGCCGCTGG